>DATGSS010000001.1:0-16602 GCA_035302345.1 Paenalcaligenes sp.
TTGCTATAGCCGGCCTCGAGCATTTCTTTTGAGGCAATCACCCCCATGGTGGCTGTATTCGCCAAGCTAGAGCCTGAAGCGGCTGCAAATATAGCTGAGGAACCGACGGTTGCCATCCCCAGCCCGCCACGCACTCGGCTGAGCCAAAGCCGAAATGCCGTAAAGAGCTCAGAGCTAATGCCACTGATGTAAAGCAATTCGCCCATCAGCACAAACATGGGGATAGTGCTAAAGGAATAACTAAAACTTTGATTCCAGACCACACTTTCAATGACTGAGGATAAAGTGCGGAAACTTTTTAAATACAGGATGCCCCCAATGGCGGGCACACTCATTGAAATGGCAATAGGCACGCGCAAAAACATCAATAAAAACATGCCCCCAATGCCGATCAGCCCTACATACTCCACTGCCATAATGCTTCTCTATAACGTTTTTATAATGTTTTATTCAAAGAGGCTGGTCACGGAATCAATCAGCCCCAACAATGCCTCTAACCCCCAAGAAAAAAATCCTATGACGATGATCCAGTCAAAGGGATAAAAAGGAATAGACAGCAAATCTGTGGATAAACGCATGAAATGCTCATGCTCGTGAGCGACCCCCACATAGGTATAGGCGATGAGCCCAGTCACCCCTATTGTCAGTGCATAGCCTAAACAATCGAGCAAGTGTTGAATCTTTTGCGGAAAACGATCCACAAAAACCCCGATACTGATGTGCCCTTTAATCTGTTCGGTATAGGCCAAACCGCACATAATCAATACCACCATGCCTAATTGGACTAACTCGATATCGCCAATCACTGGGCGATAGAACTGCCGGCTGAGCACTGCGTAAAAGATGAAAAACATCATGGCAACCATGGTCAGCAATGCCACAGCGCGCACCACAGTGGTCAACGAAAAAACAATTTGTCGAAACACCCGCATGACACCCCCTTTTGCGTCGTAGTGCCTCGTAGGGCAAGCTTGGTTGACGGGGCATGAGTGCCCCGTCTTTATTGATTATTTAAAAGGGTTTTTCATAGCCGTGTTTTTCTAAGAGCGCGAAATAATCTTCGACCATTTGCTCGCCATCGTAACCTTTGGCATTAGCATCCTCGATCCAGGCGTCCCAAGAGCCTTTTGACAGCTGACGGATCTCGCTGATGGTCTCCTCATCAAGCTCGATAAACTCGCCTTTTTCCTCGGCATCTTGGCGCAACCCATCGTGTGACTCTTCAAGCAAATCGGTATAGCTATCACGGAACATTGCCGTCAAAGCAGGGCCTAGTTCATCATCAAATAGCTGCTGTAGGTCTTCGGGCAAACTCTCGTAGAAATCTAGACTCATCACTGGGGTCAAAGGTGTCGCCGCAACGGCCAATACAGAAAAATAGGGGGCAGGCTCGTTAAATTTAAAGGAATACCCACCGATAGGTGTGTAGTAAGCGACATCCATCATGCCCTTATCAAAGGCCTCGTAAATCTCTTCGACAGGAATAGATACCGGTACAGCGCCTAAAGCCTCAACAAAGGGGCGTTCGCTTTTACCGTTGATGCGTACTTTTTTGCCTTTAAAGTCGTCGACACTACGAATAGGTTCACGCGAGAAGATGTCATAACTGTCTGTGGCCATGGTCTGAAAGACAACCAGCTCATCCTCGAGATTAGGTATCGCGTACTTTTCCACGAACTCTTGTAGAACTGTCATCGCCCCATCAGGACCATTCAAAGCAAAAGGTAAGTTACCAATGGTATAGGGGAAAAACTTGGTGTCGTAGATATAATTAGGTACCACCACCCCGACATCGTATAGTCCGCCACGTACATCCTGATAAACAGTGGTGGACTTGCCTAAAGCACTGCCTTGGTGCACGTGTACTTTGACACGGCCATCGGTCTTTTCTTCGACCATTTTAGTCCAGGGGTCCCAAACATTTTTGGTGTAATGGTGCGATGCCGAAGTCCAGTTGTTAACATCCATCTCGTAGACTTCATCAGCCCAAGCCATCTGGCTTAATCCAAAAATAGCCATTGCGGATAGGCTAGCTACCACAGGCGTTCTGATAGAACGTGTAAACATTGACATAGATTGTCTCCCTCCAACTTTTTATGTAGAGATTTTTGAGTTCATTTAGTGTAAAAGCCCTTTGCTGTTTTTTAATCAGTATTATTACTAGGCGAAAGGGTTTTCCTCAGTATTGCAGCAGACGCGTCCCCCTTTATTAGGGGCGGCCTGCCAACATGCGCTTGACGTCATAGCTCATCACCTCAACATCGTTCTGGTTTCTAACGCTGACGTGTGTATCGACGATGGCACGCCCACCTTTGGATGTTTCACGCACATGAGTCACTGTGACCAAGGCCCAAATAGTATCGCCTGCCACTACGGGTGCCAACATTTTCTTGTGCACCTCGAGCAAGGCCAAACCAGTGCCCTGTACCATGCCCTGCATGAGCAAACCTTCGATAATTCCATAGGTCAAACTGCCTGGTACGGGCCGACCCTGAATCGCCCCCTCGTAGGTATGGTCGGTAAAAATCACCTCGAGCATACCGGTCACTGAAATGAAATTAACAATATCAGTTTCGGTAATGGTACGTCGGTAGGTTTTGTACTGTTGACCCACCTGCAGATCTTGCCAGTAGTAGCCCTGACCCAGTTGTTGCGCAGTGTCACCCATGTTTGCCTCCTGATTTATTTCATTATTGTTACTATTTATCTGTGCCTGTCTATACTAACTGGATGAAAATAGATTCCACAAGGACAAGCCCATTTACCAGCGCGTCAAAGAATTTATTCTGCGGGCATATCCCCCTGTGCAAAGATGTTTTTATCACGGACAATGTAAATGAGTAATAGACTTTCCTTACTACTGATACCTGTTGCGCCTCTTGACAGGCGTCTGCCCTATTGCATTTACAGATGATTATTTAGCAGCACTTTTTTACCTAGATAATGACCATGACCCAATTACATCCACCCGCGAAAGAACAGCTGAGTGCCTGGCGCCATGACTTTCACCGTCATCCCGAGACCGCCTTTGCCGAGCACCGCACCAGTGCTCGACTGGCCGAGCTATTAAATGCTCTGCCTAACCTCACGGTGCATACAGGTTGGGGGCGTGGCACGGGTATCGTGGCAGCATTACAAGGGCGTTTGGGCAGCGGTCCCGCCATCGGTTTGCGCGCTGATATCGACGCCTTGGACGTCGTCGAACAGACCGATCTACCCTATCAATCAAAAACCCCAGGAAAAATGCACGCATGCGGCCATGACGGCCATATGACCATGCTGTTGGGGGCTGCGCACAGTTTGGCCCATCAACCCGATTTTGCAGGCACCATCTATTTTATTTTCCAGCCGGCCGAGGAGAACGAGGGCGGTGCGCAGGCGATGGTCCAAGAAGGACTGTTTGAGCGCTTTCCCATGGATGGGGTTTATGCATTACATAATTGGCCTGGCCTACCCGTGGGCGAGGCCGCTGTCAATGACAATGCCGTGATGGCTGCTTTTGATTTATTTGATTTGACCTTGATAGGACGGGGGTGTCATGCCGCCATGCCTCATCTGGGCACCGATACCATATTGGCCGCCAGTCAATTTATTACCCAATTGCAGGGCATCATTGCTCGTGAGATCCCCCCACATGATCCCGCCGTTCTCAGTGTGACCAGTATTCATGCCGGTGAAAACTATAATGTCATTCCTGAGTCCGTCCACCTCAGGGGGACATTGCGCTGTTTTGATGCTAGATTACGCGAGCAACTGCAAAAACGCTTCCGCACAGCTGTTGATCAGCTCGCAGCTTACCACGATCTACAGGCGCAGCTAGATTACCAACCGCGTTATCCTGCCACCATCAACGATCCCCAACATGCCCAATACTGCGTCCAAGCCTTACAAGCCGTCCCCGGTATACGCGAGGTTCACCGCAACGTACCACCCAGCATGGGCTCCGAGGATTTCTCTTTTATGCTAGAACAGGTCCCTGGGGCGTATATCTGGGTGGGCAATGGCGAGGACAGCGCCCCTTTGCACAACCCTCGTTATGATTTTAACGATGCGTTATTGCCCATCGGGGTGCAATACTGGCTGAGCCTGGTACATGTGCTGCTTGGCGCTGAGGCTAATGACGGTGAGACCACCAATTGATTTAATTGCCCGCCTCAAAATAATCTACATACCACTGCACGGTGGCTTTTAGTCCCGCGGCAAATGATATTTCAGGACGCCAGTCGAGCTCGTGGCGTAGCTTTTGGGCGTCCAAGGCATAGCGCTGATCATGGCCAGGCCGATCGGTGACATGCGTAATGAGTTCGGCAAAACTTTCTATGCCTTCTAGTGTCGTTGGTCGCTGAGTACGCTGGGCAAATATATCATCCAACTGAGTACATATTTGCTGTACGAGTTGAATATTACTGAGTTGATGATGGGCACTGATGTTGTAGCTTTGGCCAATCCGTCCCTGCTCATAAATCAGGTGCAGGGCGCGCACGTGATCGTCTACATGAATCCAATCGCGGATTTGATTGCCCTGCCCGTAAATCGTCAATGGCCGTCCTCTGAGCGCCTGCTTTACCATAAAAGGAATGAGCTTTTCCGGGTACTGATAAGGCCCATAATTATTAACACAGTGCGTGATAATGCTGGGTATATCATAGGTACGGTGCCATGCCTGAACTAAGTGATCACTACTGGCTTTGCTGGCTGAATAAGGAGAACTGGGCAAATAAATGGTGTCCTCTTTTAGAGGCGCGCGTTCATTGAGTCCCAAATCACCAAACACCTCGTCGGTAGAGATATGCACAAAACGAAAAGCAACCTGTTCTTTGACTGGCAGCTCGTGCCAGTAGGCGCGTACAGCCTCTAATAATGTAAAGGTGCCAACGATGTTGCTTTGTATGAAATTCTGAGGGTTAGCGATAGAGCGATCCACATGTGATTCAGCGGCCAGATGAAACACCGCACATGGTTTATGACGAGAAAAAATCCGTTGCAGCGCCTGTGCATCACACACATTAGCCTTATAAAATACATGCTGTGGATCTTCGTAAACGGTCTCTAATGCCTTGCGATTGCCCGCATAGTTGAGCTTGTCCACATTGACCACTGTGTAATTAGTGTGCTGTATTAAATACCGCACCAGGGCTGAACCGATGAATCCTGCACCCCCAGTCACTAGTATCGCCATATTGATTATCCTCTGAACAGTTGAGCATCCTCACAAATTATTAGAATTGTTCACTGCCCCTGCTCGCCCTTCCATCATATACTAGCTGCAGACTGACCAGATCAATAGGCCGGGCAGACACTTATTTTCCAAATCATGCAGGAAACCATAGACCTATGAAACAATACGCACTTTTGCGCCGTTTTATTTTGGCACCTTTGATCATTGCAGGCGTAGCCGCAGCGGGTTCTGCCAGTGCCGCCTCGGGGCTGTCCGATGCCCTTAAATCAGGGCGTTCTAACAGCGATTCGGGCAGCAGTGGTCTGAGCAAAGCGCTAGGCGGTGGTTCTTCGGGTGGCGGGCTTTCTGCCTTGGGTTTACCCAATTTGAGCTCTGACATGGCAGGTAATGCCGCCGGCGTGCTGCAATACTGTATCGAGCATAAATACGTCGATGCCATGGATGCAGAAAACGTTAAAAATAAGCTCATGGATAAAGCCGGTATCGGCAGCCAAGAAAAAGACGATCATTATGAAAAAGGCCTCAGCGGTGTCCTCAGCGGCAGCGACGGTAAAAGCTTTGACCTCGAACGCCTTAAAGGCGATCTCAAAGACAAAGCCTGCGATTACGTGCTCGAGCATGGCACCGACATGCTTTAAAGCATAGCCCCATTTTGCTCCGACCTGCTCATCGGTTGTGATGAGCTTAAAAGCCCGCCTGAACCATGGATCAGTGCGGGCTTTTTTTAATTTATGCACATACAAGCTGTGCTAACGCCGCCAATACAAGTATTAGCGGCATCATCTGAGGACCCTTTATTAAAGCGTGCTTTCAGTCCCAAAGATGGCTGTGGATTGGCTCGATAGCGTACCACCATTACCATGCACTAGGGCCAGCTCGGCACCTGCGACCTGCCGTTCATCAGCAGCACCGCGCAACTGCTCGATGGCCTCGATAGTAATAAAGATGCCATACATCCCAGGGTGAATGCAGGATAAGCCACCCCCATTAGTATTCACGGGTAGCTGCCCACCTGGGGCGATATTGCCATTCGAAACAAACTCGCCGCCCTCGCCTTTGGCGCAAAAGCCTAGATCCTCTAAAAAGAGGATGGTATTGATGGTAAAGGCATCATAAAGCTCGACTACATCAATATCTGCCGGCCCGACTTTAGCCATCTCGTAAGCCAAACGTCCAGATTGAGCAGCTGAGGTCACAGTCAAATCCTCCATAGAAGAGATTTGACGATTCCAAACTGCTGTCGAATTGCCCAGTAGATACACGGGTTTATGCGGAAAGTCATTGGCGCGATCTGCGCGCACCATCACATAGGCTCCCGCCCCATCAGTGACCAGACAGCAATCCAATACTGATAAAGGATCTGAAATCATGCGCGATTCGAGGACCTCTTGGATGGTCAATGGATCACGTCGATACGCTGCCGGGTTGAGTTGTGCCCACTTTCTGGCAGCGACGGCTACCTCGGCCAATTGTTCACGGGTGGTGCCGTACTCATACATATGGCGTGCAGCTGCGAGCGCATAGGATGAAATAGGGCTCAGCGGATTATAGGGTGCCTCGTAAGGCTGTGGATCCAGTTTTTTACGGGCAGATGCGATCTCAGCACGATTGATTGTGGAAGAACGCTGGGTGCTGCCATAGCACACGAGTACCGCATTACATTGACCACTATGCAAGGCATGTGCAGCGGCTTGCAAATGCGCTACAAAACTAGACCCGCCGAGCATAGTGCTCTCGATAAAAGTAGGTTTAATACCTAAATGCTCGATCACAGGCATGGCCCACATGCTGGCACTGACACTGGCCGTGGCGATGCCATCAATGTCTTGCATAGTCAGACCAGCATCAGCGACAGCCCGCTGCGAGGCTTGTACCAAGATCTCCATCTCGGAAAAGCCCTCGGCGACCCCCTGCCCAGCCTGACCTACCCCTACTACGGCTGTTTTTCCGCGCAAATCGATGCTCATTTTTCCTCCTTGGCTGGGGTAAAGACCACCATCGGACCTTCGTCCCCCTCTGTAATTTGACTCTGTACTCGCATGCCGATGGCAACCTCTTCGGGGCTCACGCCATCCACACGACTCATCATGCGTACACCTTCATCCAGGTCAATCAGTGCAACGTTATAGTCGCCTCCACGGTCAGAACGACGGCGGACCACCGTAGTGGAATAAACCGTACCCTGGCCTTTGGCAACCTGCCAGCGCAGCTCGTCGTGACCGCAATGAGGACAAAGCATCCGCGGATAAAAAACATACTGTTCGCATCCAGTGCATTGCTGGATGGCGAAAACATCCTCAGCCAAAAGCTGATGGTAATATTGCTCGGCCCCCATCTCAGCGGGTTGGGCCAGTGCTGTTTGATCTACCCCCATTGTGTAGAACTCCTTTATTTGGCGGTTCAAGCAAACTCGGCGACACCGTGGCTCAGCACCACTACATCGCGTTCAATGGCACGCGCTTGAAAGGCAAAATGCCCCTCTTGTTCACCCTGCCAGATTTCGAAAGCCAGGCGTTCACCTGGATAAACTGGGGCGCTAAAGCGCGCATCGAGGCGGCGCATGCGCTGTGGATCGTAGTCAGCGCACATTTTTATTAATGCATGGCAAGCCATCCCATAAGTGCATAGCCCATGCAAGATAGGACGCTCGAATCCAGCTTTGCGGGCTACCTCAGGGTCGGCATGCAAAGGGTTGTAATCACCATTCAAGCGATATAACAAAGCTGCCTGAGGGATGCTGGAAAGCTCGCATACCCAATCAGGTGCCCGTTCGGGTGCGCGCGGCAAACCAGGTAAAGGCTCGTCAGAGGCGCTCAAACCACCATCACCACGGCAAAAGCTAACGTTGTGCAAGCGTGCGTACAAGGTGCCATCATCGGCATTCTTGATCTCGCGCTCGGTCACTACCAACGCCCCCTTGTCCGGCCCTTTGTCTGTAATTCGTACGACCTGATTGTGGCCCACAAAACGGCCCTGAGCGGGCAAGGGTTTCAAAATTTCCAAGCGTTGCTCACCGTGCAACACCTTGACCCAATCCACCCCGGTATCTGGATTTTTCATCCAAAACCCTGGATAGCCCAACACGACAGCCATGCTGGGCATGGCTTGCAAGCCCTCTTCGTAAACAAAAGGTAGCTGCTGCTCATCAACGGGATCGAGCCCTAAACCAATGCCCAGCGCGTATAAAATCGTATCCTTGGCAGTAAAGTCATTATACAACGGCTCGAACTGCCAGTTTTTTAAATGTTCGTAATCAAATGCCATCGGGAATGCTCCAACAATTAAATTGCATGTTTACTGCTGAATCACACAGCAGGCAATTAAAAGGGATCCCAATTAATCACATCAGGCGAGCGCTCGAGCTCGTAGAATGCACTGCTCAGTGCGGGGATAGCAATCTCACCTACGGTTTCAGGCGTCCAACCCTCAGCATGATGCACCGAACGCGCCGGACGAGGCTGACTAAAGACCATGATTTCGTTGGCACGCACACCAAAGATTTGACCGGTGATGTCTTTTCCACCCTCGCTGGCCAAATACACTACCAAGGGGGCAATTTTGTGTGCTTCCATACGCTTGAGTTTGGCAACCCGTGCCTCGGCCTCAGGAGAGTCGACAGGAATAGAGCTAGTCATCTGGCTCCAGGCAAAAGGAGCGATACAATTCGAACGTACATTAAAGCGAGCCATATCAATAGCAATTGATTTGGACAACGCTGCAATACCTAATTTGGCAGCGGCATAGTTGGACTGCCCCAGATTGCCGATCAGGCCAGAGGTCGAGGTCATATGCACAAAGCAACCGGACTCTTGTTGACGGAAATGCTTGGCAGCCTCTTGGCTGACTTGAAAGGCGCCGTTTAGGTGCACGTCAATCACAGCATCCCACTCTTCTTGGCTCATGCGGTGGAAAAGACGATCGCGCAGATTCCCGGCATTATTGACTACTAAATCAATACGTCCATACTCATCGACAGCCTGCTGTACGATCTGACGTCCAGCATCAGAAACAGAATCCTGATTAGCAACCGCCTGGCCGCCGGCCTCACGAATTTCTGCTACTACGGCCTCGGCAGAGTCCTGGCCGTGCTCATTGACACCGATATCATTGACAACCACTTTGGCACCATATTTGGCCAATAGCAGTGCAATCCCTTTACCAATGCCTCCACCTGCGCCAGTCACAACGGCGACTTTATCTTTGACGAGATCAGTCATTTCTATCCTTCCCTGTAGATTGTTTGGATTACTGTAATTTTTCGTGTGAATTAGAAAATCACTTAGATGTTTACTATAGACAAACCTAGGGGGCAGCACCGCAGCCCCTGCGCCCACTGTCCAACCCCTGCAGAGCGCTATGAGCTGGCCTGTGCTTTCTGGCTGACCGGCTGTCGCAACTGATCCAACCGGTCAAAAGCTAGGCGCATGCCGTCTTCGAGCTCTTGGACAATCTCTGCCAAGGGCTGTTGCTGCTCGACAAAGGCCAATGATTGACCCGCCGATAACAAACCGCGCCGCACATCACCCGAGGTATAGGCTTCGCGGGCAAAAGAACCCCGCACCAAGGGCAATAAATCCTCAATAGTGACATCCTCTTTGGTGCGTTCTATTTCCTGCACCTCGTTCACGGTGTCGTTACGCAGCACACGAACGGTATTGCGTACCGTATGCATGCAAAGCGCCGTATCGGTCGGCTGAGCCTCGATCAAACGTTTTTTATAGTCATCATGAGCCCAAATCTCGTGGGCAGTGAGAAATTTGGTACCAATCACTACGCCGGATGCACCCATCCCTAATGCGGCCGTGATTTGCGAACCACAACCAAAACCACCCCCGACCAAATATGGAATCTCGAGGCAGCGCGCTGCCCATGCAGTATTGACCATGGTGCCGACCATTTCTACGCCTGGGTGTCCCCCGCATTCTGCACCCACAATTGAAACTGCATCAACACCCTGACGCTGTGCCGAAACAGCATGACGTACAGTCGCGACCTTGTGCAGGATTTTGATTCCGGCCTCTTTGATCAAAGGCATGTAGGGCTCGGGGCTACGGCCAGAGGTTTCGATATAGGGAATGCCCTCTTGGGCGATAAGCTCGAACACCTCTTCGGTCTGTTCGCCCGTGACTCGATGGGGCAGCATGGAAACATTGACCCCAAACGGCATACCCTGGCTAAGATCACGGCATTTTTGAATTTCATCGCGCAGCTCATCAAGATTAGAAAAGCTGGCTGCAGTAATAAAGCCCAAAATCCCGCTATGTGCGGCGGCAGCGACGTATTCGGCATTGGCCAACCACATCAAACCACCCGCCACAATCGGTAAACGCACTCCAAAGAGCTCAGTGAAACGTGTATGCACTAATTGGTCTTGAGCTTTATCCATCTTTGCCTTTCCCATGAAAAATACCTGTAACTGCGTAGAAAAACGGCAGTGCAATCACGCACTGCCGTATCCAGATTAGTCTTCGCGCACCAAAGTACGACCAATAATGATTTGCTGAATCTGAGTGGTACCCTCGTACAAACGCAACAAACGTGCATCACGATAAAAGCGCTCTACTTTATACTCGCGCATATAACCCGAACCGCCATGGATTTGCACGCCACGGTCTGCAACGCGACCCAGCATTTCGGTGGCAAACATCTTGGCGGAAGATGCGCGCAGGCTGAGCTCGGGGTTCTTTTTGCCAGGCGTATGTTTTTCGTCATACATCTTGGCAGTTTCGCGAACTAGGGCCCAAGCAGCGAGTAGCTCGGCCTGACTATCAGCCAACATGGCTTGGATCAGTTGGAATTCACCGATGGGTTTGCCAAATTGCTTGCGATCACGTGCATAGGCTACGGACTCATCCAAAATGCGTTGTGCCAATCCACATGCCACAGCGGCCAAGTGAATACGACCGCGGTCTAATACCTTCATCGCAGTTCTAAAGCCCTGACCAGGAACACCACCAATGATATTTTCCGCTGGCACACGGACATTTTCCAAAATGACATCACATGTTTGTGTCCCGCGTTGACCCATTTTTTGGTCAACCTTACCTAGGGTAATACCGGGCAAATCAGTCGGCACGATAAACGCAGAAATGTTATCGCGTGGCTCGTCACTGGTGCGGGCCATCAAGGTAAAAGCACCGGCACGGGGCGCATTGGTAATAAAACGTTTGGTACCATTAAGAACATAATGATCACCGTCGAGCTTGCCATAGGTTTTTAATGACTGTGCATCCGAACCAGCCTCGGGCTCGGTCAGTGCAAATGCCATGACCAACTCACCGGTGGCGACCTTGGGCAAATAGTGCTGTTTTTGCTCTTCGGTACCGTCGATTAAAATGCCCTGTGAGCCAATCCCGACGTTCGTACCAAAGGTCGAACGAAAGGCCAACGAGGTCTGACAAAACTCGTAGTTGACAGCACACTCCTGGCTCAAGCTCAGGCCAATGCCGCCGTACTGCTCGGGAATGGTCATGCCAAAGAGACCCATTTCTTTCATCTCGTCGACGACTTCATTCGGGACTTCGTCATTGTCTTCAACATAGTCCTCTAGGGGAACCAAGCGCTCTCTAACGTAACGGCGCAAACTATCTAATAAAATGTCAAAAGATTCCTGATCAACGCTCATAGCACTCTCCAGTGATAATAACTCTCGATGTTTCAGTGTATGTTGCCAAAATAAACTTTACAATATTCCTTTTTATTGACACGACGTCAAATTCTTTTGAACACGACTATGAACTTACAACGCCTGACCATCTTGGTTGAAATACTGGACGCCGGCAATCTGAGCAAAGCGGCCCGTAAACTCAAAATGACCCGCGCCAACATCAGCTACCACCTAAATTTGTTAGAAAAAGAGGTAGGCGTACAGCTGGTGCGCCGTTCAACCCTAAGCGTCGAGCCGACCGAGGCCGGCGAACGGCTTTATGAACATGGCCGTAATATCCTCAACGAGCTCATGACCGCCCGCGAAAGCATCACCACCCTGGGGCAAAGCCTACAAGGACGCGTGGGTATCAGTGTACCCAGTGGCTTTGGACAAATGTTCATGATGCAGTGGCTCATAGAATTTAAAGAACGCTACCCGGACATTCACCTGGATGTGATGTTTGAAAACCGTATCGATAACATGATTCGCGAGGGGATCGATATCGCTATTCGTATCATGAGCGATCCTCCCGAAAATCTCATCGCACGTAATTTGGGTACCATTCGCTATATCGCCTGCGCATCAGCAGACTATGTGGCACAGCACGGGTTACCAACTGAGTTGCAGGCATTGGCCGAGGTACCCATCATCACCTCTAGCGTGGTGGGCAAGCGCCTACGTTTACGGGCCTATAAAAACGACCAGATGGAAGAAGTCTATCTCAGCCCCAGTGTAAGCTCAGAGCATTTCCCCTTTATCCGTGAAGCCATGCTCGCTGGCTTAGGCGTAGGCATCATGCCTGATTATGTGGTGCTTGATGAGCTCAAAAGTGGTAAAGTGCTCACTACTTTGGATGATTACACCCTGAGTATTTTTGGCCGCCAAATGTTTATGCTGTATATGCCTAATCGCCACCAAACCCGAGCGATACGAGCATGCATTGATTACCTTTTGGAAAAGGCCCGACAGATGAATAATCATCTGCCTACACCTTGTGAAATCACACCCAAAGACAGGTGATGCGCTGCAGTTCAAAATCCTTTAAGTGATGCTTATAAAATTAAAAAGTCGCTAGGGCTAATTTTGCCTAGAATGATTGATACAAGACCCAATAAAATCAAAAATCATTCTAAACGCAGGAGGCAAGATGAGCATCAGTGACCTAAGTCAGGCCACCGCCATTCACCACATACCGCAGTATCACGCGGCCGCACACCCCAATCGTTTATGCGTCATCGATACTGCTAATCGGTCCATTAGTTACGGTATGCTTTGGGAAAAAATCACCCAAGCCAGCCAGTACCTGAAACAACAAGGGGTGCAACCTGGAGATCGTATTCTCGTGGTGGGCGAAAACTGCGTGGACATGATGACCTTGTATTTTGCTTGTAGTGTATTGCAGGCATGGCCAGTCGCCGTTAACGCACGTCTGAGCCCACGTGAAATTGACGTCATCAGCGCCCATGCAAATCCACGCGTGAGTGTTTATACCAGCGGTATATCCACCAACGCTGCAGACCACGCGGCACACCAAAAGGCAGCGGCCGTATCCCTGTCCTTTTTGCCCAATTGTGCACATATAAAAGTACAGCCCACAGCAAATAACGCCGACAATAACGCTGGCACTGAAAACACGTCTGCTGCGACAGCATTTACCAAACAGCAATACACCCTACCCGACCCAGATCAGGTCGCTGCCCTGATTTATACCTCGGGCACCACAGGTGCCCCCAAAGGGGTCATGGTGCCCCATCGAGGACTTTTACACTTTGCCCGTATTTCCGGACATTCGCGCGGTCTAGACACTAACGATCGTGCCTATGCAGCGCTACCCTTGTCACATATTTTTGGGTTAGCAACTGTTTTATTGGCGACCCTATATGCAGGGGCCGCACTAATTTTACGCAGTCGGTTTGATCCTGCCGATGTGCGTTATGCACTGGCAGAGCTAGGGCTAACCACCCTGCAAGGGGTCCCCATGATGTATACCCGCCTATTAGCTGAAGCGGCCGAAAACGGCCCTTATGAGGCCCCTAAATTACGCTACGTTTATACGGGCGGTGCAGCCTTGGATGCCACCCTAAAACAACGCGTCGAGGCACTTTTTGGTCATCCGTTACACCATGGCTACGGCATTACCGAATATGCCGGCTCACTGTTTCTAACTCGCCAGGATGCACCCGCTACTGATTGCACAGCTGGTTACGCTGTCGAAGCGTTGGAAATCCATATTGGGGATCTGGAAACTGCCCCGCTGCCACCTGACACGGTTGGAGAAATACACGTACGTGGCCCGGGCATCATGCTGGGCTATTACAAAGATCCGCAACAAACAGCACAGGCAATCTTGCCTGGGGGCTGGTTAAAAACGGGCGATTTGGGTTATTTGTCGGCTGACGGTGCTCTGTACATCACTGGACGCTCGAAAGAGCTCATCATTCGTTCAGGCTTTAATGTGTACCCCCACGAGGTCGAATCGGTACTCAATAGTCATCCCGACATTAATCTTTCTGCGGTGATTGGCATTCCCGAGCAGGACGGCAACGAAAAGATCATCGCTTTTTATCAACCCAACGACAATGCCCGTGTCGATATCAATGCTTTACAGGGCTTTTTACGCGAACGGCTTGCCCCGTACAAAGTGCCTGCTCAGTACATTTCCATAGACGATATTCCCATGACTTTGAGTGGGAAAATTCAAAAAAGAGTTTTACAGGATCGTTATTTGAACGACCTCAACAACCCTGCCACGGAGACAACATGAAAAAACTATTCTCATTAACCGCCCTCTCGTTACTGATCGGCAGCGCGCCCGCTTTAGCTCAGGATGACTGGCCTGGGGACCGCCCCATTCATATGACAGTGGGTTATGCTCCAGGCGGACCTGTGGATACCACAGCGCGGATTTTTGCCAAATACTTGAGCGAGGAATTGGGTACCTCAGTGGTGGTTGAGAACCGTCCCGGCGCCAGCGGCATGATTGCCACCCAGCACGTCAATCGCGCTCGCCCCGACGGGTATAACATCAGCTTTGTGGCCAGCCCCACCCTGACCATCACCCCGATCATTCAAAGCACCCAAGACCTAGATCTAGACAAAGATCTAACCTATATCGGTAAATTGGTCGACTACACCAATGTCCTGGTCATCAATAATGAAAGCGACATTACTTCTATTGAGGAACTGATTGAGTATGCCAAAGCTCACCCTGGTGAAGTTTCTTATGGGTCAGCAGGTGTAGGTGCCTCTAATCACTTGTCAGGGGAATTACTCAGCCAACGCAGTGGTGCCCCCATGGAAAATGTCCCCTATCGTGGCAACGCTCCAGCTATGATCGATGTGATGAGCGGCAATGTGCTGTTCATGTTTGATATTATCAGTAGCGCTGCCAACTATATTGACGGTGGCAAAGTACGCCCCTTGGCGGTTACCTCACGCGAGCGCAATTCTACTTTGCCTGATGTGCCGTCCATGGAAGAGGCTGGAGTTGATGACTATGAAGTCAAAGGGTGGTATGCGTTAACGGGCCCCAAGGGGTTGCCCACACCCATAGTTGAAAAAATCCACACAGCCATGGTCACCATCGCTGATAACCCCGACTATCAAGAAGCCATCGACAAAGCAGGCTATGAGATTGCTGTTACAGATGGCCCAGCATTAAAAGAAGTCGTGGATACCGAATACCAACTCTGGGATGAGGTCATTGAAATCGCTGGCATTGAAACCCAATAAGCGAGGTTCAGCCCCCTAATTTCAATCCTCTACAACCCATAATTAGTTATTAACCATTACCCGCCAATTACCCAACCATCTAATCACTAATAATTGATTTCGGTAATTGGTATTTAAAAATAAAAAAGGAGCACAGCTTTGAAACTGTGCTCCTTTTTGCATGGCTATTGAGGCCTTATTTTAAGCCTTATTCCACCTCGATATTTGCCTCTTCGATAATTTGACCCCATTTGGTGATCTCGTCATCTAAAAACACAGCAAACTCTTCGGGCGTGCTCAGCATGGGCTCGGCACCAGCTGCGGCCATCAGCGGCCCAATCTCGGGATCACTCAGAGCCTCTTGGAGGTCAGCATTGACCTGCTCGATGATCTCTTGAGGAGTACCTTTGGGTGCCAGCATGGCAGACCAGGAATATGCCTCGTAACCGGGCACACCCGCCTCATCAATGGTAGGCAAATCGGGCAAGAGCTCGGAGCGCTCGGGGTTGCCTACTGCCAAAGCACGTATATTGCCATTATCTAAAAAGGAAAAAGCCGAAGGTGCATCAGCAAACATCACCTGCACCTGCCCGCTGGCCACATCCTGAATCGCAGGAGCACTACCCCGATAAGGGATATGATGCATTTCCACGCCTGCCATTTTACTGAATAATTCACCCGCCAAGTGAGTACCACCGCCAATCCCGGATGAAGCATAGGTCACCGCGCCAGGTTTTTCACGAGCGTAATCGATAAGCTCTTGTACGCTATCGACTCCAAAAGAAGAGTTAACCACCAAAACGATAGGGAAACGGGCCACCGAGCCTACGGGCTCGAAATCTGCCTGAATGTCATACCCCAGATCATCACGCAAGCTAGGCAAAATAGCGTGGTGAATCGCTGGCAGCAAGAATGTATAACCATCGGGCTTTTCATTGACCACATAGCGCGCAGCTACAATTCCACCGGCACCGGCGCGATTATCGATCACTGCGGGCTCACCCCATTTTTCAGCCAGGGGCTTAGCCACAAAACGGGCTGCGGTATCCACCGGCCCACCCGC
>DATGSS010000002.1:0-5717 GCA_035302345.1 Paenalcaligenes sp.
TTAGATTGGATGCGTCGTCAGCTTGCGCAGTTGGGAGTTCAATTAGAAATCCGCGCCACGGACTACAACCGTTTCCAAGAGAAAATGCAACGGGGTGTGGCCCAAATGTTTATGTGGGGTTGGGTGGCAGATTATCCTGACGCTGAGAACTTTTTGTTTTTGCTTTATGGGCCCCATGCACGGGCGCAAGGGGGCGGTGAGAACGCAGCCAATTATCAGAATGACGAATACGATGCTTTGTTCGAGCAGATGCGCTATTTGGATGATGGGCCCGAAAAACAAGCCATCATTGATCAAATGGTACGTATTGTCCAAGAGGATGCGCCTTGGATGTTTGGCTTTACGCCCTATTCTGGCGGGGCCTATCAGCACTGGGTAAAAAACGCCAAGCCCTCGCAAATGGTGCGCGATACGCTGCAGTATATGCGTTTGGATACCGAGGCGCGCGCTCATAGTCAGGCGCAATGGAATCAACCTTTATGGTGGCCTTTGTGGGTGTTGATTGCCGTGGTTGTGATGATAGGGGGATATTTGATGCGGGTATGGCGGGCCAAGGATCAGCAACGAATCCGACACCAACAGGATGCTGAAGGGGGGCCCCATGCTTAGGTATTTAGTGCGTCGTTTGATTTATGCAGTATTTATCTTGCTGGGGGTCAATCTTATTACCTTTGTGTTGTTTTTTGCGGTGAATACCCCTGATGATATGGCACGCCTCTCGATTGGTGGACAACGTGTCAGCCAAGAGGCGATCGAGCAGTGGAAGCACGAACACGGTTATGACAAGCCCTTATTTTATAACGCCTCTGAAAGTGGCATTCAAAAAGGCCTGAAAACTATTTTTTACGAGCGTTCTGTGCCTTTACTGCGTTTTGATTTTGGGTTTTCAGATGATGGCCATGACATCAGTCAGCAGATCAAAGAACGCATGGGTCCAAGTTTGGCCTTGGCCATCCCGACCTTTTTATTAGGAATTTGGGTATCCATTAGTTTTGCCTTGTTGCTGACTTTTTTCCGCTATACCCGGTTTGATTTCTATGGGGTAGTGGTGTGCGTGGTCCTGCTTTCTATTTCCAGTTTGTTTTATATCATCGCGGGGCAATGGCTGTTTGCCAAGGTCCTTAGTTGGGTGCCCTATTCAGGCTGGAGTGGGGGGATAGATACCATGCGCTTTCTGATTTTGCCGGTGGCGGTGGGGATACTGTCCCGATTGGGGGCCGAGGCTCGCTTCTTTCGCAGTCTCTTTTTAGAAGAGGCTGCCAAGGACTACATCAGGACTGCTCGCGCCAAAGGGCTGAGTGAGTTTGTTGTTTTGTACCGCCATTTATTGCGCAATGCTTTACTACCTATTCTGACGGGCGCTGTGACGGCTATTCCATTGCTTTTCATGGGCAGTCTGATTTCAGAATCATTTTTTGGTATTCCGGGGCTGGGCAGCTATACCATTGAAGCCATTAATGCTCAGGACTTGTCCATCGTGCGTGCCATGGTTTTTTTGGGTTCCGCTTTATATATAGTGGGTTTGGTACTGGCCGATGTTTCTTATACCTTGGTCGACCCTCGGGTCCGGTTCAATTAATGATGGGCAGAGATAATTATGCCTAAATTTGTCTTTTTGTGGACGGATGCGTTTTTATGGGGCTTAGCACTGGCCATCCTGGTCTATTTAGTGTTTATTTCCCGACGGGTAGCACTGCGTAGTGCCTGGTTGTCGGTGGTGCGCACGCCTTCTGCCGCCGCGGCTGGGGTGATCTTGTTGATCTTTTTCTTTATTGGTCTGCTAGATTCTATTCATTATCGGCCGTTGTTGCCGCCCAGCAATCAAACCCAACAAGAAACCCAACACTACGCGCCTTTTGTTCGCTCTACTTTAGATGAGGTCCTGGGGTTTGTTGGGTTAGATGCTAAAGAGCGTAGTTATTCAGCGCCGTTTGCACGCACGTTGTTTTTCAAGGAAACACAGCTCATCGATGATGAGCCCGTGCGAGATTTTCCACCGCTGGTGAATGCGGCGCATGAGATTACAGATGATGCATCACATCGTGATCAACTGCTGCGTTTAGCAGGGCAGACGCTATTGTGGGGCGCTGTTTTTGTGGTGTTGCTGCGGGGGTTGCTCTTTGCCTTGGTGCGCATTTTGCAGCCAAAACTACCACAAAAAACCGTACAAGATTCAAGCACTGCTCGGCCTTTGAATGGCGGGCGTTCATTGAGTTTGTGGCGATTACCCGCGGCGGTCAACGCCGTGTGGATCAGTTTGAGTCTAATTGGCTTGGTACTGATAGCTGTGGCTATTTTTAGCCCACATTTCTATGTTTTAGGTACCGATCGGTCTGGTAATGATGTGATTTACCAGGCAATAAAAAGTATTCGTACTGCCTGGGTCATAGGGACATTGACCACGGTTGCCATGCTGCCGCCGGCATTGTTTTTTGGGATTGCTGCAGGTTATTTCAAGGGCTGGGTGGATGATTTAATTCAATATCTTTACACCACCCTAACCTCAATTCCTGGGGTTTTGTTAATCGCCGCTTGTGTATTGATGATGCAGGTCTACATAGACGGTCATCCCGAGTATTTTGATACGGTGGCCGTGCGCGCGGATGCGCGCTTGTTTTTGCTGTGCTTGATTTTAGGTCTCACTGGCTGGTCTGGATTGTGTCGTTTGTTGCGCGCCGAAACGCTCAAATTGCGCGAGCTCGATTATGTGCAGGCTGCACGTGCTTTTGGACTGGGTAACCTCACGATCATGGCCCGCCATATTTTGCCCAACGTCATGCATATTGTATTGATCACAATGGTGTTGGAATTCTCGGGGTTGGTGTTGTACGAGGCTGTGTTGTCCTATTTAGGCATTGGCGTAGATCCGAGTATGGCCTCCTTTGGCACAATGATTGATGCCGCCCGATTAGAAATGTCTCGCGATCCTATGATTTGGTGGAATTTGCTGGCTGCCTTTGTGTTTTTGTTGGCATTAGTACTGGCTGCCAATATTTTTGCCGATGCGGTGCAACGCGCCTTTGACCCACGTCAGCGTCAGCTGGTCCCACAACCCCAAGCCTCATGAAATAGGTCTTTAGCATGACTGATTCCAAGCATTCTTCACCGTTGTTGCAGGTACGTGACCTTTCAGTCGCTGTGGCGCAAGGTCAGGGCGCAAAATCTTTGGTACGTGATCTAAGTTTTGATATCCCAGCCGGAAAAACAGTTGCGTTGGTGGGCGAGTCCGGTAGTGGTAAAAGCCTGACGGCCTTATCCATCATGCGTTTGTTACCTGATGCGGTGCAGGTCACGAATGGGGATGTGCTTTTGCGGGGTCAGTCTTTATTTAGCTGTACCGAGCAACGCATGCGACAGATCCGCGGCAAAGAAATAGGAATGATTTTCCAAGAACCGCAAAACAGTCTCAATCCAGTGCTAACCATAGGCAAGCAGTTGGCTGAGGTTTTGCGTCTGCATACTCATTTACGAGGGGCTCAGTTACGTGCCCGCAAATGCCATTGGTTAGAGCGTGTTGGCATTGAAAACGCAGCAGCACGACTAAAAGATTATCCATTCCAATTTTCAGGGGGCCAACGCCAGCGCATCATGATTGCAATGGCACTGGCGGCCAACCCCAAGCTATTAATTGCTGATGAGCCCACCACTGCGTTAGATGTGGCGGTGCAGGCTCAGATTCTCAATTTAATTAAAGAATTACAGCAGGAACTTGGGCTAAGTGTGTTGCTGATTACTCATGATTTGGCCATTGTGCAGCACGTGGCTGACGAAGTGGTTTTAATGCGTCACGGCGAAAGCGTCGAACAAGCCACAGCCACCGAGTATTTCGCACAGCCCAAACACGAGTATGCGCGCTCATTGCTAGATGCGGTACCGACTTATGAGCACCGTTTGGCCCCACCTCAGGATGATCCAACTCGTTCTGTAGTGCTTTCAGTAGAACAGCTACGGGTGCAATTTCCAGCCAGCAGTCAATGGTGGCAACGCAAGCAGTTTAATACGGTGTTGGGTGGCGTTGATTTTGATTTGTATCAGGGGGAAACGCTGGCTTTATTGGGGCCATCTGGGTGTGGGAAAAGCACCCTAGCAAAGGCGTTGATGCGTCTGTTAGATAATAATGCGGTGGTGCAAGGTCAGGCGCGGTTGCTCGGGCGTGATGTGCTGCACACACAGGGCAAAGCACTCTACGAGCAACGGCGTGCCATGCAGATTGTTTTCCAAGACCCTTATTCCTCGTTGAATCCACGGATGTTGGTAGGGGATATCCTTGAAGAGGGGATTAAAGCACTGCATCCGGATATTAGCCGACAAGAGCGTGATCGCAAAATCCACCAATTATTAGAGTATACTGAGCTTCCTAGAGACACTCCGCAGCGTTATGCGCACGAGTTTTCTGGAGGGCAAAGGCAGCGCATCGCCATCGCGCGGGCGCTAGCAGTCGAGCCGCGGGTACTGATCTGCGACGAGCCCACTTCGGCGTTAGACATGTCGGTGCAGGCACAGATTTTACATTTGCTGCAGCGGTTGCAGGCTGAATTGGGCATGAGCTATCTATTTATCACTCATGATTTTGGCGTTGTTGAGTACCTAGCAGATCGTATTGCAGTGATGTTTGAAGGGGTGCTGGTCGAGCTAGACCGCGCAGACAAGGTCTTGTTTTCCCCACAACAGCCCCTAACTAAACAGTTACTGGATGCGGTACCCCGACTGACCCAACAACCTGTTTCTATATGAGTTCAATAGTAGACTTCTATGGCATTGAAAGTTTTTGATCTACAGTGCGAGTATGGCCATGTATTTGAGGGCTGGTTTCGCTCGGACGAAAATTATGATGAACAGCAGGCCCAGGGGCTGCTGAGTTGTCCTGTTTGTTCTAGTACCGAAATCACCAAACAGTTATCAGCCCCACGTTTGAATATCAGTCATTTAAAACAAGAGCGCTCTGTCCCCGCTAGTGCAGATTCGGACAAGCGCGCAGTGGCCGCACCCAGTGAAAAAGAGCTGGCCCAGCTACAAGCACAGTTTATGCAACAGCTGCGTGGCGCAGTAAAAGAGGCCGATGACGTGGGCGAGCAGTTTGCCGATGAGGCACGCCGCATTCGTGATGGCCAAGCCAAAGAGCGTTCTATTCGTGGTATCGCTAGTAATGACGAATTACGTGAGTTACACGACGAGGGGATAGACGTGATGCCTATCCCGGATTTTTTGGACGACGACCAACTGCATTAGACGCGGCCGCGATATTCCCCGGTCCGTGTGTCGATTTCTATTTTATCCCCAATATTACAAAAAGCCGGTACCGAGATGCTGTGCTCGGAAGCCAATTGGGCGGGTTTCATTACCTTGCCCGAGGTGTCGCCGCGTACGGCTGGCTCGGTATAAACAATTTCGCGGACGATAACGGTGGGTAGCTCGACAGCGATGGGCTGCCCTTCAAAGAATACGATCTCTACTTCCATGCCGTCCTCTAGGTAGTTGAGTGCATCGCCCATTTGTTTGGCGCCTAACTCATAAGGATTGTATTCCTCGTCCATAAAAACGTATGCAGGGTCAGCATAATAAGAATAAGTGCACTGCTTTTTCTCGAGCAAGATCATCTTGTATCGGTCGTCTGCCTTGGCCACAACCTCGCTGTTAGAGCCACTGAGCAGATTTTTTAATTTCAGGCGCACGACGGCGGTGTTACGCCCTGATTTGTTGTATTCGGCGCGCTCGAT
>DATGSS010000003.1:0-16720 GCA_035302345.1 Paenalcaligenes sp.
GATTTGTTTGGCGACTAACAACCAACCAGATACGCCGCTTTCTTTCAATTCCTCAAACACCAGATTCAGTTATAACTCGCCTTTTCTGAGCATGGTATTTTTCATGGTATTACCAATTAGCAGGAAAATAAGCCATTGAATATAAAAGATAAAAATGTCTTGTTTACAATAGAGTGGGAATAATCCTGCGTCTGGAATAGTCCAGCAGTACATGGCATAAAAAGCCGCTAAGCCCGCGTAATCGCGGGCTTTTTTGTGCTTATAAAAGCAGTGCGGACAGAACCCCTCCTACTCCGAAGTAAAAAGCAACAATGAAGACGATGGCTAGGCCAATTACCAAAATATTATGAATAATTTTGAAGAGTATTTTTTTAAAGATAATCATCGATATTGTGCATCAAAATAGGATGGCTCCAGTATATAGTACCTGCATGAGTAAACATTGATATTAAGTGTTATACGCACGGTATGGGGGGTTTTACATCCACCCTAACCAGTCCCAGTAAGTAAGGCTAAATAAAAGCATAAGAGCATAGCCAAGGATAGTAATGACAATACCTGTTTTGGCAAATTGTCGAGCAGTAAAGGTGTTCGTGCCTAAGCAAACCATATTTTGTGGCGCGTTAATAGGTAAAATAAAGCCATAGCTCATTACAAAGCCTAATAACATGCTCATGCCAACTGTATTTACTCCATTGTCTAAACCAATAAGTAAAGCAATTAGGATGGGCATCATTGCAGAGGTAAGGGCAGTGGCACTTGCAAAGCCTAGGTGAATCACAATTAAAAATAATGCCAGGCTAGCAAAAACAGCGAAAGGGCCTAATTGGTCTAGTCCAGTATAGAGAATAACTTGCCCTGCAAGCCATTGCCCTGCTTGGGTGGTAAGTAATGTGGTTCCAAGGCTAATCCCCACTCCGAAGACAATAATGGTGCCCCAAGGGATTCTTTTTTGAATTTCACTCCAGGGCATTACTCCCCAGTTGGGCAACAGTAAATACACCAAACCGGCATAAGTAATTGTGGTGGTGTCAAAAGGATGGAATTTGCCTCCTGTGGCCCATAAAATGAGCAAAATGATGGATAAGCTCAACAGTTTCTTCTGAGCGGTAGTCATGGGACCGAGTTCTTGTAGCGACTTTTGAACGGCCTCTTTACCATCAGCTAGGGCGGAGGTATCTGGAGGAAGCATTTTATAAACAACAAAAACTACAACAAAGGACATCAAAACAGACCATGGTGCTCCAGCAAGTAGCCAGTCTCCCCAGCTGACTTTCTCATTGAGCATGCGCTCCATAAAGCCTAAAGTAAGCAGGTTTTGGGCTGCTGCCGTTTGGATGCCAACATTCCAGACACTGGTTGCTTGAGCCACAATAATCATGAGACCGGCAGCAAAGTTAGAGTTTTTATTAATATTAAAAGCTGCGATAATCCCCATCATAATGGGGACAACTGCAGCGCTTCTTGCTGTAGCGCTCGGTACGAGTAGGCTAAGGATAATAGTGACTATAATTGCACCGAGATAGATGCGGCGGGCACTTGTGCCTATTTTATTTAAGGTATACAGTGCGATACGTTTGTCTAATCCGGTGTAGGTCATTGCTGCCGCTAAAAATAATGCACCTGCAACCAAGGCTAAAGCAGAGTTTGCAAACCCACTTAAAGCCATTGACATTGCTTTGCTGGTGCCGATCATGACATCCGGATTTTCGATGGAGGGGGCTAATCCAATAAGGATGGCAATAAGAGCTGTGATCGTAATTGCGCTTGCTTCATAAGAGAAGGCTTCTGTGACCCACACAATAATGGCAAACACTAATATTCCGAGCATGCGCTGCCCGGCCACAGGTAACGAATCAGGAGTGGGTAGGGCAATAATCACAAGCATGATTATTGTGGCGAGAATAATTGGGATTGAAGCTATAGGTTTACGCATACGGCCCCCTGAAAACTAGGTTCTTATAAAAAAGATAAAAAATTATGGCTTACAATGACCTGAATTCATTGAAAATGTTTTTAGAAAATAGTAAGGGAATAACGCGATGCCTATGCAACAACGTTTGCTCACTATGCTTGAACAAGGTCATGATAACCTATTGTTGCGCTTTGGATTAGGCAAGGCGCTTGTAGAAGATAATAAATCAGCCGCAGCAATTGCACATCTGCAAAAGGCAGTAGAGTTTGATAAAAGTCATGCAAGTTCTTGGTTTTGGTTGGGTCGGGCTTACCTACAGGATGAGGACTATCCTCAGGCTCAAGATGCTTTTACTCAGGCCCGAAAACATGCCGAAGAAAAAGGCGAGCAGCAAACGGTTAAAATGATTGATGTGTTCGAAAGG
This sequence comes from Paenalcaligenes sp., assembly GCA_035302345.1. Lineage (GTDB taxonomy): Bacteria > Pseudomonadota > Gammaproteobacteria > Burkholderiales > Burkholderiaceae_B > Paenalcaligenes. Next base: position 2,340 of record DATGSS010000003.1, read on the forward strand.
CGTTTGAAAAAAGCGCAGGGCGACTCATAAGTCACCCACAATCAACGACTGCAAATGGATTAAACTCCAGACAACAAAAACAATAACCGCCAATAAAATTTAATGGCAAATAAAAAACCAGCCAGATAAACACTGGCTGGTTTTTTGTTGTGCTGAAATTCAGTTTATTGATTACTGAATGAGCACAGATTTTGATCATGAGGCTAAGCCGCTGAGCTTTGTATTAACTCGGAGGCCATTTCAGCAGTGATGGCGGATAGTGTCCATCCTAGGTGGCCATGACCGGTATTATAAAAAACGCCTTCTTTGCTGCCTTTTTGAACGCGTGGCATCATGTCTGGCATCATTGGGCGCAGCCCTGCCCACGGGACTACTCTATAGGTGCCCACTTGGTTAAAGTTGCGGCGACTCCAATCGATCAATGGTTGTATACGATCAGCCCGAATATCGCGGTTAATCCCGTTGTACTCAGCGGTTCCCGCAATGCGAAAGCGTCCTGTTCCGAGGCGGCTGGTGACGATTTTGGCCTCTTCGTCGAGCAGACTGACCCAAGGGGTGGCCTGCTGGCTTTCCTCGTCATCGAGATAAACCGTGATGGAATATCCTTTGACAGGATAAACATTCATACGATCGCCTAATAGTTTGGCAATATGCCGACTACCTACACCTGCACACACAACTAACTTGTCAGTTGTGAGACTGCCTTGTGCCTGAGGGTCTTGAGTGGACTGGTAGTGGATGATTTGCTTGCCTTGTTGTTGGCTGATGTTATGTATTTCAGCATCGAAAATGAAATTCACCCCGTGTTTTTCGCAGGCTTTGGCCAGCCCACGGGTGTATTTATGGATGTCCCCAGTGGAGTCCGAAGGTGTAAAAAAACCTCCGTAATAACTGCCTTTTAGGGTGGGTTCGATGTCTGGGATCTCTTGGGGGGTTACAGCATCACGCTGGAGCCCGGCTTGGGCTAGTAGTTTGCTAACTTTTAAGCCTGATTCAAAACCCTCTTTACTTTGGTAAACGTGCAAAATACCGCGTTCTACCAAGTCAAAATCAATATTTTCGTCCTTGGCCCATTGGAATAAATGCTCGCGGGCGGCAATTGCCATTCGCGCAGTTTCTATAGTGTTTTTCTCGTAGTTGCGAATTTGCCCTGCAAACTCGGCCATCCAAGAGTATTTATGCCAACTGGGTGAAGGATTAAACAGCAGTGGGGCGTCTTTGCGCAACATCCAGCGCATGCCCTTCATGATGGTTGAAATATTATTCCAGACCTCGGCGTTACACGCTGATAGTTGGCCGCCATTGGCAAAGGAAGTATCCATGGCAGGATAGCGCAAGCGATCAATGACCGTTACCTCAAAACCGCGCTTGCGCAGCGCGTAAGCTGTGGTCACACCGGTAATCCCGGCACCGATAACAGCGATATGAGTCATGGTGTATGGCTCCGTAAATTATGTAGATAAGACGTTTAGACTTACCCCATCTGTACGGTTACCTGAGAGCTTATTCCTGCTATAGATAGCAAGATCCCCTTCGGTGGACAATCTAATGTCTCTCTCCAGATGCGCCTAGGGGCGGTAGCCCCAGCTATTAGGATCCTTTTGCCTGAGAGTTTCCGGGGTGGTTGCTCCGTCGGCGCTGGTTTATATATAACCAGTCTCTTTCCAAATAGCATGTTTAGCATTCCTATACCATAGTCAACATTGGTATAAATAAGCAAGTTTATCATGGCGTAGCATTATGCCAGTCAAGATTAAGCTTATTGCAGTTAGGGAAAGCCTGAACGAGATTTTGTTAGGAATTTGTTATAAACAGTTAAGCTCTTTTATTGTTTATATCGGTTCAAGTTTTCATTCCTAGCGAGGAAAAATATGAGTGCTATTTTTTTAGTAGTCGTTGGGCTAGGGGCGATGGCTTTAGGATATATTTTCTATTCGCGATTCATCGCGCAAAAAATATATCAACTAGATGATTCTCGCCCGACACCTGCACATGAATTCGAGGACGGTGTGGATTTTGTTCCCACGAACAAATACGTTCTGTGGGGCCACCACTTTACCTCTGTCGCTGGCGCAGCACCCATTGTGGGTCCAGCCATTGCTGTTATTTGGGGGTGGTTGCCGGCATTTTTATGGGTGGTTTTGGGGACAGTCTTTTTCGCGGGTATTCACGATTTTGGGGCCATTTGGGCCAGTGTACGCAACCAGGCTAAATCTGTCGGCGCACTGACTGGCGATGTGGTAGGGCACCGCGCTCGATCCATTTTCATGATTGTGATCTTCTTAGTTTTGCTGATGGTTAATGCCGTGTTTGGTGTTGTCATCGCGGGACTATTAATTAATAATCCCAGCTCGGTGGTTCCAGTTTGGGGCGCCATCGTAGTGGCTCTAATTATTGGTCAACTCATTTACAAAACAAAGGCCAATTTATCCCTGGTGTCACTGCTCGGGCTCGTTGTACTTTATGCACTCATCTGGGTGGGTCCCGAGGTACCTCTGTCTTTGCCTGATTCAGTCGTAGGGCTTAATCCTAATGCGGCATGGATTATTTTGCTGTTTGTATATGCAGCGATAGCATCGCTATTGCCCGTATGGATGCTTTTGCAACCTCGTGACTATATCAATGGCTTGCAGCTTTTCGTAGGCTTAGGTTTGCTTTATTTGGCTGTGTTCATCGCTAACCCTACTGTAGTGGCGCCGGCTATTAACTCTAATGTGCCTGCTGGGACGCCGTCCATGATTCCATTGTTATTTGTGACCATTGCGTGTGGGGCAATTTCTGGTTTCCATGGTTTAGTTTCATCAGGTACCACATCAAAACAGCTCAATAAAGAAAGTGACGCTCGTTTTGTCGGTTACTTTGGTGCTGTCGGCGAAGGGTCTCTGGCTTTGGCCGCGATCATTGCTGCGTCTGCCGGCTTTGCTACTATTGCTGATTGGCAGGCTTTGTATCACTCATTCGGCCAAGGTGGTGTGAATGCTTTTGTGCAGGGTGGGGCAGCTATCATTCAATCGGGTATTGGTATTGATGCCGAGGTATCAGCCACATTACTCACTGTGATGGCGGCGCTATTTGCCGGAACCACTATGGATACTGGCTTGCGTCTACAACGCTACATCTTCCAAGAGTGGGGTGAGATCTACAATATTGAATCCTTTAAAAAGCCTGTACCTGCAACACTATTAGCCGTCGGTACATGTTTGCTCTTGGCTTTTGGGGCGGGCGGTGCCAGTGGTTCAGGTGGTCTGCTGATCTGGCCTTTGTTTGGTACGACAAACCAATTGCTGGCAGGTTTGACCTTACTAGTAATCGCCGTTATGTTGGTGCGTCGCCGCATCAAAACAGGCATTGTGGTGTGGCCTCTGACCTTTTTGTTGATTATGACTTTGGCTGCTTTAATACTGCAGTTAATCGAGTTCTATCAAAAGGGCGACTGGTTCTTGTTGACTTTGGACTTGGTTGTATTGGTAGCGGCTATCTTGGTAACACTCGAATGTGTTAGCGCATTGCGTCGTGAAAAGGCCAAAGCCCAAGAGGCAGTCAGTTAGTCATAGGTTTGCATACTTGCTTGCTAATAAACTGGCCGTATACCATAAAAGGTGTACGGCCATATTTTATGGAGTAGAGCATGAAATCTGCATGGGAAAAATTTAAAGAATTCAGTAAAAAGGCAAATGAGTTGAGCTCGCAATTTTATTATGCCCCTTATCGGGCTGCAATTGCGCGTGCTAAACGAGAAGAAGACGATCTCTTTATGCTGCTTGTTTTTGCTGAATTGATGGGGATGCCTAATCCGGCATCTTGGTATACTTTAGAGCTTCAACCAATCTTGCTCGAGCGTTTTCATGAATGGCATACACGTATGGGTATGGAGCGCTCGCCCTTAGATCATTTTCGGTGTTGCTAATGATGACAGATTTAGCCCAGGCCCTGGCGCACAAAAGGGTGCTTTTGGTAGGGGGCAAAGGGGGGGTGGGTAAAACCACTATGTCCTCTGCTTTGGCTGCCTATGCTGCCCAGCAAGGGCGCAAAGTGCTCTTGGTTTCTACTGACCCAGCACATAGCTTAAGCGATATTTTTGCGCGCTCTATCGGCCCTCAAGAGGTCCATGTCAGCCCTAACTTATATGTATGTGAAATTGACCCAGAAAAAGAGGTCGATGCTTATTTAGATCGTGTTTTAAACCAGATGCGCCGTTATGCAGGCTATGATCAAGTGCACGAATTGCAGCGGCATTTGCGCTTATCACGCCTATCTCCGGGTGCTCAAGAAGCAGCGTTGCTAGAGCGTATCTCGCAGCTGTTGGATGACGGATTAAAGACCTATGATTTAATCATTTTTGATACTGCACCCACAGGGCATACACTGCGCTTGCTAAGCCTACCCGAGGTCATAGCCGCCTGGACTGATGGATTACTTAGGCATAATCAACGTTCTGAGCAATTGGGCAAGGTCTTATCACATTTAACACCCGGCCGTGATGTTGACAATGTGCTAAAAGGGCCTGAAAACCCTACCACAGCAGGTCTGGACGATAGAGGCCAAGAGCTGGCCAAAACACTGCAGGCACGACAAAGTTTATTTCACCGTACGCGTCGTTTGTTGCATGACGCTGAAAAAACAGCATTTTATTTTGTAATGACGCCCGAGCGCTTGCCCGTGTTAGAGACTGCTCGTGCAGTAGAGGCACTGACCGAGGTGGGAGTCAATATAGAAGGGGTCATTATTAATAGGATATTGCCCGAATCTATTGACCAAGGCTTTTGGCAGCAGCATCAACAACGTCAAAAAGAATATTTAGCAGAAATTGAGCAGCATTTTGATCGATTAAATCGCTACAAAGTGTACCTGCAAGAAGATGAAATTATAGGCCTGGAAAAATTACAGGCCCTAGCGGTCAAATTGGTTGGACCAGGGCCTGCGAGTCATTAAACACGTCTAATTATGCATTAAAATTTAATCTGTCATCGCCACCAAGATAATGCCAGTGATGCCAAAAATAATGAAAAACCAGGGGATATAATCCATCAGGCTGTGTAAAAACATTTTGCTGCCTCCGATGTTACCCAATCATGATATCAGTAACAAAAAGAATAACTTTGTTTTAATCCTAAAGCAATGCTTGGCAGGCAATTTGACTCATGGTGCAACCAAAAGGCAGATTTATTTCTTTACATCATTAGCAGTTAAAAATTTTTAGGCATCAATACACACAAAGTCTTTAACATCAACGGCTGATTTCTTTGTATGATTGAGATTCTTTGTGACTGCTAATACAAATCATATTATGTTTTATGTATTCCCAACCGCTCAGGACATAGCGCGTTTCGTAAGCGCGCAAATGCATCGACTCATTATCGAGCGTGATCGACTCGTATTGGGACTGGCTACCGGCAGCACTATGAAGCCAGTCTACGCACAATTTATTAATGAGTATCGACGACAGCATCCAAATCTACAGCACGTGCATTGCTTTAATCTTGATGAGTACATAGGTTTACCGGCAGAGCACCCGCAAACCTATGCAGCCTATATGCAAGAGTATCTTTATACTCATCTGCCGTTTGCTCAAGATCAGCTGTATCTACCCTGCGGCAAAGATTGGCCTAGTCAAGAAGAATGCTTAAATTTTTCAAAGAAAATCCAAGCGTTGGGCGGTATTGATCTGCAGTTGCTAGGCATAGGTACCAATGGCCATATAGGCTTTAACGAGCCGGGTACCTCGTTCGATGAGCAAACTCACGTGGTGGCCCTGTCAGAACAGACACGACGGGATAATAGCCGTTTTTTTACAGATAAAAGCGAAATGCCCACACACGCAGTGACCCTAGGTCTAAAAGATATCCTTGGGGCAAAAAGTATATTTTTACTTGCTACAGGGGAACAAAAGGCTCAAATAATAGGTCAGCTGCAGCGCAGTCCAGTGACCGAAGAATTACCCGCTAGCATTCTCAAGCAGCATCCCGATACTGCTATTTTAGTCGACGAAGCTGCGGCCCAAGAGCTTGACCCTGCTCAATGCAAAGAGGGCGCCGTTTTGTTAGAAAAGATAGAGATATATTAACCATCACTTGATTAGCTCAAGGGCTTGTGCCCTTTATTTATCTTTAATGGTGCATTTCAAATATATCTAATGAGAATGGTTTGATAGACCATTTGAACAATCAATCTAACATTACGGATAAGGAGCAACGTCATTGACCACTTTACCGCAGATTTCTTTTTTAGGGCAGGATGTTCGTTCTTTAACTGATGAGCTCAGGAAAAAGCACAGAATAGTACAAAATGAGCTGGGCCAATGGGTGCTGTTACATCATAAAGATGTGTATCAAGTGGCACTGGATGACACGCGTTTTTCTAGCGCGGTATCTAGGTTTTTACAAATTCCTAATGGCTTAGACGGCAAAGAGCATGATGCCTACAGGCAGTTAATAGATCAATACCTCACGCCTGAAAAAATAATGCCTTTTGTGCCAGAATTTGAGCGCATCGCTCAAACATTGATTGCTGATTTATTAAAGCATGATCAAGAGGTGGATGCCGTGCATGATTTAGGAGCTGTATTTGCAGTGCGCGCTCAATGTGCATGGTTAGGATGGCCTAAGTCACTAGAACCACGTTTATTAAAATGGATTCATAGCAATCATATAGCAACCGCTTCTAGAGAGTTAAAGCGCACAGAAGCAGTTGCCCAAGAGTTTGATGAAATAATCCAACTAGCGCTGGCCGAGACTAGTGTAGATAGCATCACCCAGCAGCTGCATAATGAAAAGATTTTTGAACGCGCCTTAAACCACGCCGAGATTATTTCTATTTTACGAAATTGGACGAGTGGTGATTTAGGCTCTATGGCTCTGTGTATTGGTGTGCTTATTGCCTATATCGCACAGTCTAAAGACCAAGAATCGCTCTTAAAAGAGCTCCGGGCCTTTAATGACAAAGAATTAGAATTGTTTATTGATGAGGTCCTGCGTTTAGATAATCCGTTTATTTCGAACCGCCGGCGTGCCACCTGTCCTGTAAAAATAGGGGGCAGTGAAATTCCAGAAGGGGCCCAGTTAGTGCTGAGTTGGACATCAGCCAATCGTGATAGCACAGTTTTCAGCACAGAACTTTTTGATCCTAAGACTCATGCTGAACAAAACTTATTGTACGGTGCTGGCCGACACGTTTGCCCCGGGCGGGTTTTGTCTACTTGGCAGTTACGCGTGGTGATGCAACAACTTTTGGCGCAAATTACAGCAGTTGAGGTTGTACCGTTAGCGCCTTTTGAGCGCGAGACAGCGCCGATTGGCGGTTATAAAAGAGTGCCAGTTTTGCTACGAGGTGGTTGATGCCTGCTTGTTTGGTCGGGGTCGTTTTAAAAGGGCTGCTGCTGGGCGGTCTGCGAGTGCCGCCTTTCTAATGCCGCGCTGCGCTTGATACATTTTTCAAAACAGTGCCCTTAGATTGTTTTGGATTGTCGACCTTTTTGTCAGCAGGCTTTTGTTTGTTATAGTCTGGCTTGGTCTGGGCACAAAAAATAGGCCGGATAAACCGGCCTATTTATAAATTTTGGTAGGCAGTACTGGATTCGAACCAGCGACCTCTACGATGTCAACGTAGCGCTCTAACCAGCTGAGCTAACCGCCTAGAAAAAATAACTATAGCAAATGTAGTTTTAAAGAGCAATGTGCTTTGTGGATGCGTGGCTTTTATGCCGCAGTTTTCTCTTTATCCTTGCTTTTAGGGATGCGATGGTTTGTGTGGTCTAATTTTTGCTGCGCTGTTGCTGTCAGGCTGTTATAATGGGTGTTGATGAGGAATTACTGGATTTATCTATATTATATGGTGGTGGCAGTGACAAATACGCGAACTACTAGCAGCTAGCCTAAATTAAAAATGCCGCTAGGTGTGTTTTCGCGCATACATTGTGTGATGCTTCAGATTAAATACCATTGACGCGGCCTTAGAGCCGCGTTTTTAGTTGGGAAATGGATGATGGTTCAAATTACTTTACCTGATGGTTCTAATCGTTCGTTTGAGGGCCCGGTGACCGTTGCTGAGGTGGCCGAGTCTATTGGGCCTGGTTTGGCCCGTGCTGCCTTGGCTGGCCGTGTAGTCACCGAAGATAGCAAAGAGTTGGTAGACACTAGTTACTTGATAAAGGACGATACGGCTCTTGAGATTGTGACTGCCAAGGATAAAGACGGCCTCGAGGTTTTGCGTCATTCAACCGCTCATTTATTAGCTTATGCCGTCAAAGAGCTGTTTCCCAAGGCCCAAGTGACTATTGGCCCTGTCATTGATAACGGCTTTTACTATGATTTTTCCTATGACCGCGCCTTTACTCCTGAGGACTTAGAGGCGATAGAAAAGAAAATGGCCGAGATCGCCCGTCGAGACGAAGAGGTGGTTCGCGAGGTCTGGGATCGCGATGAGGCTGTTGAGCTTTTTCGAGGTATGGGCGAGGAATACAAAGCCGAGATTATTGCTTCTATTCCTGCCGGCGAAGAGATCACTCTTTATCGCGAGGGTGATTTCATAGATTTATGTCGTGGTCCCCACGTGCCCTCTACTGGCAAACTAAAGGTTTTCAAGTTGATGCATGTGGCCGGGGCGTTTTGGCGTGGTGATAGCGACAATGAAATGCTGCAGCGTATTTATGGTACAGCCTGGGCGACTAAAGAAGAGCAAGATGCTTATTTAAATATGCTCGAAGAGGCTGAAAAACGTGATCACCGTCGTTTGGGACGCGAGCTCAAGCTATTTCATTTTAGTGAGCAAGCCCCAGGCCTAGTTTACTGGCACCCTCGAGGCTGGGTGATTTGGCAGCAGGTCGAGCAATACATGCGTCGACTCTACCAAGAGGGCGGCTACCAAGAGGTACGTGCCCCGCAGATTCTTGATCTCGATCTGTGGAAAAAGACAGGGCATTGGGATAATTATGCCGAAAACATGTTTGTGACTGAGTCTGAAAAACGTGTTTATGGCCTTAAACCTATGAACTGTCCAGGTCATGTGCAGATTTTTAACCAAGGACTGCATTCCTACCGCGAGCTACCGATACGTTATGGCGAGTTCGGTTCTTGCCACCGTAATGAGCCCTCGGGGTCTTTACATGGCTTGCTGCGTGTACGTGGCTTTACTCAAGATGATGGTCATATATTTTGCACCGAGGATCAGCTCTTGGATGAGTGCAAATCATTTACCTTGTTGCTGCAAAAGGTATATGCCGAGTTTGGTTTTGACCAAATCCTTTACAAAATAGCAACGCGCCCCGAGAAACGGATAGGTTCGGATGCTGTTTGGGATAAGGCCGAACAGGCACTGATGGATAGTTTACGCGAGAGTGGCTGTGAATTTGAAATCGCTGAGGGCGAAGGGGCTTTTTATGGTCCCAAAATCGAATACACACTCAAAGACGCGATTGGTCGCGAATGGCAGTGCGGTACTATCCAAGTTGACTTTTCGATGCCCGAGCGTTTGGGTGCCGAATATGTCGATGCTGACGACCAGCGGCGTACCCCAGTAATGGTACACCGTGCTATTTTAGGCTCATTTGAGCGTTTCATTGGTATGCTTATCGAGCATTACGCCGGTGCTATGCCTGTATGGCTATCGCCCGAGCACGCAGTGGTGTGCTGCATTTCTGAGGGTTCGGCTGATTATGCTCAAAGTGTTGCCGATACTCTACGTGAAAAGGGCTTTAGGGTTATTAGCGATTTGCGTGGTGAAAAGATCACTCGTAAAATCCGTGAGCATAGTATGCAAAAGCTCCCCTATATTCTGGTGGTGGGAGACAAAGAAAAAGACGCCGGCGCTGTTGCCGTGCGCGCACGTGGTGGGCGTGATCTAGGGGTAATGCCAGTAGATCAATTTGCTCAGCACTTGCAAAATGATATTGATCAGCGCAAATAATTGCTGACAATATCTAATTCGATCAATTAACTTAGGAGTTCTAGACATCGCAACTGAAAGAAAACATCGCATTAATGGGGAAATTCGTGCTCAAGAGGTTCGTCTCATTGATGTAGACGGCGAACAAATAGGCATTAGAAAGCTAGCCGAGGCGCTCGCTTTAGCCGAAGAGCACGCCATTGATCTCGTTGAGATCGCACCACAAGCCAGACCGCCTGTCTGCCGTTTGATGGATTACGGTAAATTCCGTTATCAAGAGCAAAAACGCCTCCAAGAGGCGCGCGCCAAACAAAAGATTGTTCAGGTCAAAGAGGTTAAATTTAGACCGGCAACTGACGAGGGGGACTTTAATGTCAAGCTGCGCAACGTCCGTCGCTTTATCGGTGATGGGGACAAGGTAAAGGTCTCCTTACGATTCCGAGGGCGCGAAATGGCGCACCAAGATCTCGGTATGCGGGTGCTCGAACGTGTTCGCGATGAGGTCGAAGAGATTGCCCAGGTCGAATCGATGCCCAAGCTAGAAGGGCGTCAGATGATAATGGTGCTCGCCCCAAGAACAAAATAATTCAAGTTTAGTTTTAGCCCCATGCTAGGATTTAGCGTGGGGCTAAATTCAGGAAGCTATATGCATATATTGTTCATTATTGATCCTTTGGAAAGTTTGGCTGCATACAAGGATACTTCTGTTTCCATGATGCGTGCCTTGATTGCACGTGGGCACGAAATCAGTGTTTGCGAAATGACAGATATTTTTGTGCGTGATGGATTAGTTTTGACGCACAGCCTGGCTTTGGATATTCCCCAAGAGGCAGATTTACATAGTGCCCATTGGTGGCAGCCCAAAGGTTCAAGCACCGAGCAGGCTTTGAGCAATTTCAGTGCAGTAATTATGCGCACTGATCCTCCTTTTGACCTCGAATATATGTATGCCACACATTTGTTTGATCAGGCCCAAGCCCAAGGGGCTCGGGTTTTTAATAGTGGCGCAGCTATTCGTAATCATCCTGAAAAATTATCTATTCTCGAATTCCCACAATTTACTGCGCCCACGATGGTGACTAGCCAAATGGCGCATTTGCACAAGTTTTACCAAGAACACAAAGATGTTGTAATCAAACCATTGGATGGCATGGGTGGTGAGCGCGTCTTTAGGTTACGACCTGATGAGGTCAATAGAAATGTGATTTTCGAGACGTTGACTCGTCATGAGACTGAAACGGTCATGATTCAACGCTATATACCAGCAATCGAGCAAGGGGATAAACGAGTCATCATCATAAATGGCCAGGTTGTACCCTATAGTCTGGCGCGCATTCCTTTAGCGGGCGAAACCCGCGGCAATTTAGCCGCTGGAGGCCGTGGTGTGGCGCAGCCGCTGACCGAAAATGATCGCAAAATTGCAGAAACATTAGCGCCTGTACTGTCTGAGCGAGGCCTTTTTGTAATTGGTCTAGACATCATTGGTGATAAACTAACAGAAATAAACGTAACGAGTCCTACTTGTTTCGTGGAAATCGCTGAACAATCAGACTTTCATGTTCCCAATTTCTTTGCAGAGGAATTAGAACGAGTTGTCACAACCCAAGGCTGATCCCTGTCTCGTGCTAATTATGCACATACCTGTTGCGGCTGCATTTCAACAATGCGCCGCTCATGTGTTGGGTGCCCAGGCAGCCAAAGAACGATTGATGTGCTTTGATATACAAGCAATAGCCCAAACTGATCACGAGGTCGAGCGCATCAGCGCTACAATCCTAAAAGAGCGCAGTGAACATGTGGTTCTGCTAAATGATCTCTATGGTGCGACGCCCTATAGGGTTGCCCAAAAAGTTAGCCAATACTTGCGCCAAGATGGAAAGCAGGTATCTTTAGTCGCTGGTTTGAGTTTACCTATGTTGTTAAAAGCAATGACTGATACGACGGTTGATGGATTCGATGCCTACATTTCCCGTATCGCAGAGACAGCGCAGCGTGGCGCTGTTATTGAATAGGATACTGATTTAGCCAGAATTCGCAGTTGCTAAATTAATGATATTTGGCTATACACCCTAACGAGAGAACAGTTATTTATGGCCTCAATAAATCTTGTTATTACTAATAAATTAGGGCTGCACGCCCGAGCAGCAGCTAAATTAACTCAATTATCGGCACAATATAAAAGTGACATTTTTATCGCTCGTGACGAGCAAAAAGTCAACGCCAAAAGCATTATGGGCGTGATGATGCTCGCAGCCGGATTGGGGGTTGAGGTCACGATTGAAGCGCACGGTGATGACGAACAAGAGGCTTTAGAGGCCATCAAAAATCTTTTTGAAAACAAGTTTGGCGAAACACAGTAGGTATGTCTATGACGACAGCAGCCCGCACTCCCTCTGCCGGACCCAACGAAAATGATAAGCTCCACGCGGTGATGTTTACTGCACATGGGGTAGGTGTGGTAGATGGTGTTGCTATTGGGCGCGCTGTGGTGATGGGTACCACGGCACTTGAGGTTCCTCATTACTACATTACTACAAGAGAAATAGAATCCGAGATAGCGCGCTTGCAGCGCGCAGTCTCTGAGGTTCAAGCTGATCTCGAGGCACAAAAATCCCAGCTACCTGCAGATGCGCCACGCGAATTAGAACCCCTGCTCACTGTGCATCATTTGTTATTAGATGACCCGATGCTCATTGATGACGCGGTACGGTTAATACAAAATCGTCGGTATAACGCCGAGTGGGCGGTCACGACACAGGGGGAACAGCTGATTGAGCAGTTTAATGTTATTGCCGATCCTTATCTGCGCGAACGCCAAGCCGATGTGCGCCAGGTTATTGAGCGCGTATTGATGGTTTTGACAGGTAACGGCGCTGACCTAACCCAAAACTGGCCTGATATAGCTACAGACCAAGAGCTCATTGTTATTGCGCGCGATATAGCACCTGGCGACATGCTGCGTCTACGGCAATCGCGTTTTGCTGCCTTTGTGACTGATTTGGGTGGTGCCACATCGCATACCGCTATTATTGCGCGTAGCATGGGTATCCCTGCGATTGTTGGGGTAGGTAATGTGCGCCGTGCAGTACAAGATGGTGACACCATAGTGGTAGACGGCCAAGCAGGGGTTGTGGTGGTCAATCCGGCCCCCCATGTGCTCGCAGAATACACTCAAAAACAACAAGAATACGCAGCCCACCGCAAACGACTAGAACAGCTACGCGATGCCCCAGCAGAAACATTGGATGGCATTGAAATTACCTTGGAAACTAATATTGATCTGCCAGATGAGGCTAAAATAGCTTATCAGGCGGGTGCAGCAGGTATTGGCTTATTTCGTAGCGAATTTTTATTTTTAGGGCGTTCCACTTTACCTTCCGAGGAAGAGCAGTATCAGGCTTATGCACAGGCAGTCAAAGATATGCGAGGCAAGCCTGTGACCATCCGTACACTAGATGTGGGCTCAGATAAAAGCTTAGATGCCGATCAAGCAGTCGCGACTAATCCAGCTTTGGGATTGCGCGCAATACGTTATTGTTTAGCGCATCCAGAGATTTTTCATGTGCAATTACGGGCGTTGCTGCGTGCTGCCCAACACGGGCCGCTACGTATTTTATTGCCCATGGTCACTACAATGGCCGAGGTCACCGCAGCGCAGCATGCACTGCAACAAGCAAGAGAATCCTTATTGGATCAAGGCGTAAAACTGGACCGCGATGTTCAATTAGGGGCCATGGTTGAGGTGCCTGCAATCGCTTTGGCGCTAGAGCCTTTTGCCGAGACATTAGATTTCTTATCCATTGGTACCAATGATTTAATTCAATATGTTTTGGCTGTTGATCGCATTGACAGTGATGTAGCCCATTTATATGATCCATTGCATCCCGCTGTTGTACGTCTTTTGGCACAAATTATTAATGTAGCGGACCGATATAACACCCCAATTTCGATGTGCGGTGAGCTCGCAGGACAAGAGGAATTGACCCCAGTTTTATTAGGCCTGGGTTTAACCAGCTTTTCAGTATCAATTAACCAATTGCTCACCATTAAAAACAAAGTCATGCATTCTCATAGTAACGATTTGCGTCGTCGTGTCGCCGTTGCTATTAATCGTGCCCAGCCAGTTGATTTAGAGCGTTTGGGTGAAGGGCAGTTGTATCGCCAATACGCATCAACCAAAAACAAGTTTAAATAATCAGCTCTGCCATAGAATAAGTATTAAAATTGAAATTAGGGCTTACACTGATTAACAGTTTCAATAGCTACATCCCTATAAAATGTACTCGCAGCTGTGGCTAATAGCTTTACGTAGTACATGTAGTTAGCGTTCTTGGATTAGTTAAGCTTTACACTTCTACGATAACAGCACAAAATTTTTCGCTAACTTAATTACTTTCATAAAGGATTGTTATGAAAATGAACCGCCTATATTTATCTGTTTTGGCAGCATTGACATCGGTCACTGTATTGGCCGCATGCTCTGATGACAAGAAAGACGCTGC
>DATGSS010000004.1:0-11638 GCA_035302345.1 Paenalcaligenes sp.
CGCTGCGCATGGGCTTGCGCGGCAGTCGACAAACCTGTGCCCAACACTACAAATCGGGGCGCACAATGCGCTTTAATGGTGTCTATTTCGTTAGCAGTCATGCGCGCATTAACAGGCACTGACCAAGCATCAAGTACACTGCATGCCAGCACGGCAATCAGCTGTGCAGCACCACCCTCGCCCACGATCAACACACGATCGCCAGCCTGCAGACCCCGCGCCTGGAATTGCGCGGCCATGTCCTGTGTAGCCTGTGCTAACTGCTGATAGGTCCAGCTGCCCTCTTCGGTCATGATGGCAATATGATCAGCCAGCATCGGTAGATGCTGAGTCACCATGTGATGAATACGAAAATGCTCATCGGTAATACGTGTTGTCATATGCCTTCAAATGTTTGATGAATCAGATTTTGATTATATGTATGGGGTTTCTCACCCTCCATCACATATGTGTTTTTTAAATGCGCTGAAATTTGGCCCCTAGGATCTTCCCTATGTCTCTTTTTTAAGACTGTATAACTCCTAGAATTAGGGCCCCAAAAACGTGGAAAAGGCCAGTCCCGAGCGCTTTTGAGCACGGTTTTGACCTATACAATTTATGTTTTTAATAAGCATTAAATAAATGGGTGAATTTGCAAATAAGCACTATATAGGCTTATTATTTAGAGAACCAACACTAAATGTAGTGGTGTTGGATATTCAAGTATTTTCTAAGTTGCATCGCTAAATCGCTGTATAGACGCGGTTTTAGCGCACTAAAACAAAAACACATCCTTTCACTTTTATACGGCGCACCAATTCTGCTTTTGCCAGGCTATCCTGTGTCTGCGCCGGTTTAAGTGCCCACAAATTTAATAGTCAACGTCAGGGTCATATGAAATACAAAAGCCAGATAGAAACGCCAACAGATTCGTATGTTGCCCGCTATCCTTGGGCAACCGAGATGGCCATCGGCCAACAAGACATCTACTGGACCGCCGAAGAGCTGGGTGTCGAAGAAGACGAGATGGATTTCAAACACAACTTAAATGAAGCCGAACTGCAGGGGGTCATTACCGCACAATCCATTTTGACCCAGTACGAGCTCATGCTCGGGGGTGAAAACCTCTGGGGTGGCAAAATCAGTCGCATGTTCCCACGCCCCGAGATCGCCCGCATGTGTGCCAAATTTACTGATGTCGAGCTCCACGTACACGCGCCTTTCTACGATATCGGCAACGTCGTCATGGGTAACTCTACTGATGAGTTCTACACCCAATGGAAAAAAGATCCCATCTTGGCCGAACGCATCGCATTTATTGACCACTATGCCGAGGGCGACTGCCCCCTCGAGGTAACCGCAGCGTTAGCCCTGCTCGAAGGTGTTGTGCTGTATTCAGCATTTGGTTTTTTCAAAGGCTTTAATAGCCGTGGGTATAACCTCATCCCCCACTTTGTGTCCGGTATTGATGCCTCGGCCAAAGACGAAAACTTCCACTCCATCGCTTCTAGCTTTCTGCACAACGAGTGCAAACACGAGCGCCGCGCCTTGGGCAACCACACCGACGAAGAGGACGAGCGCCTGCGCGAGACCATTTGGAAGATGGCCGAAACCCTTTATCAGCACGAGAACCGCATCATCGATTTGATGTTTGAAATCCCCGGCAACCGTGTCGTGACCGAAGACGAATTACGTGAATTTGTACGCGACCGTGTCAACATCGTTCTCGAACGCCTCGAGATGCCCAAGATGTTTGACCAAGAGCCCGGGTTGATTTCCAGCTGGTTCTACAACCAACTAAACACTGTCAAGGTGCCCGACTTTTTTGCCGGTACACAAATTCAATATCGCCGCAATTGGGACCGTTTCAAACTAACATTCAGACCAGAGGTGGAAAATGTCATTTAGGCAATCCGGGATCAGCGAAGAGCGCATCGAAATGTTCGAGCGCCTAAGCGCTGAACGCAAAGAACTACAAGAACGCGGTTGGTTACCGTCCTGGTATATCACCCAGGGCTGGCAGCTATTCAAGGAAAACTACCAGTACCAAGATGAGCAGGCCCTACTGGGTCGCCATCGCACTGTAGCGCGCACCCTCGCACAATATATGGTGGGCGAGGAAGAAAAATGGGAAGAGCTTTTCTTCCGCGAGCTCTGGGACGGTATTCTTTCCCCTGCGACCCCCGCATTGTCCAACACCGGCACCAATCGTGGCATGAATGTATCCTGCTCAGGACAGTTCGTAGGCGATAGCGTCGAATCCTTTTACGACGGTCTGCGCGAAATGGCACTGCTGTCCAAAAACGGTTTTGGGACCAGCGCTGACTTTAGCAGCATCCGCCCCCGCGGTGCGCCTATCAGTGTTGGCGGCAAGGCCAGCGGCCCTGTACCCGTGATGGAAGACTACTTTACCTGCGCCTCAAAGATCAGCCAGGGGGGTAACCGCCGTGGTGCCGTTGCCGGCTACCTCAATATCGAGCATCCCGACTGGGACGAAGCCGTCGACATGCTCATGCGCGACCCCGATGGCAAGAACTTTGGCTGGACAGTACATGACAGCTTTATCAATGCCCTGCGCAACGGCGATGCCGAGGCCAGCCGTCGTTTTTCACGTGCTCTGTACGTCAAATTAGTCACCGGCAAGGGGTATTTCTTCTTTGTCGACAAGGCCAACCGCCAGCGCCCCCAGATGTACAAAGACCTGGGTCTGGACATCAAGGCCACTAACCTATGCACCGAGATCATGCTGCATAGCTCCGAGGAATACACTTACTCGTGCATTTTGGCCTCGATAAACTTGGTCCACTGGGATCGCATCCAAGATTCTGATTCGGTATTTATCGCCACTGTTTTCTTGGATTGCCTCTGCCAGGATTTCATCAAAAACAGTGCGGGTGTCCCCGGTCTGGAAAAGGTCCGCGAGTTTACCGCCAAAGGCCGTGCGATTGGTTTGGGCGCTATGGGCTTTCATACCTATTTGCAGTCCAAAGGAATCCCCTACAGCAGCCTCGAAGCACAGTTCTTGTCCACTAAAATGGCCAAGCACATCCACGATGAATCCCTACGTGCTTCACAGTGGTTGGCCCAGAAATTCGGCGAGCCCGAGTGGTGTAAAGGTTATGGCGTACGCAACACCCACCGTGTCGCCTATGCACCCACCAAGTCCACCGCCTTGTTGATGGGGGGTGTCAGTGAATCCTGGTCACCCGATGCAGGCATGGTCTATGACATGGCCTCTGCCGTGGGCGAGCTCCGCCGCATCCCACCCGTCTTTTATGAAACCATGAAGTCCAAGGGCGTCTACAGCGAGGCCACCATCAGTGACATCATTAACAACGTGGGCAGTGTGCAGCATGTTGATTGGCTCACCCCCGATGAAAAACAGGTCTTCCTAAATGCATACGAGGTCGACCAACGCGCTATCCTGCGCCACGCCTCACTGCGTCAGCCCTACACATGTCAGGGTCAGTCTCTAAACTTCTTTGTAGCTGACGAGGGCTCTGAGGACCTAATCGCCGAGCTCATGACATCAGCCTTCTTGGATGAAAACATCCTCAGTCAATACTACTTTTACTCCAAGAGTGGTGTGGTCGTCGCTGACGAATGCTTGTCTTGCGCTGCCTAAACCACGCGGACCGACTCAGGTCCCATTGACTCCCCGGACCGCTCCACCATCCTGCGGCCCAACTTCCTTGATGACGCCCTGCTTGATGCAGGGCGTTTTCATTGCAGCGTGGTTTTATTAAACGGGTGCTCTGTGCATTTTGTGCACCTATTTTCTTCTTGACAAAAATACTGCTATCGCCTTAGATCAAATTAAGCGCTGCGGCTATATTCTTAGGCCATTGCGCGTATAAAAATAATAATAATAATTCCATCATCCCAAAAGGAGACAACCCATGAAAATTACCGATTTAAACCAATACGGTATTGACGTCGCTTTTCCCTTTAAGAAAAAATACGACAACTACATCGGCGGTCAATGGGTACCCCCCGTTAACGGCGAGTACTTTGAAAACATTTCCCCCATCACGGGCGAGGCTTTTTGCGAGGTTCCCCGTTCGGGCCCCGAGGATATTGAAAAAGCCTTGGATGCTGCCCATGCCGTAGAACAACAATGGGCTAGCACCCCCATCGCCGAGCGCGCTAATCTTTTACTGCGCATCGCCAAGCGAATCGATGATAACCGCGAGCTACTGGCCGTCGCCGAGAGCATCGACAACGGTAAAGCACTGCGTGAAACTCGCGCAGCTGATATCCCACTGGCTGCTGATCATTTTCGTTATTTTGCTGGCTGCATTCGCGCCCAAGAGGGCGGCATTTCAGAGATTGATGGCAAACATGTGGCCTACCATTATCACGAGCCCATTGGGGTCGTAGGGCAAATCATCCCTTGGAATTTCCCCATCTTGATGGCTGCCTGGAAGCTCGCACCTGCATTGGCCGCTGGCTGCCCGGTCGTCATGAAACCCGCTGAACAAACCCCGGCATCGGTCCTGCTTTTTATGGAGATCATTGGTGATCTATTACCAGCGGGCGTGGTCAATATCGTCAACGGCTATGGTGCCGAGGCCGGCCAAGCACTGGCTTCTAATCCACGTATTGCCAAGGTCGCCTTCACGGGCTCAACCCCAGTGGGCAAGCTCATCTTGCATCAGGCGGCGGATAACCTCATTCCCGCCACGGTCGAGCTCGGCGGCAAGAGTCCCAACATTTATTTCGCTGATGTGCTCGAAAAAGACGACGCGTTTTTAGAAAAAGCGGTCGAGGGTTTGGCCATGTTTGCCCTCAACCAAGGCGAAGTCTGCACCTGCCCATCACGTATCCTCATCCAGGAATCTATTTACGACCGGCTCATTGAAAAGGCCATTGCCCGTGTAGAAAAAATTCGCACTGGCAACCCACTGCGCGCAGACACCATGATCGGCGCTCAGGTGTCCCAAGAACAGTTTGATCGCATCATGGGGTACCTCGATCTGGGCCGCGAAGAGGGCGCTACCTGCCTGACCGGGGGCGAACGCTACACCCCCGAAGAAGGACTGGATCAAGGGTTTTATATACAGCCCACCATGTTGTTGGGTAAAAATGATATGCGGGTCTTCCAAGAGGAAATCTTTGGGCCTGTGGCCTCAGTCGCGACTTTTAAAGACCAAGACGAGGCATTGGAAATCGCCAATGACACCATTTATGGTCTAGGCGCAGGCGTTTGGACACGCAATGGCACTACGGCCTATGAAATGGGCCGAGGCATCAAGGCAGGTCGTGTCTGGACCAACTGCTTTCACGTCTATCCAGCCCACGCAGCCTTTGGTGGCTACAAACAGTCCGGGATTGGCCGCGAAACACACAAAATGGCATTGGCCAACTATCAACAAACCAAATGTGTGCTGGTGAGCTATGACGATCAACCCATGGGCCTTTTTTAAGCTCGCGCATTTAGTCTTTGTGGGGACACCTCGCTACGGGGTGTCCGTCCACGGCCGCATATAAATTGCCCGTACCGCTTGGTGAGTTTGCACCAAGCGGTTTTTTTAATACCCACCAACACACTACCACCCGCCTGTTCTGCATATGCTCAGCCCCAAGACCAAAGCCGTGCCTTACCAAAGGGCTGGATTATTTTCACCTCAAACTACCTACTGACTCTCATGACCGATCTTTCACAGTATCGCAACCTACCCCAAATACTCTTGGCTGCCCGCGAGTCCTTGATGAAACACTTTCGTCCACTGATCCGTGCTTTTGATCTGACTGACCAGCAATGGCGTGTACTGCGTATCGTGTACGAAGAACAAGCCATCGAACCCCGAATACTATGCGAGCAATGCCAAATCGTCAGCGCCAGCATGGCGGGCATACTCACCCGCATGGAAGACCGCGAACTCATCCTACGCGCCCCATTCCCTGGGGATCAGCGCCGCACATTGGTCAAAATCACTCCTAAAGGGCAGCACATCGCCGAACAGCTCGGCCCGCTAATTAGCGAACAATACCATCGCATTGAGCAGGCTTTAGGCAAAAAACAGCTACAATTGTTTATCGATACAGTAGAAGATTTTGTCGCCGCAGAGCAAAAGGCCACCATTGAATCGGTGTCTCTGCCCCCCGATCATTTTTAAAGGTTGTGCACTATGAATTTAGCAATACTGATCGCCCTACTTGCCGTGACAGGCATTGTCTATGGTTTGGCTACTGGCTTTAAGGATGCCGCCAATCCCGAGGGCGCTGCACCCCATAAAAAACTAGACCCTCAGGCCGCCCAAGAACGTAAACAGCGTGGTAGGCGTACTTTTTGGGGATCGATCATTGTTTTTATTTTGGTGGCGCTATGGTATGGCTTTATTTATGAAAGCCCCGCAGACACAGAAAAACGCATTGCTCAGGAACGCACTGAGACCTGCGGTGATATTTTGGCTGCCTATAATGCAGCGCAAAACTTTGTGGGCAAATTTGTGCCAGGTGCCGAGTTTCCCATCATCCCCGAAAAAGAAAGCTCTAAAGTTATTCGCCCCTGCGAGTTTGAAATCCACGCCACGGTGTTTGAACGCACCGCCCAAGGGGAAAATAAAGAACCCTTTACTGCCTGGCTAAATTATGATGGCGAGGACGACCGCTGGGATTTACAAAAACTAGTCATTGGGGATAAAGAATACAACCCCAACAGTGGCGGTCAGGACCGCAACGCCCCAACAGAAAATAGCGACCAAGGCACCGAACAGCCCGAAACACGCCTGCCCGGTTTAGGTCGTTAATATCTTAGCAGCCCTCTTGGGGTAGCTGGATTAAAGGCGCCTAAATACAGCTGCGCCTTCGATTAGCGCCCTGCTTTAAAGCAAGAGCTTTTAAAAATACCAAGGTTGGATGCGATCCAACACCGCCTGGATCAGGCTATAGGCCGTCAAGGCCGAGGTCTTGGGGTTATCGGGTAGTGTCCGTCCCTGCACCTCGAATTGCAGTTGCCCAAAACCACCTTGGGCGACTATGTGATGCTGGTTATGCTGGGCCTGTGGATCAGCGATGAGCTGTACTTGGGTTTTATCAAAACCCATCCCAGCCAAGGCGATGGTCGCAGCGACATTAGCGTTTTGTGGGTATTGTTGGGCAGCCTCGCGCGCGGTGCCTTCAAAAAACACGGTGGCCTCTTGGAGACTGTATAGGTCCAGTGCTGTTTCTGCCGGTGTCCCCTGCCAAGCCAGAGCTGGTTTAATGCCTTGATAACGAACTTGGGTCAGACCACTGTGGCGCGCTGCCGCCAAGGCATCGATAGCACCGACGGCCCCGGCTACAAACTGCATCCGACCACCACCTAAACGACTGGCCTGCTCGAGCTCGGTAAATAGGCCCTCGTGGGCACAGGCCCCCACCGAACAGACCACGACCGAGCTGCCCTGCGCCAGGGCCGGTACCACATGCATCTCCAAAGCCGCATGGCCCGCGCATTCAACCAACACATCCAACGAATCATAGTGACCCTGCAGATCGCTACTGACCTGAGCCTGCAGCCCCAAGCGCTGTAATAGCGCCTGGACCCGCGCAATAGAGCGCTGCGGGACAACCACCCGCTGCACCTGCAAGCGGGGCTGCCCCGGTGCCGGGGCATGCCCGGCCAAATACTCTAACAACACCGTGCCAATGGCACCGCAACCAATCAAACCCAAACGAACCACTGGGCTCATTGTTACTCCTCATTGATAGGACCAAAACCACCGCCCCCAGGCGTATGTATTACAAAGACGTCGCCCGGCTGCATCTGGGCCGAGCCGGTGGCTGCTAAATCAACGCGGCTGCCGTCTTTGCGTAAAACGTAGTTTACCCCAGGCAGCGCACTGGTACCGCCCTCTAGACCAAAGGGAGCCAAACGGCGTCGATTAGCCAAAATGGCTGCCGTCATGGGCTCTAAAAAACGCAGCTTGCGGGTCGCACCGTTGCCCCCCCGCATACGTCCTTGACCCCCGCTGTCGGCACGTACTGAAAACTCTTCGAGCAAGACGGGATAACGCCACTCTAAAACCTCGGGATCGGTCAGCCGCGAATTGGTCATGTGGGTCTGCACCACATCAGTGCCATGGAAATAGCGTTTACTGCCATCGGCACGGTATTCAAAGCCGGCCCCAGAACCCCCAGCAATGGTTTCATAATACTGATGGTTTTCATTGCCAAAGGTAAAGTTATTCATCGTGCCCTGCGCCGCGGCCATTACCCCCAATGCGCCGTACAGGGCATCGGTGATGCATTGCGAGGTTTCCACATTACCCGCCACCGTCGCCGCCGGATAGTGAGGGTTGAGCATGCACCCCTCGGGGATAATGACCTCGAGCGGTTTGAGACACCCCGCATTCATGGGGATTTCATCATTGACCAGGGTACGAAATACGTACAGCACCGCCGCCATACACACGGCTGATGGCGCATTGAAATTATCCTCTAGCTGATCCGAGGTGCCAGTGAAATCCACCTGTGCGCTACGCTCTTCGTGATTGACCCGTACGGCGACCTGGATGTGAGCACCATTATCTAGCTCGTAACGGAAACTACCGTCCTTGAGCACCCCAATCACCTGACGCACAGCTTCTTCGGCGTTATCCTGCACGTGCTGCATATAGGCATGCACCACATCCAGACCATAAGTACGCACCATTCGGTGCAGCTCTTGGACGCCCTTTTCATTGGCCGCTAGCTGAGCCCGCAAATCAGCAATATTCTGATCTAGATTACGCGCTGGGTAAGGACCACTGCCCATTAGCTCACGCAAGGCCGCCTCGCGCATGCGCCCCCCTTCGACGAGCTTGAAATTATCAATGAGCACCCCTTCCTCGATGACGGTTTGACTCATCGGTGGCATAGATCCTGGGGTGATCCCGCCCACATCCGCATGGTGCCCACGTGAGGCCACGTAAAAGAGAATCTCTTGGCCAGCTTCATCAAAGACCGGGGTGACCACCGTGATATCAGGCAGGTGCGTACCGCCATTGTAGGGGTCATTAAGCACATAGCTGTCCCCCGGGCGCATACGGCCCTCGTTACGCACAATCACAGTACGAATACTTTCCCCCATCGAACCCAAATGCACAGGCATGTGGGGCGCATTAGCAATGAGATTTCCTTCTTGATCAAAAATGGCGCAGGAATAATCCAAGCGCTCTTTGATGTTGACTGAAAAAGCCGTATTGCCCAGGGTGGCGCCCATTTGTTCGGCTACCGCCATAAAGAGATTATTAAAAATCTCGAGCATGACTGGATCGACCTCGGTTCCAATGGCAAAACGCTGCGCGCGCGCTACTGCGCGGGTCAATAACAGCTCGCCTGCTGGCATGACCTGCACCTGCCATTCGGGCTCGATCACTGTCGTGCCATTGGCATCGCAAATGATGGCCGGACCAACAATTTTACTGCCCACGGGTAAATCATCGCGTTGATAAACCGGTGTTGCATGCGTTTGGCCCTGGGAAAATAGCTCGACCTGAGCCACGGGCTGCGCTTGGGTACTGGGCGTTTGTAGTTCATCGAGATCATGTTTTTCAATGCGTTCGCCACTTTGGCCAATGCCCTCAATAGAAACTGCCTCGATGATGATGGGTTTTTCCGGCATTAAAAAACTATAACGTTGCAGGTAGGACTCCTCGAAGGCGGTTTTAATATCCTGCACACTGCCATAAGGCACAATCAGCGGCGAATCCGTACCGTCATAACGTACATGTGCGCGCTTGATGGATTCTATTTGCTCTGTTTGGATACCCTGAGCCCGTAGCTCCTCGTTGGTTTCCGCCTCGAGGCGCTGCAATAAATCATCGCAGTGCGGCATATGTTCAGTAGCCAAGGGCAACTCGACACTGTGCTCGCGCATGGCTGTAATATCAGCCAGACCCATGCCATAGGCAGACAACACCCCTGCCAGAGGATGAATCATGGCCTGTGAAATACCCAACGCATCAGCGACCAAACACGCATGCTGACCCCCTGCTCCACCAAAAGAGGCCAACGTGTATTTACTGACGTCGTAGCCTCGTTCAATAGAGATCTTTTTAATGGCATTAGCCATATTGGATACAGCAATATGGATGAATCCCTCTGCAATCTCCTGAGGCGTATTGCGCACGCCGGTGGCCGCGTAAACCTCATCACTGAGATCAGCAAACTTTTGTTTTACGGTCTCTAAATCTAGCGGTTGATCCGCCTGCGGCCCAAAGATTTTGGGGAAAAAATCGGGTTGGATCTTGCCCAGCATGACATTGCAGTCGGTCACGGTCAGCGGGCCACCATTGCGATACGCGGCAGGCCCGGGATAGGCCCCAGCCGAATCTGGCCCCACCCGCAAGCGCGCCCCATCAAAAGACACAATAGAGCCCCCCCCCGCCGCCACCGTATGAATATTCATCATGGGTGCACGTAAACGCACCCCTGCGACCTCGGAATCAAACACGCGCTCAAATTCGCCCGCATAATGCGACACATCAGTAGAGGTCCCCCCCATATCAAAGCCAATGATATTTTCTATGCCTAGGGCCTCAGCGGTACGAACCATACCGACGATCCCGCCGGCAGGACCTGAAAGCACAGCATCCTTGCCTTGGAATTGATGTGCTGAAGTCAGCCCACCATTAGACTGCATGAACATCAGCCGTACCTGATCCAGCTCGCTGGCCACCTGATTTACATAACGGCGTAAAATAGGGGATAAATAGGCATCTACTACCGTGGTATCCCCACGCCCCACTATGCGCATCAAAGGACTGGTGCGATGGGATACAGAAACCTGTGTAAACCCCTGATCGCTTGCCCATTGGGCAATCAGCTCTTCGTGTTCAGTGTGTCGATAACCATGCATGAGCACAATGGCAATAGCACGATAGCCAGCGTTGTAACTCTCGGCCAGCTGAGCGCGCACCTGCGCCTCGTTCAAAGGTGTCATCACAGTCCCGTCAGACAAAATGCGCTCATTGACCTCCACTACCTGCTCATAAAGTACCTCGGGCAAATGAATTTCACGCGCAAAAATATCTGGACGCGCCTGATGGCCAATCTTTAAGGCGTCCTTGAACCCTCGAGTGATAAATAGCACTGTGGGTTCGCCTTTACGTTCTAGTAATGCATTCGTGGCCACAGTGGTGCCCATTTTGACTGCTTCGAGCAGCTGGCCTGGGATGGGCGCATCTAAATCAACCCCCAACATCTGACGTATTCCCGCCAAGGCAGCATCTGGGTACTGGGAAGGATTATCCGAAAGCAATTTATGCGTCAACAAATGCCCATCGGGATGTCGGACTACAATATCTGTAAAAGTACCTCCACGGTCAATCCAGAACTGCCATTTCTTGTCAGACTGCATACTTGATTACCCTATTAATAAATCCATATCCACAACGCTTACATGGCGCGCGGCAATACCAAAACAATGTCAGGGAAAATAGTTACCAAAACCGTTGCCAGAACCAGTAACAGGAAAAAAGGAAAAGACATCCGCACTAATTCGAACAGGTCTTTACCCGTAATGCCCTGAATGACAAAAAGGTTAAACCCAATGGGGGGTGTGATTTGCGCCATCTCGACGGTGAGGATTAAATAAACCCCGAACCAAATGGGATCAATCCCTGCGGCCACCACTGCGGGCAATAATACCGAGGTGGTCAGGACCACAATAGAAATCCCATCTAAAAAGGCC
>DATGSS010000005.1:0-5795 GCA_035302345.1 Paenalcaligenes sp.
AGCAATTCGTAGGCTTTGAGGCTGCGCTCAGCGCGGATGAGCAGCTCGAGTACGGTGCGTCGCAAAGGCGTCAGGCGTTTTTTGCGCTGACGGCAGATCTGTTCGGCGATTTTCAGTTGCGCTTGTAAAGCAGGGGGCGCCAGTACCTGTACAGTCATGGTAGTTACTCACTATTAAACTGAGGGTTGTTATGTTATAACATAACATTTCTTAGGTGGTCAGGAGATCCCATCATGGCTCGAAATAAACAGTCGCTCAAGAAAAAGCGCAGCAGTTGGCTGCTGGCCTCGGTGGTGCAGCGGTTGTTTGTGGTGGTGCCATTATTACTCTTGATTTGGTTACTAACTGCTTGGGCGCTGTCCGGCTTTTAACCTCTTAGTTGGCTTAGGGAAAGGGTTTATGGAAAAAAATAATACCGCGTCCTCCCCCGGGCACAACTCTTTGCCCGAGTTGTCTCGTGCCCAAGACTTTAATTCCGATCATGCTCAACCTATTCTTAGTTTGCAATCCGTCAGTTTGGGTTGGCGCGGCAAATGGGCAGTGCGTGATGCTACGGGTGTGTTTAGTAAAGGGGGGTTGTACGCCGTGGTAGGCCCTAATGGGGCGGGCAAATCGACTTTTCTAAATGCATTGGTAGGGCAACTACCGCCTGCGCAAGGGCAGATTGAGCATGCCGGTGATGTGCGCTTTGCATACTTGCCTCAGCATCATGGCCTGGATTTGAGCTTTCCCATGAGTGTTTATGACTTTGTCGCGCTGGGTTTGTGGTCTCAGGTGGGCGCGTTTCGTGCCTTGTCCTCGGCGCAGCATACACAGGTGCAACAGGCGTTGCAGCAGGTGGGCTTATTAGATTTTGCTGGCCGGTTACTGGGGACTCTATCAGGGGGGCAATTGCAACGCGTGTTGTTTGCGCGCGTGGCGGTACAGCAGGCCGAGGTAGTGTTGCTAGATGAGCCTTTTTCTGCCGTGGATGAAGCGACTTCGGTACAGTTATTGGATATCGTGCTGCAATGGCATCAGCGGGGCAAGACCGTGATTGCCGTCTTGCATGATCTGGAAATGGTGCGGGCATATTTTCCGCAAACGGTTTTATTGGCGGGGCAGGTCATTGAATGGGGGCCGACTCAACAGGTGCTGAACGAGGAAAACCTGCACTTGGCGCGTCATTTGTGTGCAGGGGATTTTCTGTGACTGCTCTTTGGGATTTTTGGATCGGGCCTTTTGTAGAGTTTGGCTTTATGCGTCGTGCTTTGGCCGCGACAGTGGCCTTGTCTTTGGCCGCCGGGCCATTGGGGGTATTCTTGATTTTGCGTCGCCTAAGCCTGATGGGTGATGCGTTGTCACATGCCATTTTGCCAGGGGTGGCCATTGGTTATTTGGTCGCTGGCTTATCCTTGCCTGCCATGCTGGTGGGCGGTGTAGCGACGGGGTTATTGGTCGCCCTTTTTTCCGGTTGGGTCGCGCGTGTGGCACCTATTCGCGAGGATACTAGCTTTGCGACTTTTTACCTGATTTCATTGGGGTTAGGGGTGTTACTGGTCTCCATGCGCGGTAGCAATATGGATTTATTGCACGTGTTGTTTGGTTCTGTGCTGGGTTTGGATGACGCCGCTCTGTTATTGGTCAGTTCAGTGTCTAGTCTGAGTTTATTGGCCTTTGCGGTGATTTATCGCCCTTTAGTAATGGATTCTATTGATCCACAATTCAAACGTTTTCATAGTCGGGTATCGTTTTTTGCGCATATGGCGTTTTTAGTCATGTTAGTGCTGACCTTAGTGGCTGGTTTTCAGATTTTGGGCACCTTGATGGTGGTGGGGCTAATGATTTTGCCGGCTGCTGCTGCACGATTTTTGGGTCAGGGCGCAGCTGCACAACTTTTGATTTCAGCATTATTGGCTATTTTGTCCTCTTTTTTAGGCCTCTTGGCGTCATTCCATTTTGATGTGCCTACATCGCCTACCATCATCTTGTTAGCGGGGTTGTTTTACTTGTTAGCCTTGTTTTTTGGTCCCCACGGTGGCCTCAAGCATCACCTATATCGCGGGCATCGTGCCAGTTTAGGCGGAGCGGGGTTGCTGGGCGGCGCTTTATTGTGTGTCGGGGTTTTAGGTGGCTATGGTGAACGGGCTTGGGCACAGGCTGATTCACAATCATTGGTCGCAAACGCTACCGATCAGTCTGCATTGGATTCTGTGGACACTGTGCAGGTAGTGGCTAGCTTTCCTGTGGTTGCTGATATAACAAAACAAATCGGCGGATCAGCAGTGCAGTTGCATACCATTGTGGGTCCTGAGCGCAGTGCCCATCACTTTGAGCCCAGTGCACGTGATATGCAAACTTTGATAGATGCGGATTTGCTGGTGTTTAATGGTGCGGGGCTAGAGCCGTGGGCCCAGGCGCTGGTACAGGCGGCAGATTTTACGGGGCCAGTAGTTTATGCCAGTCAGGGGTTGTCACTGCGTGAGGGTGACCCGCATGCTTGGTTACGTGTGGATTATGCTCAGCACTACGCCGCACAAATTTATGAGGCCTTGAAAGATTTGTTACCCCAATCGACGCACGCTGATCTGACAGCGCGGTACCAGGCTTATGATGCTCAGCTAGCGGCTTTGCACCAGCAGTTATTAGCAGATTTTGGCCCCGATTCGGATACCTGTGTTGGAGTGGCGGTTGCACATGATTCATTGTTTTATTTCCAGCAGGCATACGGTTGCCCGCGTATTGTGCCACTCGAGGCGGCTAGCCTAGAGGCCGAGGTCTCTGCGCATAGTTTTGCCCAATTAATCCGGGATGTACGAGCCCAGCATATACAGGCAGCGGTGCCCGAGTTCGGTGTTGATGCCCGTTTGATTGAGCAGGTGGCCCGAGAGACTCGTGTACCTTTGGGCGAGCCTTTGTACACAGAGACTTTTTCAGCCGATGGGGACCCAGTGGATAGTTATTTATCGATGATGCGCTGGAATCAACAGGTGCTCAAGCAGGTTTTGCAGCAATAAAATTAAAATTAAAACTAAAGATAAAATCAAAACGCGTTAAAAGGCACTAAAAACTGCCTCAGCAGGGCCGCGTAAAAGCCTTGCATTGGCCATTATTCTTGATCAGTATCTGGCGATGTTTCTGATTCCTTTTGTAAGGGTTTTTTGCTCGTATTGCTGGTATTGCTTTTTTTTGCCCGTGGGTGGCTTTGGTCATAAATTTTAGCTAGGTGCTGAAAATCCAGACGGGTGTAGATTTGTGTGCTACGAATATTTTCATGGCCCAGCATTTCTTGGACAGCGCGTAGATCTTGCGAGGACTGCAAAATATGGCTGGCAAAGCTATGGCGCAGCCGATGAGGGTGTACATGTTCGGCCAGGCCAACGGCTTGGGCACGTCGTGCCAGCTGCTGTTGGACCACACGCGGATGGATACGTCGACCACGCTGGCCCAAAAATAGGGCAGCAGACTGCTCGGGGGGCAGGTCCTGAGGGGCAGGCAACAAGAGCGTACGGATTTTTAACCAATACTGTAATGCCTGTAGTGCATGACGTCCGATGGGAACAATCCGGGTTTTTTGCCCCTTACCCTGCACCCTCAGGCTGTGGTTGTCTTGATCTACCCAGCTGCTGGAGCGATAGGCACCCTCTTGGACATAACGATAATCCAGTGAGACCAATTCGCTGAGTCTCAGACCGCACGAATAAAACAGCTCAAATAGGGCTTGATCTCTGTAGGCGATGAGGGCCTCGCGATCGGGCTTGGCGGGTGGCGGGCCTGTGGGCGCGCCTTGGTCCAACAATTGTTGCGTTTGTTCGACAGAAAGCGCACTGGGCAAGGGTTGTGGGGCCTTGGGAGCCCGCACATCAAGGCAGGGGTTGGGACCCGACAGATGGTCATGTTCATCTAACCATGCAAAAAACCGCCGCCAGGCGGATAGACGCCGAGATAGGCTGCGGGGTTGTTCCCCCTGGTGATGCAGCGAGGCCAGTGCTTGGCGTATTTGTGCTGTTTGTATTGCAGTGGGCTCAGTGGGTGCTGCCAAGTCGAACAGTCTTTGCACATCCCGTCGGTAGGCAGCAGCTGTGTGCGGGCTTAGGCGTCGTTGTTCGAGCAGGTGCTTTTCCCACTGAGCGAGCCAGGTATGACAGGAACTCATGACGTGCCTTCGGTTAGGCGGTGCTGAGCGCGGCCGCACAGAGTCCAGCAATATGCTCGAGAAAATCTGTGGCCATATCAGCACCAAAATGACTGAGCGCAGATGAGGCCACAATCAATGCTCCCATGGGGGTGTCGTGCTCAGGATGGCGCATTGCCACGCAAGCCATGCTGTGCAAATGTTCAGGTAACTTAAAATCATAGGGTGCATTAGCGATGGGGCCGCTATAGTTTTTCCCAATAGGCGCGGGCAATTCTTCTTCGGTGAGCAAACGCGCGTCATCAATGCCAAAGTTTTTGGCCAGGGCGGCAGCCATTGTGACAGGGTCATGGGCCCACTGGGGGTGCGTAATTAATTTACAAGCCCACAGGTGTGTTTGCTGGCGAATAGTCTCGCTGCGCTGAGCATTGCTGATGAGCGTATGGAGTTGCTCCTGAGTTTTTTTGTTTTCTTGT
Organism: Paenalcaligenes sp.; assembly: GCA_035302345.1. GTDB lineage: Bacteria > Pseudomonadota > Gammaproteobacteria > Burkholderiales > Burkholderiaceae_B > Paenalcaligenes. The sequence goes on from DATGSS010000005.1 coordinate 4,591, forward strand.
TGTAGCCGCTCGACCTGACGTTCGATAAATGAGATCACCCGATCGTCTTTAGAAGAAGGCAGCTTGAGCTGATAGAGGGCATCGCCTTGTTCGAGTAAAAAATCAGGATTTTGGGCTAAAAAATCGAGAACGGCCTGGCTATCGTATGTTTTCTGTGTCATTTCTCTTTGCTTGTGAATGTGGGTAAATGGAGTAAATCCGCAGGGATAGGTGGCGCATCAGCCGGTATTTTGTAGCGGTTGTAACTCCATAGGTATTGTTCTGGAAAACGTCTTATGAGGGCCTGCATGGCGTCATTAATATGTTGCGCAAATGCAGACAGGTCTGTGGGGTAGGGTTCAGGGACCCGCACATAGTGTATCCGCCAACCCTGCCCTCGGGGCAAGCGTTCCCCCGCGGTTAGAATGACCGGCACATCGGTTTGTTGGGCCAGACGAGCGGCTAATGTCATGGTATAGGCAGGTTTGTCAAAAAAAGAAGTCCATACCCCATCCCCCGAGCTCGGGACCTGATCGGGTAGCATGCCTACTGCCTCGCCACGGCGCAAGGCGCGCATAAATTCGCGTACACCACGCATATTGGCCGGTACCGAGCGCAGCCCAGGCAGATCGCGACCGACCTTCATGGCGGGTTCTAAAAAGCCTTGTCTAGGAGGGCGGTACATCACAGTGATGGGCCCATGTTGGACTAAAATACGTGCGGTAATTTCAAAGCAGCCCAAATGGGGGGTGAGATACAAGACACCGCGTTTTTCTGCTAACGCCTCGCGTACGATGTCGACCTGAGGGTTGTGGCATAGAGCCAAGGCGTTGTTGGTCTTGAGCCACACCTTGGGGATTTCCATGAGCATGGCCCCTGTTTGGGCGGCTGCACGGCGGGCAAAAGCTGGATCCTCGTATCCAGCCTGACCGGCATTGGCTTGTAAGCGCTGTCTATAGCGCCCAGGCAGCATGTAGACGGCCAAGCCCAGTGCTTTACCGATGCCGTGTAAAAGGCGCAACGGCAGGTAGGACAACAACTTTAAGAGAAATAAAACCATAAATCTCGTGCGCTATTAAGTGATTACCATGAAAGCTCGCGCTATTTGGCTTAAAATGCTGCCTATCGCTGAGTTAACCGACAACTTGCGGAGCGATACCCTCGCATTGTACAGGGGGTAAAAATTAACCGCTAAAGCGTCGCGCCCTGAACCATAGTGCTTTGTA
>DATGSS010000006.1:0-7206 GCA_035302345.1 Paenalcaligenes sp.
TAAACAAGTCCTCGAAACCTATACCAAAGAAGACACCCAAGCAGCGGTAAACCACCACCTGGAAATTGTAAATGCGCTCAAAAAACGCGATGGTGAGTTAGCAGAACAACTGCTGCGCAACCACCTCGCGCATTTTAGGCAGAAAGCTAAGGGCAGTTAGACCTATTCTTTTTATATTAACGGAAGAAGCGCCTTACAAAGTATGGGTTCTAGAAAAGGAACGGCCTGAGTTTTATAAGTGTTGTATGGAACACTATTAGAGTGCTGATTCCCAATTGGGCGTGGCACCTGGTCTGAGTGCAGGAAATTAGTTAGAAATGGGTGTGCCACAGCAACAGCACTATCATACAAGCTGATGTCATCTAATTGGCCCCGTTGTGTATTGTGACGTGCTTGCAGTGCAAGCTACGCTGCCTTCCAATAACAATCTCTTTGGCTGCATTTTGCAGATAATCAGCGTGAGTGCTCAGCGCTGGTTGTAGCACGAACTCTTGGCCACTATCGCCGGTGAAATCATCGGATGTTGCGAGCACAAAAATATTTCCACACAAAATCAAAGGGTTAATGAGGGTCTATTTGCGCGCCTTAAGTTAAGAATAACTTATCTAAAAAACTCTTGATTAAGTCAGTCTTTATATATATACTTGCTTTTATATAGGTAAAGTTCCTGAGTATTGCACTTAGGTCTTGTTGTAGAGGGTGCAAAATAAAGAAGTGGCTACAAATGACTACAGACAATAAAACTATCAAGGTAAATGTGTGGCGCGGTGGTGAGGAGGGGGCTTTTCAAGTCTACGAAGTCAGCCGGCGCGACAATCAAACAGTTCTCGATATAGTGACCGAGGTACAGCGCACGATTGACCCAAGTTTGGCTTATCGTTTTTCCTGCCGTGTTGGGGTGTGTGGGACTTGTGCTGTGATGGTAAACGGAGAGCCTCGTTGGGCTTGCCGCACTCATGTGAGCAAGGTGTCACAGCATGATGAGTTGACGCTAGAGCCTTTGCGCAACATGCCACGCGTCAAAGATCTTGTTGTCAATATGGATGAGTTTTTTGACAAGTGGCAGCATGTGGGTGCTGATTTTAAAAGTGAGCGCACGCGTGATGATAAGCCTTATGACATCAGTCCTAAGAGCTCTAAAAGAAAAAAAGCCGATGCCGCGATCGAGTGCATCAATTGCGGTATTTGTTATGCCTCATGCGATGTTGTCAGTTGGGATAGCGACTATTTAGGTCCCGCTGCTTTAAATAGGGCATGGACTCTATTCAACGATGAGCGTCATTTAAATAGTGCGGAAACCTTAAAAAAAGCCGCTGGAGACGGTGGGTGTGGTTCTTGTCATACCCAGGGTAGCTGCATGACCTATTGTCCTGTGAGTCTTAGCCCCACGGGGAGTATTGCCGGGTTGAAAAGGGCATCATTATTCAGCTTTTTAAAGCGAGGGTGAGATGGAGAATTTGCTCTTTTTCCTGCAAAGAATAACAGCGCTTATTTTAGCTCCGTTTGTACTCATACATTTAGGTTTGATTTTATACGCAGTGCGTGGTGGGTTAACCGCAGCAGACATATTGTCACGTACCGAAGGAAGTATTGGTTGGATTCTCTTCTATGGCATTTTTGTAGTGGCAGTGGCCATTCATGCTTCTTTGGGTTTGCGGCGGATATTTATAGAGTGGTTAAAAATCGGAACATCAGCTGTAAATATCCTTAGTTTTCTAATTGCGTTGCTTATGTTGGCTTTAGGGCTGCGTGCGGTGATCGCAGTAGGAGGGCTCTAATTATGAAAGGATATCGTCGTCACCGAGGTTATTGGGCCTTTATTGGACATCGCATTTCAGGTCTTTTGTTGGCTATTTTCTTGCCCATTCATTTCTATGTGCTGGGTTTGGCGCTTAATCAGCGTGAGGCATTGGACCGCTTTTTAGAGTTTGGGCAGTTGCCCTTGGTCAAATTTGCAGAGTGGGGTTTAGTCACTTTACTTACCTTGCATTTTTGTTTTGGTTTGCGGCTCTTGTTGTTAGAGTTTTTTATTTGGCCAAATCCGCGTCAAGCACGCAAGAGTTGGGTGGCTGGGGGAGTGGTTGTTTCTCTCTTGGTGGGGTTTATTTTTCTGCTGCGGGTGTTTTAAATAATGAACTACAAATATTCAAAAACCGATGTGCTAATTTTAGGCTCTGGTGGTGCGGGGCTGTTTGCAGCGTTACATGCAAAGCAGGCGAATCCAAGTCTTTCGGTCACTATTGCTGTTAAAGGTTTAGTGGGTAAAAGTGGTTGCACTCGAATGGTGCAGGGGGGCTATAACGTTGCCCTAGGCGAGGGGGATTCAGTAGAGCGCCATTTTATGGATACGATTGACGGGGGTAAATGGTTGCCGCGTCAGGATTTGGCTTGGCGCCTAGTCGTAGGTGCTATCGAGCGCATCCAAGAGCTAGAGAATGAAATTGGCTGCTTTTTTGATAGAAATCCGGACGGGACGCTGCATCAAAAAGCCTTTGCGGGTCAAACGTTTGATCGAACGGTTCATAAATCTGACTTAACCGGCATTGAAATCATTAATCGTTTGATGGAGAAGGTCAAGGCGAGTGGAGTGGATTGCCTAGAGGAATACCGTGCGATTGAATTAATACCAGCAGCCAATCATGAGGGTATTGCTGGGGTTTTGTTCATTAATATGCGCACTGGGGAATACCATTTTATTCAAGCCAAAGCAGTATTGTTGGGTACCGGGGCAGGGCCGACGATGTACCTTTATCACACTCCTTCCGGAGATAAAAGTTGTGATGGGTTAGCCATGGCGTTGCGGTATGGATTGTCACTACGTGATATGGAAATGGTGCAATTTCATCCGACTGGATTATTGGGTGGCCCTGATACGCGTATGACAGGAACAGTACTCGAAGAGGGGCTGCGCGGTGCAGGTGGTTATTTAATTAACGGCCAGGGCGAGCGTTTCATGAGTCATTATGATCCGCGGGGCGAGCGGGCAACGCGCGATGTCGTGAGCCGTGGAATCTATGCCGAAATGCGCGCTGGACGCACCAGTCCGATGGGGGGTGTTTATATTCAAATGAGTCACCTAGGCGCAGAAAATGTAAGCAAGAAATTCCCGGGTATGGTTCAGCGTTGTGCTGATTGCGGTTTTGATTTGGCCGGGGGGCAGGTAGAGGTTGTGCCCACAGCTCACTACTTGATGGGCGGTGTTGAATTTGAAATAGATTGCTCGACTGCGTCGCCAGGGCTTTTTGTGGCCGGGGAGGATGCTGGCGGTGTGCATGGCGCAAACCGTCTGGGGGGCAATGGTGTCGCTAATTCGACTGTATTTGGTGGCATTGCAGGCGATTCAATGGCCGCGTTCATAGAGAAAAATCCACATTGGCGCGAACCCGATAAAGAAGCCATTGAGAAAGGTATTTCAAGAACCGAGCGGCCATTTAAGGCTGGGGCTTATAGAACATCAGAATTGCGTGACAAATTAGCCCATTTAATGTGGGATGACGTAGGCGTCATGCGTACCGCCGAGCAACTTAAAAATGCCCAGCGTGGGCTGGTGCAACTGCGTACAGAATTGCTCGCGAGTGGGGTCCCTGATGGGGAGCGCGCCTTTAATCTCAGCTGGCATGATTGGTTAAATCTGGACAGTTTACTCACCATATCCGAGGTAATCACAGTTGCCGCATTGGCACGTGAGGACAGCAGAGGTGCTCATTTCCGCGAGGACTTCCCCGAAACCGGTGCGCTGACCGAAAGTAAATTCACCAGTATTAAGCAGGTAGGCGAGACCATAAAGCTCACGCTCAAACCAGTGGATTTTCAAATTGTACGTCCGGGCGAGTCACTTTTAGACAATCCTGAATTAACACCAGCACATTTATAAGCGACAGAGTCCTAAAAAGGAGACTGACATGCAGATATCTATTTCTAACATTCAAACCGCAGCAGCAGAAATTATGCATCGCGCGGCGATAGATATCCCAGAGGATTATCGATTAGGGATTGAAAGTGCCCAAAACACCGAAACTGGTGCATTGCCATGTTTTGTGTTGAAAACAATGGTCGATAACTGGGATGCTTCTACTCAAGATCGGCGTCCCATGTGTGCTGATTCTGGGTTGCCTCGTTATTATGTCAAAGTAGGCAATAACGCTCGTCCAGAGACAGGTTTTATTGGGATAGAGCGTGCGCTGAGAATCGCTACGGCGCAGGCCACTCATGACATCCCGCTGCGGCCTAATCGGGTGCACCCCCTTTGGCGGACGGATCATAATAATAATGTGGGCATTAATGCGCCTGAAATTGAATGGTCCTTTGAGCCTGATGTGGATTGGATCGAGATTACGACAGTCCATAAAGGGGGCTTATTCGGGACTGATTATCGTATGTTATTTCCAGGCGACGGAATAGATGGCATCAAACGGTTTGTTCTGGATGGTTTGATTGCGTATGGCAAGAGGGGTCTTGCTTGTCAGCCTGCAATCGCAGGCATCGGCATTGGGGGTTCTAAGGATACCTGCATGCAATTAGGCAAACAGGCCGCTTGTTTAAGGGTCGTCGGTGACCGTCATCCTGATGCGAAAATAGCCGAGCTCGAGGATGATCTTAAAGAGCTGGGGAATTCTATAGGCATGGGTGCCATGGGTTTTGTGGGCAGTTCTATGGTTGTTGATTGCCATATTGAGGTGGGCTATACCCATACCGGTGGGATGCCTGTTAGTATCCATACATTCTGTCTTTCCTCACGCCGGTGCACCGCACGTCTTTACCCTGATGGAAGAATAGAATACAGGACAAATCCTGAATGGTTTACGCCTTATATGAGAAGAGAGGGCGTGGAGTGGGGAATGGAGGTACTAACATGAAAGTCACACACATCACATTACCAGCCAGCGATGAGCAATTAGCACAGCTAGAAATAGGCTCAATTGTTTATTTGTCTGGGGTTGTTTATACCGCCCGAGAGGGGGTTTATAAAAAAATTATAGAGGATGGCGAGCAACTACCTCTGAAAAGTTTGCATCAATTAACCAATGCAAATTTTCATTGTTCACCAGCCTTGGCACCCGAAGACGATGGTGGTTATCGAGTGGGCGCTGTCACGGCAACGGCCAGTTTTCGCTTTTCCAAGTGGATGGATGAATGGCTTAAAAGAACACAAACAAAAATAGTCATTGGTAAGGGCGGAATGCCGAATGAGGATTATAAAAATCTATTTGTGCCCCACGGTGCTGTTTATTTAACTACAGTGGGATACGGTACCGGAGCCCTTTTAGGGCGTGGTGTGGAAAAAGTCCGAGAAGTATTTTGGCTAGAAGAATTAGGCATTGCGCAAGCGATGTGGCTTTTTGAGGTTAAAGATCTGGGCCCGTTTATTGTTGAAAGCGACCTTTCTGGGCGGTCTTTATTTCATGAGCACGGGGAAAAGATCAACAAAAATATTGAGCAGCTTTATGCTGACCTCAAACAACCGGCGCTACATCGGTATGGTGAAACCATCAATCGTAAAGATGAAGTGATGTGAGCTTTTTGAATGGACGTTAAGAGTTTATATACATTAGTTTCTGTGGCAGACCGAGGCAGCTTTGCTGAAGCTGCCAAGGCCTTAGGCATTACTTTACCTGCAGTAAGCATGCAGATGAGTGCGCTCGAAGAAGAGTTGAATATTCAGCTTTTTGATCGCAGCAGACGCCCGCCTAAGCTAACAGAAAAAGGATTGTATTTAACGCAAAGGGCGCGCGAGCTAATTGCGCATTGGGAAAGCCTGAGTGACTCACTAAAACGTGAGGCCACTGGGGCTATTTTAAAGCTGGGCGTGGTGCATACCGCGGTCTCGGGTTTGTTACCACTGGCTTTGCGGTTACTCCAAGACAGTCGTCATGATGTAGAGATCAGATTAACCACAGGGTTGACCCATGAATTAGAGAAAGCCGTTATCCGGGGTGAATTAGATGTGGCTGTTGTCTCTGAGCCAGAGGTCGAGCGTGCCGAGCTAGAGTTTTGTCCGATAACGGATGAAACCCTGGTGGTCATAGCCCATAAGTCTGTGCCAGGAGATATAGACTCCGAGATTCTGCTGAACAATCCTTATGTGCGTTTTAACCGTTTGGCCCAAGTGGCCCGGATGATTCAAAGGGAATTTACAAAACGCGATATTGAGGTCAATTCAACCATGGAAATTGACACTATAGAGGGTGTCATAGCTATGGTCGCCAATGGTTTAGGAGTATCAGTCGTGCCTGACAGGGCTGAACTTCAGGAATCCACAAATAAAATACGCAAAATACCTTTTGGCGACCCACCAATTAGTAGGTGCTTGGGTGTGCTGATGCTGCGTAGTAATCCCAGAAGAAAATTTATTGGTTTGCTGTTGCAGTCCCTCAGGGATGCTGCAAAAAAATTACAAAAATAGATTGCTATATTTTAGCAATCAAAAAATTAGGAGAGTGATCTAAATAATAAAAATGATTTAGCTGTATTCAAAATCAAGCTATTTGACTCAATTAAAAAAGGAGACATTATGTGCAACAGAGTCAGGCAGTTAGCTAACGCAGTAAAAAGCGTGATGAGGAAGGGGGGCGCCATCATGGCTTTATGCGCTGTAGGTTTCGCGGGCCCAGCAGCAGCAAATAGTTGGCCAGAGCGCCCCGTAACAATCATAGTACCATTTTCAGCTGGTGGAGCTACAGATATCGTGGCAAGGCTTATTGGTGCCTCCCTTAGCGAGCAATGGGATCAAAGTGTCGTTGTTGAAAACCGGACCGGTGCTGGTGGTAATATTGGCACAGGATTAGTCGCAAGCGCTAAGCCAGATGGCTACACTATATTAATGGCATCGGGGGCAAACTTAACTATTAATCCTCATCTTTATGACAATCTGTCTTTTGATGTTAGTAATGACTTTGCGCCCATTACTAATGTCGCGACAGGCCCAATGGTGGTTGCAGTATCGGAAACGATAACAGCGCCCACCCTTGCGGACTTTATCAAAGACGCATCCGCTAACCCAGCTCATTACACCATTGGTTCGGCAGGGGTGGGTTCTCAGGGTCATTTGGCGGGCGAGAATTTTCAAGTCGCCGCGGATATAGATCTCGTACATGTACCTTATCGTGGAGAATCAGCAGCATTTGCTGACTTGATGGCAGGCCAAATAGATGTGGTCGTAGGAAATATAGGAGCTGCTTTAGCACCTCTTAATAGTGGTCGGATTCG
>DATGSS010000007.1:0-3665 GCA_035302345.1 Paenalcaligenes sp.
CCCAAAACACAACGTGCTCAGTGTTTGCTTACCCATGCGCCTGCACCTGTGGACACCAAGCAACTACAAGAGCTGCACCTGCGGCTCCGTCCCATAGACAAGGCGCCCGACTAAACGGGAGGGGCAGTGTCGACGATACGCGTCGTTAGTTACAACATACACAAAGGACGTTCCGCTACGGGTGCTCGCGAGTCACTCGACGCGTTACGCCTCAGTTTATATAACTTGGCACCTGACCTGCTTTTTTTACAAGAGGTTCAGGGCCGTAACGAGCGCGAGGCGACACTGGATGCCCAGCACGAGTCTCTGGCGGCGGTGCTGGGGATGTATACCGCCTATGGATGCAATGCCATGCGTCAACATACCGACCATGGCAATGCCTTGCTATCACGCTATCCCATATTGCAATACGAAAACCAGGATGTTTCAGACCACCGATTAGAGCAGCGCGGTTTGCTGCACGCGGTGGTTGAGATCGACGGTCGCCCGGTGCACTGCTTGGTCGTGCACCTGGGGCTCTTTGCAGGGGGGCGTGAACGACAGGCACAGGCCCTGGTGAATCGCATCAAGAGCGTCGTGCCTGATCACGAGCCGCTAATCATTGCGGGTGATTTTAATGACTGGCAAAATCGGCTTAGCCCCGTGCTGATCCAAGAGCTCGATCTTTACGAGGTTTTTTCATTTGCTCATCAGACCCCAGTACAACAAAAATTCCGCCACCGAGCCATGCGCTGGTGGCAACCAGCGGTGACCCAAGGGCCGCAGAATAAAATTCCCGAATTAGGGGTTGGCCGTGGTGCTCGAATCACACCACCGCCTCGTACCTTTCCTAGTATCTTTCCGTGGTTTCGCCTGGATCGCATCTATCAACGCGGCTTTGCCGTGCGCACTGCACGTGTTTTGCAGGGTAATCCATGGCGCCAGATCTCTGACCACGCACCCTTATTTACCGAGCTAGAACTGCCCTAGAAACGCCTCAAAGAGCCGGTTGTAGGGTGGGTTGTCAGCTGCCATCGGGATGGTGGGCAGGCCCACATCTCAAGCGCTTAAACGGCGCTTGCGCAGGCCATCCGTATTAGTACTTAAAGGACTTGTTTTATCTTGACGGATGAAATATCGTTTACATATACTCTAGCTGTGTTTTCTAGTGTTACGAAAATAAACTAAAAACTTAATCAAATATTTAATCAAATCCGATTCACTCAGCTGGGCGGCTCTGTACACCATAGAGACTGATAAACCTGCCCTAACAACTAACTAACAATTTTCACCTAAATGTTTATTCAAACAGTTTAAACATTTAAAAAAGGAGACTGATAATGAAAGTCAAGAAGGCAAAAAAAACGTTGATGCGTTTTACCCTCGCGAGCGTTGCGTCTACATTTGCCATTTTTAGCAGCGCCGAGGCCGCGCGCATCGCCATTGGCCCTCCCGCCAGTGAGACCAACTCGGTCACCCGTGTCATCCTCGAGGCTTATGGCTTGGGTGACGGTGATTACGAGGCGTTCCAAGAAAGCTTTGGTAATGCTGCTGACTTGGTTCAGGACGGCAATATCGATATTTCCTTTGGGATTCTAGGTGTGCCTGCCGGCAGCATCGAGAGCTTGCACGCTTCGGCCGGTGATGTCGTGATGCTGGGCCTATCCGACGAGGTCATCGCCACCACCGAAGAGACCAGCGGCTACCAGCGTTACGATATCTCTAAGGATGCTTATCCTTTCCTGGACAAAGACGTGCCCACAATCGCAGCATTTGCTGTGATGGTCGGCAATACCGATACCATTGACGAAGAGTTGGGCTACCAGTTAGCCAAGGCTATGGTCGAAAACTCCAATGAGATCACGCACGCACAGGGCGCACAGCTAACACTGGAAAATGCCTTGAACGGTCTGGATGGGTTGCCCATTCACCCCGGCGCAAAGCGTTATTACGAAGAGCAGGGTCTGACTATTGATGCCCCCGTGGCCGAGCTCACCGCGACTGCAGAGGACCGCAAAGAAGAGTTCACACTGGGCACCGGTAGCCAAGGCGGTACGTATTATCCGCTGGGTGGCGAGATTGCCAACGTTTGGAATAACTACGTTGATGGCAACTTTACCAACGTCGAGACTGGCGCCTCCTTGGAAAACTTGGCCAGTATTCACCGCGGTCGCATGGACGTCGGTATGACCGTGCATGTTCCTGCACTGGATGCCGTCAATGGCGAGGGCGAATTTGAGGGCAACCAGGTAGAAAACGTCGCCTTTATTGGCCACGTCTACCCCGAGGTTGTACAGATTGTGACCCGCAAAGCAACAGGTATTAGCAGCTTGGACGAGCTCGCTGATAAGTAATCCACGCAGTTAGGCAAAAAGGGCCCACAAGGTCCTTTTTGCTTTTTCACTTTAAAACTAAAGAAATAAAGCTCGATGTAGTTCCACCATATTCACCCCAGGCGAGGACCCGTAATTATGGTTAAAGAGAACACTCTTACCCAGGCTGAGCAGGCACAACAAGCAGAACAAGACGCTAAAGCGCTATTACAAAAATACGATCGTGAGAGTAATTTCCGAGAACAAATAGGCGTTTGGGCATGGGTGGTCACTTTCCTAGGGGTATCCCTGACTGTTTTCCATATCTATACCGGTTACTACGGTACGTTGCAGTCACAAAAACAAGGGGCTATTCATTTAGGGACTGCCCTGGGACTGATTTTTTTGCTGTTCCCGATGAAAAAGGGTCAGCAGTTATTTCAAAAGACCGTACCTTGGTATGACCTGGTACTGGCCTTTGGCTCGATGTATATCACCTACTACAAGGTGATTTATTTTGACGATTTACTCCGTGGAGTGACTTGGGGCTATTCCGAGATCGACACCTGGCTGTCTGTGGCGGGCATATTGCTCTTGCTCGAGGCCACGCGCCGCACCGTCGGGGTGCCTATTGTGATCGTCGCCTTGGTCATGATGGCCTATGCCTTGTTTGGGAATCATATCCCGACACGTATGCTATCCCACCAAGGGTATGATTTTTTCGAGGTGGCCACCCGCCTGTGGTATCGCGACAGCGGTGTATTTGGAACCCCTCTGCAGATTTCCGCCAAATATATTTTCTTATTTCTGTTTTTTGGGGTGATTTTAGTACACACCCGAATAGGACAGTTTTTTAATGACCTGGCATTTGGCCTGACGGGGCGCTTTACCGGGGGCACAGCCAAAGCCGCTGTCGTCGCTAGTGCCCTGCAGGGTATGGTTTCGGGCAGTTCCGTGGGTAACACAGTAGCCTCGGGCTCGTTTACCATCCCCATGATGAAAAATGCTGGTTTTAAACCCGAGTTTGCCGCCGGCACCGAGGCCTCAGCCTCGACAGGCGGGCAGATTATGCCGCCAATCATGGGTGCTGCTGCTTTTATCATGATGGAGTACTTGGGCGTTTCTTATGCCTATATCATGGCCGCTGCAGTGATTCCGGCGACTTTGTACTTTTTGGGGATTTTCATTGGGACGCATTTTGAAGCCAAGCGCTTACGTATTTTAGGATTGCCTACTTCTGAATTACCCAATATTAAAAATTTGATGAAGCAGTACGGTTATATGCTGTTGCCCTTGATCGTGATTGTGGGCACAGTGATGATCGGTTATACCCCCCAGCGCGCAGCCATTCTTGGTATCGCAACTGCCTTTGTG
>DATGSS010000008.1:0-59121 GCA_035302345.1 Paenalcaligenes sp.
AATTTTTGCTACACTTTTAGGTTTTAGTCATTCATTCAAATGTCGCTATAACCTATAGACAGCACAAAGATACAAAGGGTGCACCATGAATCTGGCTTCTTTAGTCCGTCCCCTTTCGCTTATTACATTAATTAGTTTATTAGCCGCTTGCGCCCCTGGCGGGCACCATGGCCACAGCAATAGCAGCACCTCGCGTTCACCTTCGTTAGCCGCGCAACGGATGATGTGCGCACTTAACCCTGATGAATGCATGTACCAAGGCCCTTATGAGACCGGCGAAGACATCTACGCCGAAGAGGAAGCAAAAAGACTCAATCGTGATTCACTCAATCGACTGCGTCGTAGCAGCTATCGCTTTTAGCATTATTGATATTGAAACTGGCGGCGCAGCACAGGCATGAAACGGGTATTTTTCTCGGGAAAAGCCAATAAATTAACCCCCATACAATACTTTGAGCAGTTTTGTACTGGATGCTTTCTTTGGCTACTTAGCCATCGATCAGCGGCCGATCGCCCCAGTGCAGATTTAACCTCTACCACATAATAATCAGCTGACAAGTCCTGCGTTTTTTGGGCATACCTATAACGAATATGATTATCTATAGTGATGCGCACTGCCTGCTTTTTACCGACCAACGTAATACGCTCATAGTCAACGTACATGGATGGGAATAATGGGTACTCTAACGAATAGCCATAATGCTCTGAGATATGGTCACTGGCAAATAGGTATAAATGCCCAGGTAGTTGGAGAGACTCAAATGCCTGTTGATCCGTACTGAGCCTGTATTTCAGGGTTTCATTTCGAAACCCTTTAATTTTGACCTCAAAGAAATAAAGCTGTGCCTCACGATAATGCCGAAAGCGGATCTTGAAACGGCGACGCCGGCCCATATTGTGGTCCCTAAAAGTGTCAAAATCCGCACTATCGAGATATAAGTTGCTGTAATGAAATTGTTGTGCCCCATCAATATTGAGCACATCATAATCGTTGCAATGACACTGTAAAAACTGTGCCAGCTGCTGTGTGTTTAGTACATATTTGTTATCAGTGCGACGCATCAACCGTGCCCGACGATCCAGTTCGTCAAGGGAGACGGGGTCAAAATCACGCAGCAAATCTATCATCTTTTTTAGTAGTTATAGATATAAAAAAATCGCTGAGTCGAGACCAACTCAGCGATTTGGATGTCTTGGCGGACAGGGAGGGATTCGAACCCTCGATACGCTATTCACGTATACACGCTTTCCAGGCGTGCGCCTTCAACCACTCGGCCACCTATCCAAAAGAAACGGTAATTATACTCAGAATAAAGCCTAAGCTCAAGCTTTTATTTTTTGCAGCATCCGCTCGACATAACGAGCGATGGTATCGACCTCGATATTGACTGCATCACCAACATTGGCATATTGAAAAGTCGTGGCCGCCACAGTATGTGGAATCAAATTAATGCTGATAGTACAACCGCCTTGGGCATCATCCTGTACATCATTAATGGTCAAACTCACACCATTAATAGTCACTGATCCTTTGAAAGCCAAGTATTTAGCGCAATGCTCTGGAGCAGCTATTTGCAACAAATAGGACTCGCCTACGGGTTCAAACGCTGCGATATGCCCAACCCCGTCAACATGACCTAACACCATATGGCCATCCAAAGTGTCGCCCAATTTCATTGCAGCCTCGAGATTAACAGGCCCTAATTTATCTAAACCTGCGGTGCGTGATAGGCTTTCTTGAGAGATATCCACCTCGAACTGTCCGTCGGCATAGCTCAGTACCGTCATGCATGCTCCTTGAATGGCAATAGAATCCCCAACCTGAACCTGGCTGAGGTCCAGCTCAGCCGCATCCACGGTCAAACGTAAACCAGCCTGTTGATCGCCCTCTTTGATAGGAGCGGTGTTAACTATTTTGCCAACGGCACGAACTATTCCGGTAAACATAATTAAATATCGCGTTCTGCTTGCTGTAATAACTGAGTTAGTAGTCCCTGCCAACGCTCTTCGTTGCGCAATACCAACTCGACGTCTGGTCCTACCTTTTGAGTATGAATCAAATTTAGGCGCCAGGCCTGACTAAGCTGTATTGGCGGCTGCCCAATCACAGCCGGCTGACCGTGCATCAAATATGCAGGCGCCATATAAGCCACCACCTGATCAACTAAGCCTGCCTGCACAAAGGCGCCATTAAGCCGTCCACCCGCCTCGACATGGATCTCATTGAATTCCTGCTGGCTAAGCCATTCTTTCCACGCATCTAAATCTACCTGTCCGCGTTCTGTTCCGGGTAACTGTCGGACGTAGACGCCGCGGTCTTCGAATATGGCTTGACGCTCATCCGAAACACCCTCTGCCGCCCACACCATAACTGGCTGTTTTTGAAAGAATTGCAAATCAGGCGATAAAGATAGCTGCCCGTCAAAAACACCCCGCATGGGTTGTCTTACGGTCGGCACCGCACGAACATTGAGCTGTGGGTTGTCAGCTAGCACAGTACCTGAACCGGTCACCACCAAATCACTACGTGCCCGCCAACGATGGCCATGATCACGTGCAGTTGCAGAAGTGATCCACTGCGAACACCCGTCTTCGAGAGCTGTGAAACCATCCATTGAACTAGCAATCTTGAGCCAAATCCAGGGTCGATTCTCAAGCATCCTCGAGACAAACCCCACGTTGAGCCAAGCAGCCTCTTCGAGCAGTACGCCTACTCGTACCTCGATACCTGCTGCCTTGAGTTGGGCAATGCCGCGCCCTGCTATCTGCGGGTTGGGATCAGGCAATGCAATCACCACACGTTTAGGGCCAGCCTCGATAATGGCATCCACACAGGGCTTGGTCCGCCCATAATGGCTGCAAGGCTCTAAGGTGACATAAAACGTACAATGGCTGAAATCATGGAAGCCTTGGTTTTGAGCCTCGGTCAGGGCCATCACCTCGGCATGGGCTTGGCCGGCCTGTTGGGTAAAGCCCTGCGCGACTAAATCATTGTTTTGAACAATCACGCAACCTACTCTAGGGTTGGGCGCACTCAAAAACAAAGAGCGCTCGGCACATTCGAGTGCACGAGCCATCCAATAGTTGTCGTTGGATTCGTCATTTAACATGGCATGTAGGCCTATTTCTTGCGCTGATTCTTTACAACGGTATTTACGGTCGCTTTTTTAGCGGCTTTCTTTGCCGCTTTTTTTGCTACAGAGCCTTGGGTAGCGCGCCCGTTATTGGCCTCGATGACGCGCTGCATCTCGTGAATGGCTTGGACAAACTCATCAATATCATTAAAGCTTTTGTAGACCGAAGCAAAACGAATATACGCTACCTGATCGAGCTTGAGCAGTTCCTCGAGCACACGATCACCAATTTCTTCGGTGTTAATCTCGCGCTCGCCCGTTAGTAAAATACTCTCGCGGATACGCTCAATAGCAGCATCAACCTCTTGGCTGGGCACTGTGAGTTTACGCAATGCCAACTCCATGCTAGCCCGTACTCGTGAAGGGTCAAAGCTCATTCGACTACCGTCGCGTTTGACCACGGTAGGCATCATTAGCTCGGCCCGCTCATAAGTCGTAAAGCGACGATCGCATGACAAGCAACGACGGCGACGCCGAATGGCGTCACCGTCCTCAAGGACTCGTGAATCTAAGACCTGAGTGTCTTCGTGATTACAAAATGGACATTTCATATGCGTCACGAGCCCTCTAAGGCTCGTTTATTTGGAAGAGCCCCCATACACAGGCAAACGAGCAGTGAGCTCATTCACACGTGCACGTACCTGTGCGAGGTTTTCCTCGTTGAAAGGATCATCCAACACATCCGCGATGAGGTTAGCTGTGAGCTCGCATTCGGCCTCTTTAAAGCCACGCGTTGTCACTGCAGGTGTTCCCAAACGTACACCACTGGTGACGAAGGGGGACTCGGGATCGTTAGGAATTGCGTTTTTGTTGATGGTGATATGTGCTTTACCCAACGCAGCCTCGGCATCCTTACCCGTAATACCCTTGCTACGCAGGTCAACTAACATCACATGGCTCTCGGTGCGTCCTGAAACAATACGCAAACCGCGTGATACCAATGTTTTTGCTAAAACATCAGCATTTTTGACTATCTGCTGTGCGTAATCCTTAAAGCTAGGATCCAGAGCCTCTTTAAAGGCAACGGCCTTGGCAGCGATCACGTGTACTAATGGCCCACCCTGCAACCCAGGAAAGATAGCTGAGTTAATAGCGCGCTCGTATTCGGGCTTCATCATGATCACCCCACCGCGTGGACCACGCAGTGATTTGTGTGTAGTCGAAGTCACAAAGTCAGCATGTGGCATGGGATTAGGATAAGCACCGCCTGCAACCAAGCCGGCATAGTGTGCGATATCAACCATAAACAGAGCGCCATTGTCGCGGGCAATACGGCCCATGCGCTCGAAATCGATTTCCAGGGAATAAGCAGACGCCCCACCAACGATGAGTTTGGGCTTGTGCTCTTTGGCCAGGCGCTCGAGCGCCTCGTAATCGAGCTCTTCGTTCTCGTCTAGGCCATAGGATACAAAATTATACAAAATGCCGGAAGCATTCACGGGAGAGCCGTGCGTCAAGTGCCCACCCTCGGCAAGATTCATACCCAGGACAGTATCCCCGGGCTTGAGTGTGGCTAAATAAACAGCCTGGTTGGCCTGCGAGCCAGAGTTAGCCTGCACGTTAGCGGCTGGTGCATCAAAAAGCTCTTTGAGGCGATCAATCGCGAGCTGCTCGATCACATCCACGTACTCACAGCCCCCATAATAACGACGCCCGGGATACCCCTCGGCATATTTATTGGTTAGCTGTGTGCCCTGTGCCTGCATGACTGCGGGGCTGGCATAATTTTCAGAGGCGATGAGCTCGATATGTTGCTCTTGACGAATGTCTTCTTTTTCGATGGCCGCCCAAACGTCGGGATCGACCACATCTAGGGTACGAGAACGGTCAAACATGTATGTTCCTAACAGTAAGAAGGTAGGCTTAAATTAAACAGCCACCTATTTTAGCTTGGTTCTAAAAATTTGGCTAAATATTAGCCCATAGGAAAACACAAACTATTCCTGATAACGAAAAAAGCCCAGGCAATGCTGGGCTAACACATCATACCCCACGAACAAAGGCATTGCTCGTGGGGTATAAAAAACTAGAAAAAAATGATTACTCGTCACGTAAACGAGGATTGAGCGTATAAATACCGGTGATCGATGCCTGTCCGAGGATGTGACCCTCGATAGCCTTTTTAACATCATCACCTGTAAATTTGCCCTCTACGGGGATCTCTTCAATATCCACTGCATAGACGGTAAAAACATAACGGTGCAAAATGGCATCATTCCATGGCGGACACGGCCCATCATAACCAAAATAATCGCCACTCATGTCGCGATCATGGGCAAAAAAGTTGGTGAACCCGTTCAAGCCCTGTCGGGTGCCGTCCAAAGCCAATGGCCCGGCCTTGCCACGGGGGGTCACCCCATCGGAATAAGCACCCTCGGGGATTTCACGTGTATCAGCAGCTAAATCAACTAATACCCAGTGATAAAAATGTGTGCGCGGCAAGTCAGCGGGAACCTCGCGACCTTCTTGGTTGACGTCGTCCATCTGGGTAGGGACATCTGGATCCTCGCAAAGGATCACAAAAGAACGCGTGCCTTCGGGCACATCAGACCAAGCCAGATGAGGATTAAGATTGCCCCCTAGAGTTGCGTGTGT
The DNA here is from genome assembly GCA_035302345.1 of Paenalcaligenes sp. Lineage (GTDB taxonomy): Bacteria > Pseudomonadota > Gammaproteobacteria > Burkholderiales > Burkholderiaceae_B > Paenalcaligenes. Next base: position 5,730 of record DATGSS010000008.1, read on the forward strand.
TTCGGGATCAGGCCGACAAAAAGCGTATTCCACTGGAATCGGGGTATTGTCCGCAAAGGAATTACTGTGTAATTTCATGCATCACTCCTTAGTTAATGCGTGAAGCCGCTAAACGGATTAGGTATCTAGTGTAACCCGTGCAAAACGCCTTTTGCCAACTTGGACAATATAGGTCCCTGCTTGCAGCTCGAGAGTACGGTCTTCTACCCGTGTGCCATCAACTCGCACAGCGCGCTGAGCGATACTGCGTTGCCCTTCGCTGCCTGAGCTCACCAGGCCGGCATCGCGCAATATATGCACGATATTTTTAGGCGTACCAGATAAGGTTACCTCGGGGATATCCTGGGGCAACTCGCCACGGCGGAATTGCGCCTCGAAGCCCTCGAGAGCCTTTTGAGCCAATTGAGCACTATGAAACCGTGTGACCAACTCTAGAGCAAGCTCGACCTTGACGTCGCGTGGGTTACGGCCCTCAGCGATTTGATCACGCAACTTTTGAATTTCAGCCAAAGAGCGGAATGAAAGCAGCTCATAGTAGCGCCACATCAAATCATCTGAGATGGACATTATTTTGCCGAACATGCTGTCCGGGGCCTCGGTAACGCCGATGTAATTGCCTCGAGATTTAGACATCTTTTCGTGCCCATCCAACCCCTCGAGCAAAGGCATCGTCATAATACACTGGGCCTCTTGGCCATACTCTTTTTGCAGTTCGCGACCCACCAGCAAGTTAAATTTTTGATCCGTACCACCCAGCTCTAAATCGGCTTTGAGCTGCACCGAATCATATCCCTGCAGTAACGGATAAATAAACTCGTGAATAGCGATGGGCAGATGCTTTTGGTAACGCTTGGTAAAGTCATCCCGCTCGAGCATACGTGCGACGGTATAACGCGAGGCTAACTGGATGAGTCCTCGGGTACCTAATTCATCGCACCACTTGGAATTATAGCGAACCTCGGTTTTGTCTGGATCTAAAACCAGACTGGCCTGTTCGTAATAAGTTTGTGCATTGAATTCGATCTCTTGGGGGGTCAAAGGTGGACGGGTCGTATCACGGCCACTGGGATCACCAATTGTCGAGGTGAAATCCCCAATTAAAAAGATCACTACGTGGCCCAAATCCTGTAATTGGCGCATTTTATTGAGCACCACTGTATGCCCCAAATGAATGTCAGGGGCAGTGGGGTCCAAGCCCAACTTTATTCTCAGGGGGGTACCCGTCTGATGACTACGGGCTAGTTTTTGCGCAAATTCGGACTCGACAATGAGCTCGTCGCAACCACGTTTGACGACCTCTAAATCAGCTCGAACGGCATCAGATATCGGTAACTCTGATGAAGACATAATTAACCTAGCAAATGTAACACAAAAAGACTCGAAAATTTCTTCTGAATGCGTTAGGATAACTTGCTAGAACATATTTTGCACGCAAGAATACCGGCACGACGGCGTTTACTGCCATGTTTTGCCCAGCCGCGTCCTGCAAATTAGGCGCCCATCCGCCTATGCTGGGTCAACACACACCGGGCGTGTTTCTTTTTTTATTGCTTAGTTTGTAGGTTTACTACCCATGCATACCCGTAGTGAACCCACAGTATTTACCCATGCACTGATGTCAAAAACAACTCCTGCCAATAAGCCGTCATGACACCACCCAAACGCCCCAAATTTATACAAAAATCATTACTCACTATTGCACTCGGGTTATTTGTTGGCGCTGGCGCCATCGCGGTTGTGCCGCCTGCCCAAGAGCCCGTACCTGAAATCTACCACACCAGCACAATGTTGGAAGCCCCAATTATCAAAAGTTTACAAGGTCAAGCGGGGCCCTTTATTCACCAAACCAGCATTCGCCAAGGCGATACCTTGGCTGCCATCCTAAAACGCCTCGAGGTCGATGAGCCTGATTTACAACACTTTTTGACCTACGACGAAGCAGCCCGAGCCATCTACAAGCTATATCCTGGGCGCACTATCCAAGTCTCTTTAGACGAAAACAACAAACTCCAATGGCTGCGCTATAACCACACGCCCGCCGATAAAGATGACAATACCGTAGTATCGCGCTGGCTCGAGGTCACCCCTGACGAAGCTGACGGTTTTGTCGCTAAAGAACATACGCTAGCCGCTGAGACCGAGGTCAAAATGGCCGAAGGGGTCATCACCACCTCTCTTTTTGGTGCCACTGACAAAGCGGGCATCCCAGACTCAGTGGCCCTGGCCATGACTGATGTGCTCGGTAGTAAAATTGATTTTCTCAAAGACATCCGCAAGAACGACCGTTTTCGTGTCATTTACGAAAGCCACACTAGCCAAGGACAAACCATCGCTGCAGGTCGCATCCTAGCCATAGAATACGAAAGTGACGGCGAAATGCACCAAGCCTTGTGGTTTGACGAGGCCGATGGCGGAGGCGGTTATTATGACTTTGAAGGCAACAGCATTCAGGGCGCCTTTCTACGTAACGCCATTAAATTTACACGTATCAGCTCTACCTTTGGCAAGCGCCGTCACCCCATCCACGGCAATTGGCGCAACCACAACGGTGTTGATTATGCTGCCCCCCAAGGCACCCCCATCCAAGCGACCGCAGATGGTGTAGTCGATTTTATCGGTACTCAGAGGGGTTATGGCAATGTCATTATTATCAAGCACCACAGCGGCTATAGCACCCTTTATGCGCACCAGAGTCGTTTCGAATCAGGCCTGAAAAAGGGCGCCAAGGTCCAACAAGGACAGCGCATCGGGTATGTTGGTGCGACTGGTTGGGCCACAGGTCCTCATTTGCACTACGAATTCCGTATCGATGGCAAGCCCGTAGATCCTCTATCTGTAGACTTACCAGCAGCAAAGGCCCTAGAATCCGACCAAATAAAAGAACTACAAGCATTAGCAGGTCAGTATAAAAAGCAGTTGGCGCTCTTAAAAGAACGTACTGATCACCGTATGCTGGCCATGTCCGATTAATTTTTAACGAGGCCATCTCATGGGCTGGTATATCGGCTTGATGTCTGGCACGAGTATGGATGGGGTTGATGCTGTCCTGGCGCGCTTTCAAAGCACGCCCTCTGCAACTGCAGTATCGACTGCGTCCACCCCTGCATCATCAAACACAGCCAGCCCTTATACAGCGCATTACGAGCACGCTGTATCAGTGCCCCTACCCAATGCCCTGCGAGACGAGCTATTAGCACTCAACCAAACTGGCACTGACGAACTATTACGGGCCGCCCGCGCCGCCCAAGCGCTTGTAGGGCACTACACACAGGCAGTGCAACAGCTCTTGTTGGAAACTGACCTACACCCCGATGACATTATCGCTATTGGCGCTCACGGGCAAACCGTACGTCACCTACCTGCAGAAGGGATTAGCATCCAACTAAATGCTCCAGCTCTGCTGGCCGAGCAAACAGGTATCGACGTTATCGCTGATTTCCGTAGTCGTGATCTGGCAGCAGGCGGCCAAGGAGCACCCCTAGTCCCTCCTTTTCATGCATTGCTCTTTGGCAGTACTCAGGCGCGAGCTGTTGTCAACATCGGTGGAATGGCCAATATCACCGTCTTAGCACCGCAAGTTTCAACCCACACCCAGCAGTGCCCTACCTCTATTGATAGGGATATGCCACAACACAATACCTCAGCTCGTTTTTATGGTTTTGATTGTGGCCCAGGTAATGTCTTGATGGATTTGTGGTGCGAAAAACACCTGCAGAAACCCTATGACCACAAAGGACGCTGGGCGGCAAGTGGACAGTGCCAGCCTGCTTTATTAGACCTTTTGCTCGCCGAGCCATGGTTAAAGCAATCACCGCCCAAATCAACTGGGCGTGATCTATTTAATGGCCCGTGGCTGCAACAAAAGCTGGATGCTTTAAAGGCTGAATCTATCTCGCAACAAATTAACCCGGCAGATATTCAAGCAACACTACTTGAATTTACAGTCCAGACTATTGTCGATGCAATCGCACAATGGGCACCGAAAACCAAACAAATCATTATCTGTGGTGGGGGTGCCCGCAACACCCAGCTCATGCAGCGCCTAACACAACAAGGGGCGATACGTCTGGATGCATCAGTGCATAGCAGTGCCCAGTTTGATATACACCCGCAGCACATCGAAGCCTACGCATTTGCTTGGCTCGCTTTTGCTTATGACCAAAAAATATGCGCCGGCTACCCAGAGGTAACCGGCGCACGTCAATCGACTTATTTGGGCGCGCGTTACTACAAATAAATATCGCAAAAAAACTGCAACAGCGCCCTTTAAATCAGGTGATTAAATGGCAAAAGATGAACCACAACCACAAGAAGTCATTGCGTTGGGGTTGCGAATAACAAATTGCGCCCCTTCTAAATCATCCTTGTAGTCAATCTCGGCCCCTACCAAATATTGGAAGCTCATGGGGTCGATCAGTAGTTGCACGCCACCTCGTTCGACAACGGTGTCGTCGCCACTGGTTTCCTCGTCAAAGGTAAAACCATATTGAAAACCAGAGCATCCACCGCCTTGCACAAAGACGCGCAGCTTGAGATTGGGATTGCCCTCGTCAAGCAACAGCTCGCGAACCTTTTCCGCAGCAGCATCACTAAATGCCAAAGGAGCTGGCGGAGCCTGCAAATCAGTTGTTTCGGAAATGCTCATAAATGACTCCTATCATTTAAAACTATTTGAACCCATTGTAGCGCATTCAATGCTTTAACATTCAAGTAATGGGTAAAACTTTATGGCAGTACAGCAATTTGTTGTAATCCTAGGCGCTCATCAAGGCCGAACATGAGGTTCATATTTTGTACGGCCTGACCTGCCGCCCCCTTTACCAAGTTATCCTGAGCAACCATTACGATCAAGATATCTTTTTGGGTTCCGCGCTGTAATCCTATGCGTAGCATGTTTGAAGCACGGACAGAACGCGTCTCGGGCCAAGTCCCAGCGGGTAATACATCTACAAAAGGCTCGTCTGCATAGCGTTCTTGGAAAAGTGCCTGGAAATCAGTATCCAGCGCATCTGGCAATATACGCAAATACAAGGTTGAAAACATACCGCGAATCATGGGTACCAGATGCGGTGTGAAAGTTAGACCAACCTCTTGGCCCTGGTTCATGCCGCGCAATTGCTCGACAATTTCGGGATGGTGGCGGTGTCCACCCACGCCATAGGCCTTGAAATTATCACTGGCCTCGGCAAATAAAGTACCGATGGAAGCCTTGCGGCCAGCACCAGAGACCCCAGATTTACAATCAGCGATAATATTACTGGTATCGATCAAGGGGCGATCCTGCTGCAAAAGTGGTGCCAACCCCAGCAAAACAGTCACGGGGTAACAGCCCGGATTGCCGACCACACGAGCATGGCGAATACGTTCGCGATGCAACTCGACCAAACCATACACAGCCTCATTGAGAACATCTGGGCAGGCATGCTTATGTTTGTACCATTGTTCGAAAACCGCGGTTTCCTGCAAGCGGAAATCAGCGGCTAAATCGATTACCTTGATACCGTGATCGATGAGCTCGCGCGCCTGCTGCATCGCTACGCCATGAGGGGTGGCAAAAAAGACTACATCGCACTCATCTAGGGCAGCCTCTTCTGGAGTTTTAAACACGGCATCGACATGCCCGCGTAAATTAGGGAACATCTCGGCCACAGGCATACCCTGCTCTGTGCGTGATGTTACTGCTCGAATCTCTATCGCCGGGTGCGCCCCTAACAAACGCAAAAGCTCTACACCAGTATAGCCGGTAGCGCCAACAATCCCTGCGCGTATGGTTGGATAGGTCGATGCCGTCATAACCCCCTCGAATATCTACATTGTTCACATCACCCTATTGACGGGTCCTGACCCTATTGTAGCGAGGATTATGCAATTGCGTCAGAATTAACCTAAAACCTGTCTCGTTATGAAGCACAAACACAAATAACAACGCCCCGCAAAAACGGGGCGCTGTAGCATGTACGAAACAGGAGAAGCGTTTTAGCGCTTGCTGAACTGCTTGCGACGACGTGCTTTGTGTAGACCCACCTTTTTGCGCTCGACAGAACGTGCGTCGCGGGTGACATAGCCAGCCTGACGGAGTTGAGGCTTGAGGGTCTCATCGTATTGGATGAGAGCACGTGTGATGCCGTGACGAATCGCGCCGGCCTGACCGCTCTCGCCGCCCCCGTGTACATTGACTTTGATGTCAAAGGACTCGAGGTTATCGGTGAGATGTAGCGGCTGGCGTACAATCATGCGCCCAGTCTCACGAGCAAAATAATCGTCAATGGGACGACCGTTAACGACGATCTGCCCGGTACCTTTTTTCATAAACACGCGTGCGACTGATCTTTTGCGCCGCCCGGTGCCGTAATTCCAATCACCAATCATGAGGATATCCTTAGATGTCTAGTGGTTTAGGCTGCTGGGCGGTATGGGGATGTTCTTCGCCTGCATAGACCTTGAGTTTTTTGGCCATCGCATAACCCAAAGGGTTTTTGGGTAGCATGCCCTTGACTGCTTTTTCCAACGCACGACCAGGGAAACGAGCCTGCATGGTCTCGAAATTGGTCTCGCGAATGCCACCGACGTAGCCAGTATGACGGTAATACTTTTTGTTTCTGTCTTTATTGCCGGTCACGCGTAAGTGCGCGGCATTAATCACCACGATATAATCGCCCGTATCGACGTGTGGGGTGTATTCTGGCTTGTGTTTGCCGCGTAAGCGCCGTGCAACTTCGCTGGCTACACGTCCAAGGACTTTATCCTTGGCATCAACCACAAACCATTCACGCCGTACTTCCTTGGGCTTTGCCACAAAGGTTTTCATGATGGTTCCTTTCAAATAAAAATAACGTAAAAAAGCGCCAAGGCGTTATTATTCGCCCGTACGCAAAGCACCAAAGTATACCACGAATATAAGACGAAATAAAAAAGGGCAGGCATATCAATGCCTACCCCTTTAGTTTTGCCTGCAAACGCGGCAAATTAGCGACATAAAGTGCTATTAAGAGCTTAGGAGCCTGAGCGCTGACGCTGCTGGGCTAAAGCGATGCCCAAGAAGTTGTCATAAGATCCCTCGGCCACACGGAACCAAGGTACGGACTCGTCACGGAATGCCATATAGCTGTCGTAAATCTTTTTGAAACCCTCGTCAGCCTCGCAAAACTCTTTGTAGACCTCGTTAGAGACCTCAAAGGCAGCATCCATCACATCACGTGGGAATGGCTTGAGCACTGCACCACTAGCAATTAGACGACGCAATGCAGCTGGGTTCTCGGCATCGTAGGTCGAAAGCATGTTTTGACCTGCCGCGCGGGAAGCTGTGGCTATCAGTGATTTGTATGGTTTGGGTAATTGCTCGTAAGCATCTTGGTTAACGTAGAGCGATACCTGGCCTGCGCCTTCCCACCAGCCGGGGTAGTAATAGTACTTGGCAACCTTTTGGAAACCCAAGCGCTCGTCATCCATAGGGCCAACGAACTCGACGGCATCCAAAGTGCCCTTTTCCAAGGACGGATAAATATCACCTGGTGGGACCTGCTGCGGAACCACGCCCATGCGCGCTAGTACCTCGCCAGCAAAACCTGCGGTACGCATTTTAAGACCCTTGAGGTCCTCTACAGAGTTGATCTCTTTGCGGTACCACCCCCCCATCTGCGTACCTGTGTCGCCCATGGGAAAGTTAACAATATTACGCGTGGCAAAGAGCTCGCGCATCAATTCCAGACCGCCACCTTTAAAGAGCCAAGACTGCATCTGGCGGGCATTTAGGCCAAAAGGAACGGCGGTGTCAAAGCAGAAGGAGGGGTCTTTGCCATAGTAATAATACGAGGCAGTTTGGCCCATCTCGACTGTGCCATCTGACACGGCATCCATAACCTCAAATCCGGGAACGATCTCACCGGCAGGATAGAGACGAATAGAAAAATTGCCATCAGTGGCTTCTTCGATCATCTGGGTGAACATCTCGGCGGTGCTAAAAAGCGCCGGCAAAGACGGCCCATAAGTGGAAGTCATCTTCCAGCTGATTTTTGGCAAGCTCTCAGCAACTGCTGGTGCGGCGACCGCAGCCGTACCGGCCACAGCACCTAAACCTGCCTTTTTTAAAAATGAACGACGCTGCATGGTGCAGACCCTCCTTCGCGTTCAGCGTTCAGGTGATTGATAAAATAAGCAAAGCGGCAAAGCGTAATACGGTATGTTACAACAAGTCAATATCCATTATTATGCACTGCCTGTCAAACCTAATGGGCATCTCGCGTCATGCCCTAAACCAGTTAGCGCCCTGCAATAGCCATTTGCTCGATCAATAATGACCCTGTTTTACGGCCGCCACGGACCACAGTGTCATTGCCAACCAAAGCAATTTGACGAAACATATCGCGCAAATTGCCAGCAATAGTGATCTCTTGGACAGGGTATTGAATCTCACCATTTTCTACCCAATAACCAAACGCCCCACGCGAATAATCACCGGTGACCATGTTGATGCCCTGTCCTATCAATTCGGTCACCAATAAGCCGGTACCCATTTCACGCAATAAGGCGGGTAAATCCAAATCGGGAGTGGTTTTTTCAGAACGCAGCACTAGGTTGTGGGCGCCGGCAGCATTACCGGTCGTTTTCATCCCTAGTTTACGTGCTGTGTAACTAGACAAAAAGTGCCCATTTAACTGGCCAGCAGCCACGACATCACGCGTTTGGGTACGCACCCCTTCGCCGTCAAATGGAGCACTGCCCAATCCACCTTGTAGGTACGGTTGCTCTGAAATACTGACATGCGGCGCAAAAATGTCTTGGCCTAATTGATCAACCAAAAAACTGGCCTGTCGGTACAGGGCACCGCCGCTGTTGGCGCGCACAAAAGAGCCCAACAAACCGGCAGCCAGCGGTGCCTCAAAGATCACTGGGTAGCGGCCAGTCGAAGCTACCTGTGCATCTAGCCTGGATACTGTGCGCTCAGCTGCGCGACTGCCGACTTGTTCTGGGCTATCTAATTTGTGCGCAGCACGCGCTACGCTATACCAAAAATCACGTTGCATTTTGGCCCCATGGCCAGCGATAGGCGATACACTGATGCTATGACGACTATAGGGATAGCCCCCTAGAAAGCCACGGCTGTTACCGAGCACAAAATGCCCCTCGTAACTATCAATACTGGCCCCCTCGCTATTACTGATCTGCGGATGGTAAGATAGGGCAGCATGCTCAGCACGGAGTGCCCACTGGGTGGCCTGTTCAGGACTCAAAGGCCACGGTCTGTAAAGGGCCAAATCAGGGTATTGGTAGGCCAGATCCTCATCGTTGGGCAATCCGGCGGCCGGATCCTCGGCAGTAAAACGCGCAATATGCCAAGCCGCGGCAACAGTCTCGCGGATAGCTTGCGGGGCAAAATCAGCGGTCGACGCAGCACCGCGCTTTTGCCCGTCAAAAACTGTAATACTGAGTGAACGCTCGCGCGCTTGCTCAACGTTTTCCGTTTTTTGTTTGCGCACGGAAACAGATAACCCGCGATTCTCGGAAACCTGCGCTACCGCATCAGTCGCACCGAGCTTTTTGGCCTCGGCCAGCGCGTCATCGACTAATTGACAAAAAAAGTGCTGATTTGCAGAAATAGGCAAATTAGAAATCATTACTTCACTCATGAAAACTCTGTGTATGAGACCCGAATCAGCCCGCAACTGCCAAAATGGCCCGTTGACCAAGCAAATATGATAAAACGCAATTGTGCGCTAACACACAGTCTAACCTTAAACACAGCAACGAGGGGAAATCAACAATGAGCGAACTTCTGGAATGCATCGAAATCAATCCACAAAAAGAAGCCCGTTATGCCATCATCTGGTTACATGGACTCGGCGCCGACGGCAATGACTTTGTGCCCATCGTGCCTGAATTAGGCCTAGATGACCTAAACATTCGTTTTGTATTCCCCCATGCACCGGTGCAGCCTGTCACAGTCAATGCCGGCATGCCCATGCGCTCTTGGTACGACATTTATGTAGCTGACCTAGTACGCCGCGAAGACGCCAAAGGTTTACGCGAGTCCCAAGCCCAGGTCGAGGCGCTTATCAGCCGCGAAATCGACCAAGGCATTCCTAGCGAACGCATTGTATTGGCTGGCTTTTCTCAGGGTTGCGCCATGACCTTGCAAACAGGGCTGCGTTGGTCCGAACGCTTGGCTGGTCTAGTATGTCTATCCGGATACCTACCCTTGGCCGATGTCGTTGATAAAGAACGTAATCCCGCCAACCAAGACACCCCCATTTTCATGGCCCACGGCACCCAGGACCCCGTTGTACCCTTGCAACGCGGTGAAAACAGTCGCAAACAGCTCGAAAAAATGGGCTATGACGTTGAATGGCACACCTATCCCATGCCGCATTCGGTCCACCCTCACGAGATTCGGGATATTGCCACTTTTTTACGTAAGATCCTGACCGCACAGCAATAATCACACCTCTGCTGCGCCGTTTTTTTCATTTAATAATCATTCAGTTAGTTTATGAGCTCCGAAACCATAGTTCGCACCCGTTTTGCCCCATCACCTACTGGGGATTTACACCTGGGTGGTGCCCGTACTGCTTTATTTTCATGGGCATTCGCACGTCACCACAAAGGCAAATTTGTTTTGCGCATCGAGGACACTGATCGCGAGCGCTCGACCCCCCAAGCTGTTCAAATCATCCTAAACGGTATGCAATGGCTGGGTTTAGAGGCTGACGAAGGTCCTTTTTACCAAAGCAAACGTATCGAGCGTCACCAAGAGGTGATCGAGAAAATGCTCGCCGAGGGAACTGCGTATTATTGCTATAGTTCGGCCGAAGAGGTCGAGGCCATGCGTGAGCGCGCACGTGCACAGGGACTAAAACCCCGTTACGATGGGACGTGGCGCCCCGAAGAGGGCAAAACCCTACCAGATATTCCTGCCGATAGAAAACCTGTGGTGCGTTTTAAAAGTCCGCAAACGGGTGCCACCACCTGGGATGATCTCGTCAAGGGGCCCATTTCAATACCTAACGAAGAGCTCGATGATTTAATTATTGCGCGCTCTGACGGCAGCCCTACCTATAATTTTTGCGTGGTGGTCGACGACTGGGACATGAAGATCACTCATGTTATCCGTGGCGATGACCACGTTAATAACACGGCCCGACAAATCACATTACTAGAGGCTTTGGGCGCCACTTTACCGGCGTACGGACATGTGCCCATGATCTTGGGACCAGACGGTGAAAAACTATCCAAGCGACATGGTGCGGTCAGTATCCTAGAGTATGATCAAGAGGGTTTCTTGCCCGAGGCGATGGTGAATTATCTGGCCCGTTTAGGTTGGAGTCACGGTGATGCCGAACTCTTTAGCCGTGCCGAGTTTATAGAATGGTTTAGCACCCGTAACCTCAGCCGCTCGCCCGCCCAGTGGGATCCCAAAAAGCTGCGTTGGGTCAATGCTCATTACATCAAGGAAAGCAGCAATGAGCGCTTGGCTGAGCTTGTCGCCCCCCGCATCGAGGCCCGCGGAGGCAATCCCACACTTGTTGAGCTACCCGCTGTGATGGAGCTACTCAAAAGCCGTGCGGAAACCCTCAACGAACTGGCCGATGGGGCGATGCTCTTTTGCTATCCAGAAATGCCTGCTATCGATGCTGCCCTAAAAGAACAAGTACTGACCGCCGAGGCGCGAACCCTGCTACGCGATTTTGAAACGCGGGCTAAAGACTTGGACGAATGGAGTATCGAGGCCTTGAGCGCAACCATCAAGGAAGTGCTCAAAGCCCAAGAGGCGCGGATGCCACAGTTGGGCATCCCGATGCGCGTGGCTGTTACAGGCCAACGCCAAACACCTGCAATTGATGCCGTTTTGTATTTATTAGGTCGCACTCGTGTGCTGACCCGCCTAGAGCAGAGTCTAGCTGACTAAAAAGGCAGACGATAGCCGGGTGATGTCCGCTGGGTGGCAAATTGCTGCCCAGTTTCGGACTGCAATACCAGCGCATCCGCATCTACAGAAATAATCTGATAGCGATTGGTATAGATGGGGTCATCTATATCCACGGCTGCGCCGTTGGATTTATAGGTGTGCAAAACGATATGCTCGCCATCGCGGCTCCAACACCCGCTTTCATTGAGGCCTTGCGATGGCTGCCTAGGACGTTTGAGCTGTTCGGTAAACAGCATGCTGCCATCAGCTTTCAAGGTAAACAAGGTCCGTAGCTCGCCAGTGACCCCTTTTTCTTGGCGTTTATTAATCCAATTGCCAACAACAGGTTCGTCAGCAGCGGGGGCTGTGCACTCTTCGGGAACGGCGGCCTGAGGAGCGGGCTCTTGTTGGTCTTGTAATGGCATCGTGCAGGCAGCCACCAATAGCCCCATGCTGAGGGTAGCCCCCAAAGCCATGAAACGTTTGCAAAACAGAAGTTTAGACATAGCAGACATAGTGATCCTTGCACATTGATGATTGTATGAGCAGTATTTAAATGCTTAGAGTCTCGCGGCTCGTGATTTATTTCATATATTAGCCTGTTGAGCACACAAGAGGCATCAAAAGATATACAGAACAGAGAAAAATATTTTCTTTTGAGCACCCTACTGCCGAAAAACCATACCACAATTTGGTAAACTACTACGTATGCTCGTTGAGGGCCGCCATGCGCTCAGCCTACACGGGCTTTATTTGTGTTCATTTTTTTATAAAAAGGAATTCACATCATGGCATCTGCCAATAACCCACACCCTGATTCTACGGTACAACCCAAAAACGATGATACCGATCAGGCCTCATATGTAAAAACCACCCCTAATCCAGAGGGCTCTTGGCCGTATCCCACTCACCCCACCGAGGAAACCGACTAGGCATCACTAGGCTATAGACTATGGGCATTACCGTGACGATTTTGAGTTTGATCATTCGACTGATCGGGTTTGTTTTTATACTGCGCGCCTGGTTTTACGCCTCACGCATCCCCCCATTTAACCCTTTCTCGCAGACCATCTACCGTTTTACCGATTGGGCCACCCTGCCGCTGCAGCGTTTAATCGCTCCGCGAGGTCAATTTGATTGGCCCAGCATTATTGTGGTCTGGATTACTGCATTTATTTACTTGCTGACTATTTTCAATTTTCAGCTTTTTAATCCACTCGGCCAAATTATTGCTGCGCTATTGACCGGATTCGAGTGGTGGCTAAACACCATGTTCTGGGCAATTATTATCCAGGCCCTATTGTCATGGGTTAACCCCGCTGCGCCGATCGCACCGCTGCTCAACGCGCTAACAGCGCCAGTTTTAAACCCGATACGCAGCCGTATGCCCAGCATGGGTGCTATCGATTTTTCGCCGCTTATCGTATTGATTATTACTCAAGTACTGATTGTGGTGATTAACAACATCAACAGAAATATACTCTTTGGTGACCTACTTACCTTCTAAGCTACTCTTCTAAGTAGTTCCTACGCGCCCTGCCACGCACGGCGTAGGCGTAGACACAACAAAGCCCTGTTCCTATTTGCCCGATAACGGCCAATAAGAACAGGGCTTTTTAATGCACGCTGCTAAATAGGCAGGCTCAGCGCATCAGCATCAGTGCTAAATGACCTTTTGCCTAGCCAACTGCAAATGCTGCCAAGTGCAAACGCTATTTAAATAGGGCTAACGCGCACGGGACCTGCGCCACTAATAACCTGCACGCGCTGCCCGGCATTAATGGGCACATCGGCTTCTTGAGCAATCACGCGGGTCTCGCCATTATCAAGTTTGACTGTGATCTCTAAACCTCTACTCTGTTGAACACGATGCTCAATTTGCTCCCCTGCAACGCCTCCTAATAAGGCTCCTCCCATAGTGGCCAAAATCCTGCCGCGCCCACCCCCGATGGTGCTGCCTGCGACCCCCCCTATCGCTGCGCCCGAGACCGCCCCAACGCCCGAGGAACGGTCGGCTTGGATGGTAATGGGTCGCACACTTTCTACAGTGCCCAAACGGACGACTTGCTCACGCTGTGATTGTCCGTAGGTGTAGGTTTGACTCGAGGCGCTTTGATGCGCACAACCTGAAATTAACATTACCGCGCCCAGTGCTGCTGCGGTGAGCGTTAACCAACGCACCATCTGCGGACGATTTGTAGTTTGTGTCGTCATGACGTGCTCCTTTCAAGGAAAATTTAAGCCAATGTAGGCACAGCCACATCTAGCTCGTATACCTCGGCCAAGAGGCGGTTAATCTGATCGCGCTTGGGCTGGTGGTTTTGCGGCCCCTGCGATGCAATCTTGATGCTGCCCATGATATTGCCCAAACATGCGGCCTCGTACATGGACCAACCAGCGGTCAAACCATACAGCAAACCTGCGCGATGGGCATCCCCACATCCTGTGGGATCCAACACCTGGGCCGCCTCTACGGGCGCAACCTGATGTTGAGAACCATTATGATATAGCATAGCGCCTTTTGCGCCATGGGTGACAATCACGGCTTGCTTTTGCTGTGCGATTTGATCCATGGACTTGCCAGTGCGCTCTTGGATGACAGTTGCCTCGTAATCATTGGCTGTCAAAACATCAGCCATATCGATCATTTTATTCAGATCGTCACCATCAAACAAAGGCATGGCCTGCCCAAGGTCAAACACAAAGGGGATATTAGATTGTTGTAGGCGTTCAGCATGAGCCAGCATAGCTTCTTTGGCATCAGGCGCCACAATCGCCCACGCAGCCTTTTGACCGCTGAGATCGTTGCGCGACGAAAATTGCATGGCACCCGGGTGAAATGAAGCTATCTGATTGCTATCCATATCCGTGGTGATAAAGCATTGGGCCGAGAACTCTTCGGGGACAACTTTGATCATGTCGGTCTCAATGCCTAGCGCACGCATGCGTTCGAGATATTCATCAGCATCATGGCCAACCGTACCCACAGGAACGGCCTGAGCACCTAGTAACGCCAGATTGTACGAGATATTACCAGCACAACCGCCAAATTCTTTACGCAATGCTGGCACAAAGAAAGATACGCTCAAGTTGGGTACATGCTCGGGCAAGATATGATCTTTGAAACGCCCTTCGAATACCGCAATCATGTCGAAGGCTAATGAGCCACAAACCAATATTCGTCTTGTCATCTTTACCTTTAGGAGAAAAACTTTTCTACTTTGAATCCATTAATCTTGGCGCCCTGCGCCTCGACCTGTAACCGCAAATCGATTACTTGACCCGGCAAGAAAGGACCATTGCGCTGCGCCGTGCTCAGATATTGTTCTGGCGTGACTTTTAGCCGCGCCAAGACACTCGCAGAAACATCGCTAAAGGTAATCAGCAATGTTGGCCATTCTTGGGGGACAGAGGCCGTATTATTCAGTCCCACCTGCAGTAAATACTGCTGCTCGGAATCATCCGTTGATTGCTCCTCGAGCGACAAACGACTGTAAGTAATATCAATCGCAGAGAGCGCACGTAAATAAGGCACTTGGCAGCCAGCATAAGCACAAAGAGATTGTAATGCAGGCCTCATGAACGGAGCATGTAGCGCGATTTGTCCACGATAAACGTAGGCTGCCTGTAGCAATGCACCCACGATCAGTAATCCCAACAGAAAACGCCACGCCAATCGTGCCATCGAGGCGCGCCAAGAGAATATAGGGGGATCAATACGGCGTTCAGCATACACCGGGCTAGCTGTATCGGACAAGACAGCAGTAGCCTCGGGCTGGCTATCAGTGCCCAAATCTGGCTCAGTATCGGTGCTCAAGGGCTCAGCAGCAGTATCTGCACCCAACCAAACAGGCTCTTGAGTAGTGTCGGCTAATGAGTCAGACTCGAGGCCCTCAACGGCAGGTTCAATAAAAAAAACGGGCTCGGCCGTAGGTGCATTTAAAAGCTCGGCTGGAAGCTCTGTCGGTATCTCGGGAGGATGCGCTCGGTCTGACTGAGGGGGCTGCTCTTGGGCTATTTGAGGGGGATACTCGACTAGAAAACCGTGCTCGGGCACAGGATCAGCCGTAATTGCAGGATCAGCAGCAATGTTAACGTCCTCATCAATATCATCCGTGGCCGACCGATCACTCACGACAGCCTCATAGCCGTCAAAAACCTCGTGACATTGTATGCAGCGCACCAAGCCCTTGCGACGCCGTAATTCGTCGCCTGCAACACTAAAACGCGTATGGCATTCTGGGCATTGTGTCGTGAGCGTAATCATGACTATTCAAACTATTCGCCGGCTGCCTCTGCACGCTGTCCTGCAATGCAGACCCAGCCTTCGCGCTCGCGCCAGGCCTGAATGTGCATGTAGTCTTGGTAGGCCTCTTGCATTTCCTCGGCCTGCCACGCCAAGATACCTGATATCGCTAGTAAACCACCCGGTTTAACATAATCAGTCAATAAAGGTGCCAGCACTTTGAGCGGGTTGGACAAGATGTTGGCTACCACAATATCATACTTGCCTTTGTATTCGGTGGGCAGATCGTCAGAGTGCATTGCACGGATACGCACTTGATTGGTGCGCGCGTTGCCCTTGGCTGCGAATACCGCCTGATGATCAATATCTACGGCATCAACTTGATTGGCCCCTAATTTTTTAGCGGCGATGGCTAAAACCCCTGAACCGCAACCATAATCAAGGACATCATCACCCTTTTTGACATATTTAGACAACCACTCGAGGCATAGGTGGGTGGTGGGGTGACTACCGGTACCAAAGGCCAACCCTGGATCCAGTTCGATCAGGACCTGATCTTCTTTTGGGTAAACCTCAGACAGCACCTCTTCGCGCCGCCAACTAGGCACAATCAGGATTCGATCACCAATATTAATAGGACCAAATTGAGCCTGCACATGGCGTACCCAGTCTTCGTCCGGCACGCGGCGTAACTCCCAGTCAGCGGGGCCTAACTCTACGATGCCGGTAGCATTCAAATAATCAATGATCTCGTATTCATTTAATTCATCGGATAGCAAGGCTACAACACGATTGCGTCGCCATCCAAAAACCTCGGGCTCTAGCCCGGGCTCACCATATAAGGGGCGCTCATCGATGGTGTCTACGTCAGCATCCTCGACACTGACTGAGAGCACCCCAAAGTCCAACAGGGAATCAGCCAACATATCGGCCTGATCCTGGGAACACAAAAGAACTAACTCACGCATGCACTCTTCCCATAAAAGAAAACAGGGTGCGCGCCCTGTTTTCATAGATTAATTATTTACTGCTTTTTGGCAAGCTTGTCTTCAAGGTAGTGGATACTGATCCCACCCTGTTTAAAGCCCTCGTCTTGCATTAACTCTCGATGCAAAGGAATGTTAGTGTGCACGCCCTCGACGATCATTTCGGATAAGGCAATATCCATTCGCGCAATGGCTTGTTCGCGTGATTCGCCATAAGTGATTAGCTTGGCAATCATCGAATCATAATAAGGGGGCACGGTATAACCAGCAAATACATGCGAATCTAACCGCACGCCAGGCCCACCAGGGGTATGCCACTGGTTAATCCGTCCAGGACTGGGTAAAAACTTATAGGGGTCCTCGGCATTAATGCGACATTCGATGGAATGACCGCGAAACAACACATCGCGCTGGCGCAGGCTAAGCTTTTGGCCAGCAGCAATCCGAATTTGCTCTTGGACTAGATCCAGGCCAGTGATCATTTCTGTAATCGTATGCTCAACCTGGATACGCGTGTTCATTTCGATGAAATAAAACTCGCCACCCTCGTAAAGAAACTCGAAAGTCCCGGCGCCTCGGTATTTGAGTTTGCGGCAGGCTTGTACAGAACGCTCGCTGATGCGCTCGATCAGCTTACGCGGAATACCTGGGGCGGGTGCCTCTTCGATAATTTTCTGATGACGACGCTGCATAGAGCAGTCGCGCTCGCCCAGCCAAATCGCGTTGCCATGTTCATCGGCCAGGATCTGTATTTCAATATGACGTGGGTTTTCGAGGTACTTTTCCATATAAACCTCGGGATTACCAAACGCCACCTCGGCCTCTGCGCGGGTGGTTGCGACCGCAGTCAATAACGCGCCCTCGGTAAATACCACACGCATGCCACGCCCACCACCGCCACCTGTTGCCTTGACGATTACAGGGTAACCAATATCGCGGGCGATACGCAGGATCTCGTCAGGATCATCTGGCAATGCACCTTCAGAGCCTGGCACCACTGGGACTTTGGCCTCGATCATGGTTTTTTTAGCTGTGACCTTGTCACCCATCAAACGGATTGTTTCTGGACGAGGGCCAATAAATACAAAACCACTTTTTTCAACCCGCTCGGCAAAATCAGCGCTCTCGGCTAAAAAGCCATAACCGGGATGAATGGCCTCGGCATCAGTCACTTCGGCAGCTGCGATAATAGCGGGCATATTTAAATAGCTGTCGCGTACGGATGCAGGACCAATACAGACAGACTCGTCGGCCAAGCGCACATATTTGGCGTCTCGATCGGCCTCGGAGTGTACGACCACTGTTTTAATGCCTAGCTCTCGGCAAGCGCGCTGTATACGCAGGGCAATCTCCCCGCGGTTTGCGATAAGGATTTTTTCAAACATATTAGTTAGCCGATCACAAACAAGGGCTGCCCAAACTCGACGGGCTCGCCATTTTCTACCAATACTGCTTTGACCACACCTGCACGATCGGCCTCGATCTCGTTAAGCAATTTCATGGCCTCGACGATGCACAGGGCGTCGCCCTCTTTGACGGTTTGGCCGACCTCGACAAAAGGTGCGGCACCGGGGTTGGGTGCACGGTAAAAAGTACCCACCATGGGTGCTGATACGGTGTGCCCCTCGGGCTGCTCTTGGGCGGGCTCGGCCGGTGCTGCCTCGGCAGCAGGCGCAGCGGCTGTCGGCGCGACAACCGTAGTCTCTGCGGGCGGGGCGGCATAGACCATGGGCTGCGCAGGTGCAGGAGGTGTTTTTACAATGCGCACCTTGCCCTCACCTTCGGTGACCTCGAGCTCAGAAATATCTGATTCGGCAACTAAATCAATTAGGGTTTTGAGTTTTCTAAGATCCATGCATGCATCCTGAATCGTTTGTACTTTTGCTAGGCCATCACACTGCCTAGCCAACAAATAAGGAATTATTTACTGAACGATGGTGCGATTATATCCAAAGCATATCTCAACGCAGCCTCGTATCCATAAGCACCGAGACCCACTATAACGCCCTGCGCCAAGGCCGACAAATAAGAATAGTGTCTAAAAGACTCGCGCTGATAGACGTTAGAGAGGTGCACCTCGATAAAAGGAATCGCCACCCCGGCCAGAGCATCACGAATGGCAATGCTCGTATGTGTATAAGCGCCGGCATTAATAATAATGGCGTGGACTCCCTCGGTAGCGGCCTGGTGAATACGATCTACCAAAGCCCCCTCGCTATTACTCTGAAAACACACACAACGCGCCTGAGCGCGGGTCGCGATTTCCTGTAGGCGCTGGTCAATATCTGCCAACGTGGTTGCGCCGTAGATGTCAGGCTCGCGCTGTCCTAGCAAGTTAAGGTTTGGGCCGTGTATGACGAGAATCGTTTTTGCCATGGTTCAGTAAACCAAAATTAACAGAAGGCAGTTGTACGCCAAATTATTGCTTTTGTCTATCTATTTGCACTGAATGTAAATGATTAATCCCGATTAAAAGGGGGTCTGCGACCGCCTTTGATAAACACAATCGGACAATAACTATCTAATATACAGTGAAAAGCTAGGGTTGTGGCTTATTTATGGGCTGTTCTGTTTAGGCTTGTAGATCTTTGATATCAGCGCTGAGCGCTTTAGGGTCAATTTGCCCCAATATATGCTTGTATTGTTCACCTTGAGCGTCAAAAAGCACGGTAAAGGGCAGCCCTCCTTTGCTATTGCCCAATGTGCGCATCACATCCACACCCGCATAACCAGGAATCAATAAATCATAGGTTACCGGCACTTCTTGTAGGAATTTTTTAATATTACGCTGGGTGTCGATGGCTAACCCTAAAAAGTGAACCTCAGGATGGTCTTGGCTAAGACGTTCTAGATCGGGCATTTCTTCGACGCAAGGGGGACACCAACTGGCCCAAAAATTAACCACTAATGGCTGCCCCTGATAGTGTTGCAATCCTACCGTTTCACCCTGCAGATCGGTGAATTCGAGCGCAAAAAAATCCTCGTGAGCCTTTTCAGTGTCATCATCATTATCGCGAGCCAGCAATGGCCCACTCCAAGTCACCGCGGCACCAAAACCTAAATACTGTAAGAACTGTCGTCGCTGCATTGAAATGGCCCTTTAACCTGTTAACTGCTTTTTGAATACCGGCTCATGAGTGCCCTGCACAGATAGATTTATAGACATCAATCTTTGTTGGTCTGCACATTTGCATTTAAGTTTCCTTGCTTTATTATCAAGCTGCATACGTGCGGTTAATTTTACGGGCTGGGAGAGCAGATGCATATTCATATTTTAGGGATTTGTGGGACTTTTATGGGCGGCTTAGCGTTGCTCGCGCGATCAGCAGGACATCAGGTCACAGGTTGTGATGCAGGTGTCTATCCGCCCATGAGCACCCAGCTACAAGAACAAGGGATCGAGCTTATCGAGGGCTTTGGGGTTGAACAGCTCGAGCTCAACCCTGATCTCTTTGTAGTAGGTAATGTCGTTGCCCGCGGTAATCCTCTGATGGAGGCCATCCTCGAAAGAGGTTTACCATATACCTCGGGCCCACAATGGTTAGGCGATCATATTTTGCGTCAACAGCATGTGTTGGCTGTGGCCGGTACCCACGGCAAAACCACCACCAGCTCGATGCTGGCTTGGATTTTAAAACATGCCGGCCTGAGGCCCAATTTTCTAATCGGTGGCATCGCCCCCGATCTAGAGGTGTCGGCACACTTTGATCCTCAGGGTGAGTTTTTTGTCATCGAGGCCGATGAATATGACACCGCTTTTTTTGACAAGCGCTCAAAATTTGTGCACTACCATGCCCGCACCGCTATTTTACACAACCTCGAATTTGATCACGCAGACATCTTTCCTGATTTAGAAGCCATTGAGACACAATTTCATCATTTTGTGCGTACTTTACCTGGCAATGGGGCTATTTTGCGCCCCCAAGACAGCCCCGCACTGGATCGGGTGCTGCAGCGAGGTTGCTGGACTCCTGTCATTGAGCTAAACACCCCCCAAGGCTGGCATTACACATGGTCGGCTGAGGGCGCTTTACGTATCCATCATGGTTCCCAGAGCGCACTCATTGATTGGCAACTACAAGGAGAACACAATGCACAAAACGCCCTGGCGGCCATTGCAGCTAGCCACCAAGTCGGTGTTAGCCTGGCCCAAGCATGTGCTGCCCTGAGTGATTTTCAAGGTATCAAGCGTCGCTTAGAGCTGCGCGGTACAGCGGCTAATATAGAGGTCTACGATGACTTTGCTCACCATCCCACGGCGATTGCTACCACGTTAAAAGGGGTCCGTAAAAACCTAACTGCAGCCTCTGCGACCACAGAGGGCGACTCGAGCTCGGGTCGCGTCATCGCTGTTTTTGAACCCCGCTCTAACACCATGCGTGATGGCGCACTCGTGGCAGATTTACCTGCTGCATTAGACCATGCTGACCTCGTGTTTTGTTATCAAGAAACGAAAGGTAAACATGCATTAAAATGGGATGCCAAAGAGACCTTGGCCAGTCTTGGGGCACGCTTGCAGGTGCATTACGAATTTGAGACCCTAGCCCAAGCCATCGCTCAAACAGCAGCACCTGCCGATAAAATAATCGTGATGAGCAACGGCCACTTTGGCAACATTCATGAGCGCATTTTACAGGCTCTAAAAGCGCGCTTTAATCAATAGATTTTATCACTCACTTCCATCATGTTTCTTTATTTACACGGCTTTCGTTCCTCGCCTTTATCGACTAAATCTCAAATCATGCATCGTGCGTTGCAAGAACGTGGGCAGGCTAATCGCTGGCACTGCCCACAGCTAAGCACGCAGCCTGCACGGGCTATTGAACAGTGCCAAGAGCTCATCGAGCAACACCACCAAGCGGGTCAACCCTTGACCATAATGGGCTCTTCATTGGGCGGATTTTATGCGACCTATCTGGCTGAGCAGTGGTCTCATGCGCGCTGCGTGGTTCTCAACCCGGTAGTTCACGCGGCCCGTGATTTAGGGCATTATGTGGGCCCACTGACTAACTATCATACCCACGAGGCTTTTGAATTTACCCAAGCTGACGTGAACGCTCTGGCGAATCTGGAAATACCCCATATCACTCAACCCGAACGTTACTTGCTCATCGCCGCGACAGGTGATGAACTTTTAGATTGGCGTGAAATGACAGAGCACTACGCTAATGCCGAGCAAGTCGTCATCCAAGGCAGTGACCACGGTCTTTCTGATTTTGAAGATTATTTACCGCGTATCTTTAAGTTTCTCGGACTCGATGGCGCCACCACAGATCTTTCATCTGCGCGCGCGCCCTAAGCCATCCTTTTTTGTCAGTGATTTATTTGCATTTTTAGCTCATCAACAGGCCTGTTAAGCAATGTACGTCCTATACGAAGATAACAGTCGGTTTAAGGCGGAAAAGGTTTTTTCGCGTGCCGAACGCAGTCTACAAGTCGAGTCCCCCACTGGAAAACGCTCTAAGATACGCACCGATCGGGTCTTTATGGAATTTGATAAACCCGAACCCAACCTGCTGTTAGAACAAGCCGAGCGCCTCGCCAAAGATATCGATATTGATTTTGTCTGGGAGTGCGCCCCCCAAGAGGTCTTTGAGGCGACTGAATTTGCTGCTGACTATTACGGCAACCCCCACCCTGACGCCATTCAGCAGGCGGCATTAATATTTGCGTTGCACAGTGCCCCTGCATATTTTCATCGGCGTGGCACCGGAAAATACCGCCCCGCCCCGCCCGAGACACTACGCGCTGCATTGGCAGCCATCGAACGTCGCCGCCTCGAAGAAGAGCGTCAACAAGCGCTGACACAGGCCATGCTCCAAGGCGAACTACCCGACGAGATCGCTGCCCAAGCCGAAAACCTGCTGCTTGAGCCTGACAAAAACAGCACCGAATGGAAAGCCTTTCAAGCAGCTTTAGATGCCAAAAAATGCAGCCCCGAGGCTTTACTGCTTGAGCTGAATGCTTGGTCTAGCCCCTTGGCATTGCATCGACACCAGTTTTTTGCTGAGCACTTTCCCAAGGGGCTGCAGTTTGAAGGTACGGTCACAGAGCTGCCCCTAGATTTACAAGACTACCCCAAAGTAGCGCTCGAGGCCTACTCCATAGATGACGCTGGTACCACTGAGATTGACGATGCCTTTTCGGTCAGCAAGCTAGACGACAACAACCTACGAATTGGCATTCATATCGCTGTGCCTGCTTTAGGCATAGAGCGCCAATCGCACTGGGATGAACAAGCACGCCAACGCATGTCTACGGTCTATACACCTGGACAAAAAATCCCAATGCTGCCCGATACCCTGATTGAGCAATTTTCTTTGCTGGAAAACCAAGTCCGACCTACTCTGTCTTTATATGTTGATTTAGACCTCGATAGTGGTGAGGTGCTGGACCATGAAACTCGCATCGAACGTATCAGCGTCACACGTAACTTATTTCATGATGATCTTAAAGAGCAAATTGATCAGACGGCTCTTGAGGATCCACAACAAACCATCCCTTATGGGGATTTTTTACGCCCTTTGTGGACAGCTGCCCAAATACTGCGTCAGCAACGCGAAGAAGCACGCGGTTGGCCAGAAAATAACAATCGGGCAGAATTTCTTTTCGAGTTAGAAGGCCCCGCCGATGACCCTGATAGCATCGTGCATCTCATTGCCCGCGATCGCCAAGCCCCTTTAGGCATCATTACTGCCGAGCTCATGATTTTGACCAACAAGCTCTGGGCAGGTCTTTTACAACAGCGTGGCTTGCCAGCAGCATTTCGTTCGCAACAAAACATGCGCACCCGGATGTCTACACACCCCCTACCTCACAGAAGCATGGGTGTACCTTACTATATGTGGGCAACCTCACCTTTACGTCGCTATATTGATCTGGCCAACCAGCGCCAAATAATCGCTGCTGCCCAGCATGGCGTCTCGGCTCGTTTAGTGGCGCCCTATCAGCCCAAAGACCCCGACCTATACGCTTTAATCAGCACCTTTGAAGAGCAGTATGGTGCTTGGAACGCTTTTCAGCATAAAATCGAAAGGTACTGGGCCCTACGCTGGATACAGCAACAGCAAAAGACTCGTTTACATGCTCGGGTCATCCGCAATGATCTGGTACGCTTTAGCGAGGTACCACTGGTTACTCCAGTCCCTGGCTTGCCTGAACTAGAACGGGACCAAGAGGTCTGGATCGAGGTTGTTGAAATTAACGAGGTTGATCTGAGCTTGGGCTGCCGTTTAATCGAGGTCTGTACCCCTGATGATGCATGCACAGAGTAAACAAAAATCGACTTGATAGAGATTACTTATGGCCAGCAGCAATTATTTCATTGCTGCTGCATGTGTTATTCATCTGGGTATTATTGCCCCAAGGAACGCAGACTGCATCCCAAACTACAGAGCTACCCACTGCGGTGATCAATTATCACACTTTAGAAACACCTGATGTGGCCCAACGATTAGCTCAGTGGGACGCTTTAGGAGGTGGCGACGATGCTCAAGGATTGGCCAGTAGCCCTCTACAAGGGGGCGGCCCTCTGAGTGTTGACAATTTGTTTTTACAAGCCTTGCAACGCAAACAACAAGAGCTCGAAACCCAACATCGTGAGCTCTTGCATCGTCTCAAAGAGCAGGCACAGGACATGGCCCGCGTTGCATCTGATGCCGACACAACGCCTCAGCTAAACCCTACCGAGCAGGGGGAGGACGAATTAACACTGATTCAACAGCGCCTGGCCGAACTGGCAGTACATATAGAGCACTCTCAAGAGCGCCCGCGCCATACATTTGTAGGTCCCAGCACCCATGCCTCGCCATTTGCAGCCTATATACAATCATGGCAGGCCAAAATAGAACAGACAGGCACCGAGCATTATCCCGAGCAAGCCCGCGGTCGTGCTTCGGCCAGCTTGCAGATCACGGTATATATTGATCGCAGCGGTGAAATACAACGCATCGAAATTGATCAGCCCGCCGATGATCCACTCTTTAATTTGGCTGCACGACGCATCATTCATTTAGCAGCGCCATTTGCTCCATTTAGTCCAGAAATGGCCGAGCACACTGATATTTTAGCCATCACTCGTACCTGGCATTTTGAGCAAGGACAACTCCAAACCAGCACAGAAAAACCATGAACAATTCATCAACTGCCCACTGCGCGGTGGTAGGTAATCCCATCGCACATAGTCTTTCTCCGCAAATTCATCATGCCTTTGCCCAAAGCCTGGGTTTAAACGTGCATTATGAGCGCATCCTGAGTGAATACCACGCCTTTGACGCCACAGTCCAGCGCTTTTTTACCGCCGGAGGCCGTGGACTGAATATCACTGTCCCATTTAAAGAGCAGGCCTTTGCCCTTGCTGATGAAAATAGCCCCCGCGCTCGCCTGGCAGGCGCCGTAAATACGCTATGGATGTCCGATGGTCGCCTACAAGGCTGTAATACCGATGGCGAGGGTTTAGTCTATGACGTGCAAAGACTAGACGCCCCACCCAAAGGACGGCGTATTTTGATCATCGGTGCGGGTGGTGCCACCCGCGGTGTGCTCATACCATTGTTAGAAGCAGGAGCTGATAGCTTAAAAATAATCAACCGCACCCCTGCTCGTGCGAAAAAAATTGCAGATGAACTGTGCCAACAACAGCCCCAATACGAAAACAAATTGACTGTGGGCAGCCTACAAGATACTGGCGGGCAGTGGGATATCGTGATTAATGCGACCTCGGCCAGTCTGGGCGGCGCAGGCCTGAACCATGGTCCTATAGAATACGCACCAGCAGCTTTGGCTTATGATATGGTTTATGGCGCCCAACCTACTGCATTTATGCAACAGGCCCGCAGCCAAGGGGCTCAGCACACAGCTGACGGGCTCGGTATGCTCGTCGAGCAGGCAGCTAGCAGCTTTGCCATTTGGTTTGGTCAACGCCCCCCCACCGCTGCAATACGCCAAACCCTCAGATCTCAATTAGCCGCCGCAACCCGCACACCATGAAGTTAGGCAAACCACACTGGCCCAAATGGAACCGCCGCCAATGGATACGCAATCTGTTGGTGGGGCTGGTGGTCTTTTTCGTGCTTTATCAGCTGAGCTTTATGGCACGCATATTGTGGTATCAATATTTTAACCCTAGGGCCAGCTCATTTATGCGCGCTACGATCAAAGAACTACGCGCCGAGGACCCCACAGCCAGCATTGTCCATGAGTGGGTAGACTACGACCATATCAGCCCCAATTTAACCCGCGCAGTCATCGCCTCTGAGGATTCAAATTTTTTGTATCACAATGGGGTTGAGTGGGATGCCATTCGCGATGCCTGGGCGTATAATCGTGCTCAGGCGAGTCAGGGTTCACCCCGCCGTCGTGGCGGCTCAACCATTACCCAGCAACTAGCTAAAAACTTGTTCTTGTCGCCTAAACGCAGCTATATACGCAAAGCCCAGGAACTGCTTTTGGCCTATATGCTCGAGCTCATACTTACCAAAAAACGTATTATCGAGCTCTACCTCAATGTTGCCCAATGGAGCAACCGTCATTTTGGGGCCCAAGCAGCTGCCCAGCGGTATTTTAATACTGGTGCCAGCAATCTAACTGCACAGCAGGCTGCTCAACTCGCCGTGACACTGCCTAACCCTAGATATTATGACACTCATGGGGCGACGCCCTATTTACGCCAACGCACCCAAACCATCGCGCAGCGCATGCGTTTGGTAGAGACACCTTAAACCACTATGAGCATTGCCCTTCGCTATCTAGCGGCTGAAATTTACCGTGCCAGTGCGATTGTTCTTCTGGCCTTGATGGGGTTATTTACTTTTTTCAACCTCATCGACGAGCTGGATCGCCTGAGCGCTACCTTTACCGTAGCCAACCTGCTCTACCTCGAGGCACTGAGCTTGCCCACGCAGCTCTACGAGCTGTTGCCTATTGGACTGCTCATTGGCAGTATCCTAGCCCTAGCCGGTTTGGCCCAACGCAACGAACTCGTTATTTTACGTGTTTCCGGCATTAGCGGGATGCGTTTACTGATGATGCTATGGGCCATCACCATACCTTTGATGGTGCTGGCCATGCTCTTATCCGAATACATTGCCCCGCGCACTGAAATACAGGCCAATGAAGCCAGCCTCGAGATCATCGGTCGTGCAGGTGGTGGACGCCTTTCTAGCGGGTACTGGTTTAGAGAGAAAGGCCAGGATGGCACGGTGCGCATCATCAATATCGAACGCTTGCAAAGCCAGGGCCATGTACAAAACATCACTGTTTACCTGCTGGATGAAAAGCTCAATCTAAAATCCATGACCGAAGCCAAAAGTGGCGTACTAAAAGACGAAGAGCTACGCTTAGACGAAAGCGTGGTCACGAAAATACACCCGGATGCAATACGTTTTCTAGAGACCACTACCGTCCCACACGATCCCCTGGTAGAAATAGACAACACACAAACCACAGTTTTAGACACAGCCCTCAACTCAGAGCGACTGCTGGCTAGGATTTTGACCCCCGAGCGCATGGCAGCTACAGATTTAATTGACTACATCAGCTATCTCGAAGAAAACCAACTGCAAACCACACGGCAGGTAGTGGCGCTATGGCGAAAATTTGCCTACCCTTTTAGTCTATTAGTGATGATTACCATCGCAGCACCCATCAGTTTCATGCAAACACGACGTGGGGGCGCGGGCTCAAAGATCTTTCTAGGGATTGTTGTCGGGGTTGGCTTTTTCATGCTCAATCAGCTCACCCTCAATCTCGGCATGCTCAGCCAGTGGTCCCCATGGGTCACAGCCCTGTTGCCTAATCTGAGTATGCTGATCATTGCTTTTATTGCTTTGCTCATACTAGAAAATCGCAACCGTCGTTTTTTACGCACCCGTCGACCCAACTAATAGTAGCCATCCATGATAGAGACCGAAACAAAATCACCTCAGCACTGGGTTATTGGCGATTTGCAAGGCTGCCTTAAGAGCCTAGACTATCTGCTAGACCAACCCGCTCTGCGCGACGCAGCCCATACGCAGCTGCTTTTTGCGGGCGACCTCATTAATCGAGGGCCAGACAATATCGGTGTTTTAGAACGGTTGCATCAACTGGGTGAACGTGCCCAGTGTGTATTGGGCAACCATGACATTCATTTTTTGAGTGTGGCCGCGGGCGCACGACGTGCTAATCGTTTTGATACCTTTCAAGATATCTTGGATAGCCCCAAAAGTGATTTTTGGATTGACTGGCTGCGTCATCAACCCCTCTTGATCGAGGCTGCCGAACACCTCATTGTGCATGCCGGTATTGCGCCTGAATGGCGATTGGCTGATTTGCGCCAAATCGCCCGCGATATCGAGGCGGTCCTACAAAGCGATCACTGGAAAGAACGCATTCTCGATCTCTTTGGCAACGAGCCCGCAATCTGGTCGCCTAACTTACAAGGTGATGACCGGTTGCGCTATGGGATTAATGTGCTCACCCGCATTCGTTATATGCACCGCGATGGTGCCTTGGATTTTGCAGCCAAAAATGCACCTGACCAAGCCCCCGAACACTTGCAGCCTTGGTTTAAGCTGCCACGTAAAATTTTAAAACCCATTGTATTCGGGCACTGGTCTACGCTGGGTTTATTAAATGAGTACGGGGTGTATGCCTTAGATACCGGTGCCTTATGGGGCGGTCATTTGACTGCCATGCGTTTGCAAGACCATCAAATCGTGCAGGTCCCAGCCCAAGAAAAACAAAGCCTCGAGCCTTTTTAAATCACCCTATTGCACTGAATGACCCGAGGGCTCATCCAGCACAGCCTGACGTATTGACTGCCATGCCCATGCACTGATTTCGGCACGTGTCATGTCTGCACATTGATCAGCAGTCAAGGCATCTACAAATACACACTGTACGCGGGCAGGCTCTGTGCTACCTAGCAAATGCCATAAATTGGCTAATAAGTTTTGATCACCAGTAAATGCAAACCGAGTACTGCGTTTTTGGCCCGCATAAAAACGCAGAGCAATAGTTTGCAACGGTACATTAGCATCGATAGCAGTCGCAAAAAGACTGGAATGAAAACGCTGCACATCGAGACCGTCCGAGGTTGTACCCTCGGGGAAAAGCCCGACAACCTGTCCTTGCTGGAACAAAGTACGCAGCTGTTTAGAAACCTCTTTGATGGCGTAACGACGTTGTCTTTCTATAAAAACTGTCCCAGAACCAGCAACTAGCCATCCTAATAGGGGCCACCGTCGGATCTCGCTCTTGGCCACAAAGTGCGTACCGCGTACCGCGTTGATTACAAAAATATCCAACCAAGAAACGTGGTTGGCCACCCACAAAGCTGCCGTACCTTGCGCTGCTGGGGCGCCCTGTAACTCGACCTGTACACGACATAGGCGCAATAACTGGCGTGACCACCACCGAATAACGGGCTGTTTTTTATGGATGCTGCACCAAGAAAAGTAACCAGCAATAATTGCTAGCCCCAGCAATACCCAAAAAAACAATAAAATACCAAAAAAGATAAAACGCCCTAACGCCATCATGTGCCGATGTAGAATTTATTGTTGCTCATTTTGCATCACAAGGCGGCTCGTCAAGCCAGCGTTGCAAGATAATCGCTGCGGCGACATCGTCATCATCGTCAAAGGCGCCGACATGTAATTTGGCCTGTCGTGTGCTGCCCCACTCGTTGACCATATCAACGGGCAACCCAAAACGGCCGTGTAATTGGCGCGCAAACCGACGCGCCTGACGCGTCTGGAGTTGCTCGCTCCCATCAGTTAATAAAGGCAGACCTACCACCAAGCGCTGAGGCTGCCAGGTATCGATCAAAGGGGCTATCTGAGCCAAATGCTGAGCCCGTGACTTTCCTCGAATCACACCCAGTGGACGGGCGCTGCGACTAATTGTGTTGGCTATGGCCACCCCAATGCGTTGCTCGCCAAAGTCAAAACCCAGCAAAGTGAGCTCAGTAGTTAAATCAGGCACGACCTGCACTGCCTGTCAACATGATAGGATCAATGCCCAATTGAGCCAAAGCCGCGCTATAGCGCTCTTCGGCTGGTGTGGCAAATAAAATATCATGATTGGCTTGGACATGCAGCCAGGCATTTTGGGCCATTTCGTCTTCGAGCTGCCCGGGACCCCAACCCGCGTAGCCCAGCGTAATTAATAAGTCCTCAGGGCCTGTACCATCAGCAACCTCTTGTAAAACATCACGCGAGGTCGTCAAAGCCATTGGCCCCAAATTGATACTGGATTTGTATGAGCGTGCTGGCGCATGCAACACAAACCCCCTATCGGTCTGTACGGGCCCACCAAAAAAAACTGGCGCGTCCTGAGTCAGGCCGATTTCCAACGACAGCTCTAAGTCAATACGCTGGAGCAAATCGCCTACCGTCATATCGGTAGGACGATTGATCACAACCCCTAGAGCCCCCTGCTCGTTATGCTCGCACATAAAAATAACGGTGTCGGCTAAACTGCCCGACACCATGCCGGGCATTGCGACGAGCAACTGACGTGAAAAATCGACCCTCGAAGATGTTTGTTGAGTGGAATCTGTTCCCATAAAACCTCCTAGAGTCGTTTTTATCTACAGTATATTAGACCTCGATCATCTCGAAGTCTTCTTTGCGAGCGCCGCACTCTGGGCATACCCAATTGGGGGGAACATCCTCCCAACGGGTCCCAGGTGCGATGCCCTCTTCGGGTACGCCCGCCTCTTCATCATAAAGCCAACCACAAATTAAACACATCCATGTACGCATAATTTAACACTCTTTAAAATGCTATACCCCTTGAGAGGCAATCCATTAAAATGGAACAATAATACTACATTGTGCTGCTTAGCAGCGCGTTACTTTTTTATTTGACATTAAATATAAATGACTGCAGATTTGTCAGTATCAGCCCCTCCATCGGTACTGTTATTCGGGCCCTTGGATCCGACCTCAGCCCACTACCTTATAGCCGATGCCCTAAGCTGTCAGTTGACTGGGTGTCATCCCGCCACTGTGGCGACCGCAGTGCACATTCAAGATACCACGACTTTAGACCATATCAGCCTATTACCCCCTGAGCAGATCCATGATCAAATGCGGTGCTTGCTCGAGGACCTAACCATCAATGCCATCAAGGCCGGCCCCCTGTACTCTGTCGAAGAGGCCAGCATCCTGGGGCAGATCTTGGCTGATTATCCGCAGTTACCCTTGGTGCTGCACTTACAATCCATACCTGACTCGGCACAAGTCGGGCGCGAGCAAGACAGCGATGAAATTATTCAAGCCATCTTTGACCTGGTATTGCCTTTTGCCCGCCTGGTGGTTGCTGATCAATTATTACTGCAACAATGGCAAGCCGAAGAGCACCTGCCCGCTCACCAACACCCAGCGCGTACGCTGATAGATCTTGGGGCCAGAGCGGTGTTGTACACCACCACCCAAAGCGCTGATCAGGACAGCTGTTATCAGCTTTATACCGAACAAGGCCTATACCAACAGTGGCCGCAGGCCGACCGGCCTGACCGTGCTCAAGATACCGAAGGCATGTTAGCCTGTATCTGCGCCACCCAGTTTGCTTGGCAGTTAGAGTTGGCTCCAGCATGTGAACAGGCGATTAACTATATAGATCGGGTCAGTAAGCACGTTTTTCAAGCTGGCATGGGCAACCGCCTCATTCATCAGGCTGGCATCCTCCAATCCACCATATATAGCAAGCACACATGAATCCAAAACGCTCTACTTCGCATTCATTTCCGCGCGGTCTATACGGCATCACCCCCGAATGGGATGACACCGACAAACTACTAAACGCTATACGCGCTGCCCACGCTGGTGGCATGAGTGCACTGCAATGGCGGCGCAAAAATGCACCCGCCTCGTTAGCCAGCACCCAATTAGCCGCCGTAGTCCAGTTATGTAATGAACTCGATTTACCACTCATTATCAATGACGAGCTCGATTTAGCATTACAACATCCCGTGGCCGGGCTGCACCTGGGCAAGGGCGATGGCTCTTTGTTACATGCACGCCAAAGCCTGCAGTCACATCAGTGGTTAGGCACCTCATGCTATAACGAGTTAGGGCGTGCACGCCAAGCCATTCGCGATGGCGTAGATTACGTTGCTTTTGGAGCTTTATTTCCCTCGACCGTAAAATCAGAAGCCGTCCGTGCCGAGCTTCAGCTGCTATCCAAAGCACGCAAATACTGTGACTCCCAAGCGCATACGCACCGCGTCGCAATCGTTGCCATTGGGGGCATTACCCCAGACAATGCACGCCATGCTTTCAGCGCTGGCGCTGATGCGGTAGCAGTAATAACCAGTTTATTTGCTGCCTCCGATATCACTGCTCAGGCGCAACGTTTCGTGCAATGCTTTAATCAATATGCCGATTAAATTGCCAGCCAAGCACGGCTTTGCGCCATAGACCTAGGGGCTCTCCTCGGCATTTTACTGACACAAACAACATATCTTTTTCGTTATCGGTAAGGGTTTTAAAAATTATGGATCGTAATACCTCACTATTTGAACGCGCCTGCCAGGCCATTCCTGGCGGGGTAAACTCACCCGTGCGTGCCTTTGGCTCGGTGGGAGGTACACCTCTTTTCATTGAAAAAGCCCAAGGCCCTTGGATTTGGGATGCCAATGACAAGAAATATATCGACTACGTGGGCTCTTGGGGCCCTGCCATCCTGGGTCATGCACACCCCGAAGTGATTGCTGCTGTACAAGCCGCAGCTGAAAAAGGGCTGTCATTTGGCGCCCCCACTGCCGCTGAAATCGAGCTGGCAGAACTCATTAAACAACGCCTGCCCGCTATCGAGAAAGTACGTCTGGTGAGCTCGGGCACCGAGGCTACAATGAGCGCCATTCGCCTAGCACGAGGCCACACCGGGCGTAACAAGATCATTAAATTCGAAGGGTGCTATCACGGTCATGCTGACAGCTTGCTGGTTAAAGCTGGCTCAGGGTTATTGACCTTTGGCAATCCCACATCTGCAGGGGTCCCTGAGGAGTTCATCCAACACACGCTCGTGCTGGACTTTAACGATATAGACGGGGTCAAAGAGGCCTTTGCCACGCATGGCCAAGATATCGCTTGTGTCATTGTTGAGCCCATTGCAGGCAACATGAACCTCATCAAGCCAAAAGACGGTTTTCTACAAACACTACGCGAACAGTGTACTGAGCACGGCGCCGTGTTGATATTTGATGAGGTAATGACAGGTTTTCGCGCAGGCCCCCAAGGGGTCCAAGGCATTAGCGGCATCACACCCGATCTCACCACCTTGGCCAAAGTAATTGGCGGTGGTATGCCTGTAGGCGCCTTTGGTGGCAAGGCGGAAATCATGGATACCATCGCCCCACTGGGCGGTGTCTATCAGGCGGGCACCCTCTCAGGAAACCCAGTTGCCATGGCGGCGGGTATTGCTACCCTCAAAGCCGTAGGTGCTGATGGCTTTTATGAGCGTCTACAAACCCGGACCGAACAATTAGCAAATGGGCTCAAAGAGCGCGCAGATGCTGCTGGTATCACGCTAACCACTGACTTTGTAGGCGGGATGCTCGGGCTGTATTTCAGCGCTGAAAAACCACAAAACATGAACGATGTGGCGGCTAGCAACATCGAGCAATTCAAAGCTTTTTTCCATGCCATGCTCGACCAAGGCGTCTACCTAGCGCCCTCTGCCTTTGAGGCTTGCTTTGTGTCTGACACACACGATGAAACTATTATCGAGCAGACCTTGGCCGCCGCTGAAAAGGCTTTTGCCAAGATTAAATAATCCTGAATTATTCGTACGGTACTTAATTATTAGCACCATCACCTCTTTGCAAAGAGTGTGGTGGTGCTGTTTTTTTATTGAAATCTCCACTGTTGAACCTCTAATCTTTCGTTCTTTGATCATTCGCAACCATGAATAGAGCGAGCCTCGCTAGAATGGCTGGACTACGATCTGAAACCCAAAGGTCACGCAATGAAAATCCAAGACATTCCTAGCAATACATTTCTCACTGATGCGCCTGACCTCGAAAGTCGCCTGCCTCAGGATGATCAGTCAGCACTCAGGCTCTGGTTACGTTTACTGAGCTGTTCTACACTCATAGAAAACGAGCTCCGCAGCTGCCTCAGGCGCGAATTCAACACTACCTTGCCTCGTTTTGAGCTCATGGCCCAACTGGCCAGTAGCCCCGAAGGCATGAAAATGACCGCACTATCACGGCGCATGCTAGTCACCAACGGCAATATTACAGGCATCACTGATCAATTGGAAAAAGAAGGCTACGTCAAGCGACAGCGCCTGCCCAATGACCGACGCAGCTCGATGCTTTTCCTCACACCCAAAGGAAAAACTCACTACGAGGCCATCGCCCGTGCATACCAAGAATGCGTCGAGCGGTTTTTTTCCGCATTGGCTCAATCTAGCCAAGCCAACCTACTAGAAGAACTGGGTCAATTAAAAGTACTAGCACACCTCGAGGGCACCGAGCGTCCCTAAACACATCATATTGTCTACACTCTGTCTGTCCTGGTTTAGCAGCACCGACCGGTTCACGGTATGATAGATAGCACAAGGCCAGCATGATGTACGGCTGCGATTTTCATGATTTATCGATCTTCATAGGTGTGCTATGGCAGTCAATTTGAATATTCCGGATAAAAAGGACATTCACCCAGTAAAAGGGGTAGAAATAGGAATCTCATCGGCGGGTATCCGCAAAGAAGGGCATCGTGACATCACTGTTTTTAGGCTGGCACCCAACAGTGCGGTCGCTGGAGTATTCACGACCAATCGATTCCGTGCCGCACCAGTGCAAGTCTGCGAGCAACACTTGCGCAAAGAGCAAGACATCCGCGCATTGGTGATCAACACCGGCAATGCCAATGCGGGCACAGGCGAGCCAGGCCTGGCTGATGCACGTCAGACCTGCACCGAGCTAGCCAAACTCATGGGCTTGCGGCCAACCCAAGTATTGCCTTTTTCTACTGGGGTGATTTTAGAGCCCCTGCCCATGCTCAAATTATTAGGCGCGTTGCCCGAGGCCGTGCATGAGCTACGCGAAAATCACTGGTTCGAAGCTGCACACAGCATCATGACCACTGACACACAGCCTAAAATCTATTCACAACGGCTCAACCTGGACGACCACGAGTGCAATATCACAGGCATCAGCAAAGGTGCCGGGATGATTCGACCCAACATGGCTACCATGCTGGGCTTTTTATGCACTGATATCGGCATCAACCCAAAACTGCTTGGCGAGATGACTCGTAACATCGCCAACCATAGCTTTAACCGTATTAGCGTCGATGGCGACACCTCGACCAATGACTCTTTTATCTTGGTGGCTACCGGGCAATCAGACCTGTACATCGACTCTGTAGCCAGCCCTTATTACGCCCAGGTATACAAAGCCCTCAAAAAAGCAGCCTTGGATTTAGCCCAGAAAATTGTTCGCGATGGTGAGGGTGCCAGTAAATTTATTACCATCCAGGTAGAACAGGCCAAAGACGCCGACGAGGCACTCCAGGTCGCCTATGCTATCGCCCACTCTCCTCTGATCAAAACAGCTTTCTATGCTTCGGACCCTAATTTGGGCCGCATTCTTTGTGCGATTGGATATGCAGGCATCACTGACTTGGACGTCAGCAAAATCAAACTCTGGCTTGGCGATGTGCTGGTAGCCACCGATGGCGGTCGTCATCCCGACTATATAGAAGCAGATGGCAAGCGCGTCATGCAAGAAAGCGAAATCACTGTGCGCGTTTCATTAGACCGCGGTGAACACAGTGAAACCGTCTATACCTGCGATATGTCGCACGATTACGTCAACATCAATGCTGATTACCGCTCTTAGGCGTTGATCTTGCTAATTTTATGTTTAGCAGGTTAAAATGGCCTGCTTATAGTTTGTTTGCTTTTAAGCTTAAATTTGATTTTTAAGTATTAAAGTATATTTTTTTAAGGAATTGAACCCATGTATGCGGTCATAAAAACTGGGGGTAAGCAATACCGCGTTAGCCCCGGCCAGAAATTGAAAGTAGAACAGATACCTGCAGACATTGGGCAAGAGATCACGCTAGACCAGGTGCTATCCGTTGGCGAGGGCGATACCATCAAAGTAGGTACGCCTTATGTTTCGGGTGCAGTAGTCAAGGCGACCATTCTTGCACAAGGTCGGCACAAAAAGATCAAGGTATTCAAGATGCGTCGTCGTAAAGGCTATCGTCGTACTCAAGGACATCGCCAAAACTATACAGAGCTGCGTATCGACGCGGTCGAGGCCTAATCAAATAGGCCCTTTAATGTGTTCTGATTAAACAGGAGCTCTCTCATGGCACAAAAGAAAGGCGGCGGCTCTACGCGAAACGGACGCGATTCACAGGCAAAACGCCTAGGGGTCAAGGTCTTTGGTGGTCAAAATATCTCTGCTGGTGCAATTATTGTGCGTCAGCGTGGTACCAAATTTCACCCAGGCACCAACGTCGGTCTGGGCAAGGACCACACCCTTTATGCACTTGTTAATGGCCACGTCAAATTTAGCATTAGCGGCCCTCAAAACAAGCGCACTGTATCGGTAATCGCATCCGAATAGGTTTTTCTCTTTAAAGACCTACACTAGGCCCTGCCCTCTGGCAGGGCTTTTTGTTTTACAATATGGCCTGATCTAGCGGGACTCTTTTATTTACCTCTTTGGTTGCGGAATGACACCATGAAATTTGTTGATGAAACCACGATTGAAGTGATCGCTGGCAGCGGCGGTAATGGCGTGGCCAGTTTTCGGCGCGAGCGCTTTATTCCTAAAGGCGGCCCTGATGGTGGCGATGGCGGTCGTGGTGGCAGCATTTACGCAGTAGCCGACCGAAACATCAATACATTGATGGATTTTCGTTATGCCCGCATCCACCGCGCCCCCAATGGGGAACACGGGCGTGGTCGAGATCAATTTGGTGCATCGGGCGCAGATACCATCCTACGCATGCCGATTGGTACCAGCATCTACGATTTAGATACGGGTGCTTTGCTGTTTGACCTCACCGAGGACGGCCAGCAGGTCACGCTTGCCCAGGGTGGTTCCGGGGGATTAGGCAACAATAATTTCAAAAGCAGCGTCAACCGCACACCCCGCCAATTTACGGTGGGCGAAAAGGGCGAGCAACGCAAACTGCGGCTCGAGCTCAAGGTTTTGGCTGACGTAGGGTTACTGGGCTTGCCTAACGCGGGCAAATCAACCCTCATTAACAAGGTTTCCAACGCACGACCCCGCATTGCTGACTACCCATTTACAACGTTAGAACCCCATCTAGGGGTCGTACGCACATCCCCTGCGCACAGCTTTGTACTGGCAGACCTGCCTGGCCTTATTCTAGGGGCCGCTGATGGAGTGGGTCTGGGCCATCAATTCTTGCGTCACCTGTCTCGTACTAATTTGCTTTTACACATGGTGGATGTCAGCACCTTTGACGACAGCATCGACCCTATTGAAAAAAGCGTCCAAGATATCCGCGACATTGAGCAAGAATTACGCAATTACAATCCAAAACTGTACAAAAAATCACGATGGTTGGTCCTCAACAAAATAGATATGGTGGCTGACCCTAAAGCGCTTGAAACTGCTATCCGTGATGCCTTGAACTGGGAAAAACCCATTTACGGTATTTCTGCTTTAACTGGCCTAGGCACACAGCAGCTGATGTACGATATTCAGCAATGGCTGGATAAAAAGCACGGTATAGACGATGCTGTTTCTGACGAACTCGACCGCGATGATCCGCGCTTTGACCCCAAGCGCCAAAATGTCGATTTAGATGCTGATGTAGACTCATAAACATCTATGGGTTTAACGCATTAATAACCGCACAACCTTAAACAGATACAGCGCAATACCATCAACAACCGCAATAAACGCAACATATGTCCGAACACAATACTTCAGTGGTGCAACAGGCAAAACGCCTGGTCGTCAAAGTTGGCTCTTCGTTGGTTACCAACCAAGGACAGGGTATTGATCACGAGGCGGTCAGTCGCTGGAGCAGCCAAATTGCTCAGCTACACCAGCAAAACAAACAAATTGTTTTAGTCTCTAGCGGGGCTATCGCAGAAGGCATTAGTCGGCTGGGATGGACACGTCGTCCGTCAGCAATGAATGAATTACAGGCGGCGGCAGCAGTCGGTCAGATGGGACTTGTACAGGCCTATGAGCAGGTGTTTGCCCAACATGGCATCCGCACAGCGCAGATTTTGCTCACCCACGAGGATCTAACTGACAGGCGCCGTTATTTAAACGCGCGCAGTACTATTTTCACTCTATTACAGCTGGGTGTAGTGCCTATTGTGAATGAAAATGACACGGTGGTTACTGATGAAATCGCGCTCGGTGATAACGATACTTTGGGTGCTTTAGTGACCAATCTGATCGAGGCCGAGGTCCTGGTCATTTTGACCGACCAAAAAGGACTGTACAACGCTGACCCACGCAATAACCCAAACGCTCAGCTAATCGAACAGGCCCAAGCGGGCGATGCCGAACTAGAGCGCATGGCTGGTGGGGCTGGCAGTACCATCGGCACCGGCGGTATGCTGACCAAAGTACGCGCAGCCAAGCGCGCAGCTAATAGCGGTGGCCATACGGTCATTGCCTCTGGCAATACACCTGATGTCTTAACGCGGTTGGCCTCGGGAGAACGTATAGGCACCGAATTACAAGCCCGCCTACCCTTGCGCTCGGCGCGCGAGCGTTGGTTGGTAGATCATCTGCGCGTTCGCGGACGTGTCACTTTGGATAACGGTGCGATTCAAGCCCTCACTAAAGGGCACAAAAGTCTATTAGCAATCGGGGTGATTCAGGTTGAAGGGGATTTTGAACGTGGCGATGTAGTCGCCTGTGTTGATGAACACGGGGTTGAATACGGGCGTGGATTGATCAATTATTCCAGCACAGATACACGACGTATCATGGGCCAACCCAGCACCAATATCGCTGAAATTTTAGGCAACATGCCCGCGGCCGAGCTCATGCACCGCGATAATATGGTCTTTGAACGTCAGGACGGCTCAGGCTAATTATTACAATAACGCCCAAGCCGTCTAACGCTTATTCTTCGTTTGTGGATGTAGCCGAACCTAATCCCGCAATATAGCTATCATCATCAATAAATACCTCGTCAGCAAACATATAACCCCAGCGGTGTACCGATCGTAATGGGATATCTATCTTTTGCTCTTCGGCTTTTTTCTTTAAACGACTGATAATGACACCTAAACGATTCTGACCTGATCCCTGCAGATTCTGGCGGGTATCATTGAGTGCATCGAGCAAAGTTTGATGATCTGCGCGACGCCCAGGTTGAGAAAATATTGCTGCCAACAGTTGACGCTCAGTCGTGGTTAAATCTAGGCGCTGCCCTTTGGGGCTCATCAGCACCCAACCACGCGAGGTCAATGTCCAAGGGGCATTTTCTTGGAATTCAAGACGGGCCAAATTAGAAATACGGCGCCAGACATTATTAACCAACGCTAAAATCATACTGTCCGAAGTATCGCTAATGGCATAGCCATCTATACCACTGTGCAAAAGTTGCACAACAAACTGCTCGTCCAGACTCGTGCTAAGTGCAATAATGCCTACATTTTGATTCACTGTACGCAGCCGAGAAACCGAAGCAAACAGTTGATGAGGCGCGCCCTGCAAAATAAAAATAGTCCGGCTTGAATGTTCTAATTGTTCAGCTGCCAAACTATAAACAGCCATCAAATCATGTAATACCGAAGCCTGCACTCCGCTATTTTCCAATGACTGCACCCGCTGGCTGGTAAAAGGCTCATCTGCTTGGGCCTCTGGAAATGTATACCAATAGAGCAAAGGACTCATCTGCGTCAACATTATCTGTTTTCCTCAACATAAAATTAGATAAAGCAGCCCAAATATGACAATTGTGATATGCAAATATCACCAACGTCATGCGATTGCGTCGTCTAATAGGAGATGTGCCACATGAATTTCCACAACGTCTCAAAGAATTACGTCGCAATCGGGGTCTGTCGCAAAAGCAATTGGCGGCTCTATGCCGACTGTCACAAAGTGCCATTTCTAACTATGAAAATGGCACGCGTGTGCTCGCGCGCGAAATTCTAAGCTTGGCCCGTGTCCTAGACGTATCTCCTTTGTGGCTCGCCGAAGGACGCGGCCCCAAAGAGCCGCCTGCCTACCCTCCTTTATTCGAACCTGGGCATCCACATGCTATTCGCTGGCCTTTTAAAACGCTCACGGCTGAAGAACTCAGTGCCCTGACGGACAGTGAAAAAGCAATCGTGGAGGAAACTCTCAAAGGGCTTATCCTAGCGTTAAAAAACAATAGAAATTGATAAATTTGCTCGGATAACCAAATTAATTTTAAGCGCACGTAATGCCCTGGCGACGCACCATAGGTGCATCACGTGCTACATATCCGTTTTTATTCAGGCTTGTACAGGTAAAGCTCGACACGCCTGTTCATCGCACGGCCCTCTTCGGTGGCATTATCACCAATAGGATCGCTAGGGCCGCGTCCTTGGGCTATCAAACGGTTATTAGCAACCCCGTGCTCATTAAGATAATGAGTGACGGCCTCGGCACGCTGCTGAGAAAGGCGCTCGTTGACTTGGGCACTGCCTGTGCTATCTGTAAAGCCTAATGCAATTGCACGTAGCTCGGGATGTTGAGCCATAGCGCGCGCAACACTATCCAATACTGGATATAGCTGTGTGCTCAGGTTGGCCTTGCCCACTGCAAAAGAAACATGGCTAGGCAAATTAACGCGCAAAGAGCCATCTGGCATTTCTGTCACACTAACGCCCAGATCAGTAGCACCCGATTGTTCTACATCCTTTTTAATACCTGACCAGTTATAGCCTGCAACCCCACCGGCCAATGCACCGATACCGGCGCCGATCCAAGTGGCCTTGCTGCTATCACCCATGAGAGCACCTAAACCAGCCCCCACAGCTGCACCTGCACCCGCGCCGACCGCTGTAGTTTCACCGCGTCCCATCTCGCCTGTGGCACAACCTGATATCAAGGCGACTGCTGCAATAGCAGTCAAAAAGCGTGTTTTATATTGTAACAGCCCCATGAGCTAAATCTCCCATAATAAGTCTTTATATATTTATATGAATTTACCCGAGAAATGACTCGGGAAACACAACATTTTCAATTCTTGACAGATAAAAGACGCAAACTACAGCAACAAAATGCATGCTTTTCTTTTATCTAGACATGTCACAATGGAATGCACGCAGAGGTGATGACCATCTCATGCATGTCTGCTGTAAAGATAATTCAATGCTAACACCGAATGCAGCATAAATTACGATGGTGCGGCATAATACTCCTATGCATGACACTTAATAGACCTACCTATGATCGAATTCAAGCACGTCTTTAAATCTTATGGTCGCAGCCCAAACATACTGGTCGACCTTAATTTCCGCATCGATGCTGGCGAGTTTATTTTTATCAGTGGCCCCTCGGGCGCTGGTAAATCTACGTTGCTGCGCTTGATTGGCGGACTCGAGGCTCCATCACGTGGTGCAGTACTGGTCCAAGGCAATCGCGTTGACCAGCTACCCGCGCGTGGGTTGCCTTATTTACGTCGTTCGATCGGCCTGATCCTGCAAGACATCCATCTATTAAATGATCGCAGTGCTTTGCATAATGTCATGCTGCCTCTCGAGGTGCTAGGTATTGCACCACAAACTGCCAACAAACGGGCCCGAGCTGCCTTGGAAAAGGTTGGCCTGGGAGACAAATGCGATCACTACCCGGTCGAGCTTTCGGGGGGTGAGCAACAGCGCCTGGCGATTGCACGGGCAATTGTTAACCGACCTGCTGTGGTTATTGCAGACGAGCCCACTGCTAATTTAGACGATGAAACAGCTAAAAAAATTATGGATGTTTTTTTAGATTTTAACCAAGTCGGTGTGACTACTTTGATTGCTTCGCATGATCATCGCCTCATGCAGGATTATGCACGTCGTACCTTTACCTTGGATGCCGGGCGCTTTACCGACCAACCAGGAGTCCCGTCATGATACGTTGGCTACGGCAACATCGTTATGCTCTACGCGTTGCTATTATCCGTTTAGCTACCCGTCCACTCTCCTCTCTGGCTAATATTATCGTATTGGCTTTGGCGCTGGCCGTGCCTTTTATTGGCTGGAGCTTGCTGTTATCTACCCAGCCTTTGGCACAACATATCCCCATTGCTACCGAGATGACATTATTTCTGCAGGCGGATACCTCTTCCGAGCAACGGCTAATGCTAGAGGAGCAATTGGAAACTGAGTTTGGCCAATGGGTAGAGGGCTTTGAGTTTATTTCTAGAGACCAAGCTTTAAATAGCCTAAAAGACAACCCCAGCTGGGATCAGGCGTTGAGTGTACTGGAGGAAAATCCATTACCTGATGCCTATGTTTTACAGCTCAATGATCAAAATCAAGCGGAAAAATCAATTTCTGATCTGGTCTCTTCGCTAGAGGCAATACCAACTGTAGAACAGGTATTGCTGGATATAGATTGGCTACAAAAATTAGAGACCCTGCTAGAATTTGCACGCCAAGCACTGTTATTTCTTAGTTTAGGGGTCATTCTGATTGTGATTGGTACCGTATTCAATACCATCCGTTTACAGGCTCTCAACCACCAAGAGGAAATCGCTGTGGCCCGTTTGGTTGGGGCCACCGAGGATTTTGTACGTCGGCCATTTTTGTATTTTGGGGCTTTAATTGGCTTTTTTGCTAGTCTGTTGGCACTGCTGATGGGGGGCTTGGCTTTAGGGCTCTTTTCAGATACCTTTGCTCGTATTGCTGCCAGCTATCACATTAACCTGAGCTTACATATGCCAGATGTGC
This sequence comes from Paenalcaligenes sp., assembly GCA_035302345.1. Classification (GTDB taxonomy): domain Bacteria; phylum Pseudomonadota; class Gammaproteobacteria; order Burkholderiales; family Burkholderiaceae_B; genus Paenalcaligenes. Next base: position 48,733 of record DATGSS010000008.1, read on the forward strand.
TTAGTATTATTTTGGCGCTGGCTTTGGTTGTTATTGTAGCGGCATTAGCGGCCCGGTGGTCGGTCAACCGTCGTCCCGCTTATCAGCTTTAATTTAATATCTGTGACGACGACACATCATCTGGATAAACACGCGATCCCCGTATTCGCTCAGAGCGTGGCCCAGTGGCAAAAAAAGCACGGTCGACATGGCCTCCCATGGCAAAGCAGCCGCGAGCCTTATCGGATCTGGCTGGCAGAAATCATGCTGCAACAAACCCAGGTCACGACGGTGCTGGGTTATTACAAACGGTTTTTGCAGCGTTTTCCCGATTTGCATAGCCTGGCTGCGGCACAACAAGATGAGGTCATGCCCTACTGGGCAGGGCTAGGTTATTACGCCAGAGCGCGCAATTTGCACCGCTGTGCTCAAATTATTGTTGCTGACTTTGGGGGTGCATTCCCGCGCACACAAGCACAACTACAGACCTTACCCGGCATTGGGCCTTCGACAGCCGCAGCCGTTGCTGCCTTTGCATTTGGCGAACGGGTATCCATACTAGATGGCAACGTCAAAAGGGTACTGGCCCGTTTTGCAGGGGTATTTACACCCACCCAGCGCAGTGCTACCGAGAAAATGCTCTGGGAACTTGCCCAGCAGTTGGTTGATGCTGCACCTGACTCTTTAGATATGACAGCCTATACACAGGGGCTAATGGATTTGGGTGCATTGGTTTGTACCCGCCATCAGGCCCAGTGCTCGGCCTGTCCGGTGCAAAGACACTGTTATGCTTATCAGCAGCAGTGTGTGGCTCAATTGCCCGCGCCTAACCCTCGACGCAGCTACCCGACTCGTCGTCGGCATATGTTAATTTGGGTGGGTCGCGATAATCAGCTGTTGTTACAACAGCGCCCCAACACTGGCATCTGGGGCGGTTTATTAGCGCTACCAGCGTTTACTAGCCAAGCAAAGCTACGGGATTTCTACCGCCCTCAAACCAACAGGCTGGGTCAGCCACGGGTAGCATTAAAGTCATTGCCCGCGGTACTGCATCGGTTTACGCATTTTGCCTTGGACATTCGCCCATGGCTATTACACACACCTGAATTAGACCCTGCTAACTTATCTCTACCTAGTACAGAGAACTATGTTTGGGTTGATATACAAACGCTTTCTAAGCAGGCCCTGCCAGCGCCTATACAACGGCTATTGACCCAACTACCGGCGGCATTATCCTGATGAGTTTTGCTCAGGAGGTTGTTCACGGCTAATAGCCATTAATAAACCACAGGTCAGCGCCAGTGTAATTAGGGCCGTACCGCCATAACTCAAAAAAGGTAGCGGCACCCCAACCACGGGTAAAATTCCGGTTACCATGCCAATGTTTACGAACACATAGACAGCCATCATCATTGCCATAGCACCGGCCAATAATCGGCTAAATTGGGTTTGTGCATAAGCTGCAATTACCAAGCCCCGCAAGATCACCAATCCATACAGCACCAATAAAACGATGCCTCCGTACAAGCCGAACTCCTCGGCATAGACAGCAAAAATAAAGTCTGTTGAGCGTTCGGGAATAAAATCTAAATGCGCCTGGGTACCCTGCATAAAGCCTTTGCCATAAACCCCGCCAGAGCCCACAGCAATCATGGACTGAATGGTGTGAAACCCCTTGCCCAAAGGATCCAGGCTAGGATTAAACAGGGTGCAGACCCGATGCTTTTGATAACTATGCAAAATATGCCAATCAAAATCTGGATCGCATAGGGTGTCTTCATAATGCAGCATCAAGCCGATGCCAATAACCAGCAAAACCACCAACGGTGCAAACCAGCGGAAAGGCAGACCGGCGAAATAAATCACGCTCAAGCCCACGATAAATACCAATAGAGCTGTCCCCAAGTCAGGCTGCCGCACCACCAAGAAAAAAGGGATAATCAGCAACACTAAAGACACCAACAAATCTAATAAATTGATTTGGGTGTTCTTACGCTGCTGAAAATACCATGCCAACATGATGGGTACTGCTAGTTTAAGACCCTCGGAAGGCTGGATACGCACCACTCCTAGGTTGAGCCACCGCGTAGCGCCTTTACTGGTTTCACCAAAAAACTCGACCCCTAATAAAAGAGCCACAGCGATCAGGTAGATCACCACAGCGCAGCGCTGCACCCAGGCAACAGGGATCAGGGCTACCCCCCACATAAGAAAAAAGGCGACGATAAAATTGCGATATTGCTCAGCAAATCGTGGGTCATCAATGCCGACAGCCGACTGCATGACAGTCAGCCCCAGCACCGCCATCACCCCCAGCAAAATCAATAAGGGCCAATCAAATGCGAGTAAGGCGGTCGCTGCCGCATGCCAAAGCTTTCTCATAACATGGAATGCCGATCTAGCAGCCAATAATCAAAAATCTGGCGGGCCATAGGGGCTGCCACTGTGGCCCCCCAGCCCGCATTCTCTACTAATAAGGCCAATGCAATTTGGGGGTTTTCAGCAGGCGCATAAGCCATAAATAGGGCATGGTCGCGTAATCTTTCTTCTATTTCCTCGGCCTTGTACTTAGCTCCGCGCAGACTAAATACCTGCGCCGTGCCAGTTTTACCCGCCGTTTTATAGGGCGCATCTTTAAAGGCGGCACGAGCTGTCCCACTGACGGTGACATCAACCATCGCATTTTTAATGATTTCTAAATGCTCGGGCTTTAGATCAATGGTGTGTGCGGGCTCTTGGACCAGGGATTCGGAATCACCCGTTTGAGGATCGATGAGGTCTGTCACTAAATGCGGGGTCATATACACCCCATCATTGGCTAACACCGAGGTGGCCTGCGCTAGCTGCAATAAAGTAAAGGAGTTATATCCTTGCCCAACTGCCACTGATACCGTTTCACCCGCGTACCAGTGTCGTTGCTCGGGATCCGCGTAGTGTTTGCGTTTCCATTCGCGTGACGGCAGGATTCCTTTGCGCTCACCGTCCAGGTCAATACCGGTGATCTGCCCAAAACCAAATTGTTTACTAAAATCATGCAGGTTATCCACCCCGATTTCTGGGCCTAACGAATAAAAATAAGTATCCGATGACACAACAATGGCGCGGTGCATATCAGTGTGACCATAGGATGCCCCGCCGGCATTACGAAAACGCTGCCCACCGAATTCAAAATATCCAGGATCATAAATGCGTTCTTTAGCGTCACGTTTGCCCATTTCTAGAGCTGCTAAACCCACAAAGGGCTTGTACGTCGACCCGATAGGATACGTCCCAAACAAGGGGCGGTTGATCAGGGGACGGTCTTCTGATTCGTTTAGCTTGCGCCAGCTCTCGGAGTCAATACCATCAATGAATAAATTGGGGTCAAAGGATGGCGATGATACAAAAGCCAGAACCTCGCCAGTGGCTGGCTCGATAGCAACCAAAGCACCACGATAACCGGTAAAAAGTCGCTCGGCCAAACGCTGCAACCCCAAATCAAGAGAGAGGCGCAAATCAAACCCAGCTACCGGTTCGATCCGATTAAGTACCCGCACAGGACGTCCCGACGCTGTTACCTCGACTTCTTCGAGGCCTGTCTCGCCGTGGAGTTTTTCCTCCCAAGTCAGCTCGATGCCCTTTTTACCAATCACCGAAGTGCCCCGATAATTGCCCAACCGTCCTTCTTCTTCGAGACGCTCTTCATCCGCCGAAGAAATGCGGCCCACATAACCAATCACGTGCGCGGCGGTTTCTTTTTGCGGGTATTCACGCACCCAACGGGCCTCGAGATTTACCCCAGGAAAGCGATAAGACTGAGCAGCAAACCAAGAGGCCTCAACCTCGTTGAGGTTTTTGCGTAAAAGCTGAGGACGATAGCGGCTGCCTTGTGAAACGGCTTGCAGGAAAAGGCGCTGGTCACGTGGGCTCAGGTAAACCACAGCACTGAGCTCTTCGAGCAAGGCTTCTAAATCACGACCTGCATACGCCGGGGTGACCGTCAGCGTATAATCCCGATAATTACGGGCAATGGTCTCGCCATTGCGATCGAGGACTTCACCCCGACGCGGCGGCAATGGCAAAACCGCAATACGGTTTTGATCGGCTTGAGCAGCCAAACCCTCGTAACGCACGACCTGTAAATACCAAAGACGCGCCCCCAACGAGGAAAACAAAATAATGACCGTAATCGCCGCCACCAAGCAGCGGATCAACATCCTGCGCTTTAAGAGATGAGATGTCTTTTTAAATTCAAACATCTGGCGCGTATCCCTCAGGAGCCCTCTTCGTCACTGGCATCCAAGCGACGCTGAGGTAGAAACAACAGAAAATCGGCCAAGGGCCATAACAACGCTATAAATACCGCGGACAGACCCCATCCCCAGCCTATCCACTCACCCACTAGCCAGGCGTGGGCAAATCTGGGAATAGCTAACGCCACTAGAAAAACAGGGAGTAAATGAATGGCTTGGACCCCAGCGCCAAATAATAATAAACGTCGGCGCAGCACATGCACGCCATAAATAGCCAACACGTAACTCAGCGCATGCTCGCCCAATAAAGAACCATCATGGACATCTATCAAAATACCTAGAAAAAAGCCCAGCAGCATATTGACGCGGCGCGGCTCGTGCAGCGCCCAAAAGCACAATACCAACATCAATAAATCAGGTGCTTGTATCCAGATACGCCAAGGCAGCAGACTGACTAACCAGACCAAAAAGATAGAGCCACCGATCAGCCACGGGCTGGATGGGTGTCTAAAGGGACTGGTGTCCAATGGCTGTAAAGCCCCTATGGAGGTTTTAATACGAGAAGCTGAGCGCTTTTTACTCATAAAATTGTTTTGCGTCTTGCAAACTAGGTACAGAATCCTCTACAAGCAGCACCAAGAAATGTCGGTACCGCTCGGGACGAGACATCGGGCTGGCTACCGCCTTGCCAAACCCTGTAGAAGTATCGTGCTCGATGTCATCCACACGTGCAACAGGCAAACCAGCCGGGAAAAGTCCGCCAATACCGCTGGTAATCAATAGATCACCGGCCTGTAGGTCGACATCAGGTGTCAAATAGCGGACCTCTATTTTAGACTCGGTGTGGCCACCAAAAGCGACCAAACGCAAGCCGTTGCGTAATACCTGCACCGGAATGGAAACATTTTCATCAGTCAGCAGTGCAGCCTCGGCGGTATATGGGGTTACCCTTAGGATCTGCCCAACGACCCCACCTTCATCAATCACTGGCATCCCGGGTCGAATACCCGCTGCCGAGCCTTTGTTAAAGACCAAACGACGATTAAAAGGGTTCGGAGGCTCGTAGAAAACCTCGACCGCGACTACAGGCTGCGTGATGGTATCGGTGACCTGCAACAAACGCCGTAGCTGTTCGTTTTCGCTGGCTAATTGAGCTGCTGTCGTTGTGACCTGCGCGAGCTCGATACGTTGGCGGTGCAAGGCCTCTTTTTCCATTCGTACGGCTTGGGTCGCATCCGCCCAGGTACGTAAATAACGCGCGCCATCGCCCGGCGCATGTACTGCGCGTTGAAATGGGTACAACACCACTGATATTCCTTGACGTGCAGGCTCTAATACCGACCAACGTGCATCCACAACCAACAGCACGACCGCCAAAAGAACATAAAGGGCCAGCCGTATTTCGGCAGATGGCCCTTGCTTGAAAAGCTGAACTGAGCTTTGTGATTGCATGGAGAGTGTTCGGGGAGGTTGAGCCCCATTGATCCAGGGGCCCGCACATCAATCAGTGTTTAATCATAAATGAATACAGAACCGAGCTTTTCCAAATGCTCAAGCGCTTCGCCACAACCACGAACGACGCATGAGAGTGGGTCATCAGCGACAACGACAGGTAAGCCAGTTTCCTCGGCCAGGAGACGATCTAAATCGTGTAAAAGGGCACCGCCCCCTGTCAAAGCAATCCCTTTTTCAGTTATATCAGCCCCCAACTCAGGCGGGGTTTGCTCGAGCGCGGTTTTCACGGCAGAAATGATCTGATTGAGCGGATCGGTCAACGATTCCAGAATCTCATTAGAGGACACATTAAAGCTGCGCGGAACCCCTTCGGAGAGATTACGCCCTTTGACTTCAATCTCACGAACCTCAGTCCCGGGGAAGGCTGAACCGATCTCTTGCTTGATACGTTCCGCAGTAGGCTCACCAATCAGCATACCGTAGTTTCGACGAATATAGTTGATAATAGCCTCATCAAATTTATCGCCACCCACGCGAACCGAGCCTTTGTAAACCATACCCCCTAAGGAAATAATGGCGACCTCGGTGGTCCCACCGCCAATATCAACTACCATTGAACCGCTTGCGTCGGAGACTGACAAGCCCGCACCAATCGCGGCAGCCATGGGCTCCTCGATCAAATAAACCTGGCTGGCACCAGCACCAAGGGCTGATTCGCGAATAGCTCGGCGCTCGACCTGGGTGGACCCGCAGGGAACACAAACGATAATTCGCGGGCTGGGTGCAAACATGCTGCGCGGGTGCACCATCCGAATAAATTGTTTGAGCATCTGCTCAGTCACTGTAAAATCGGCGATTACACCATCTTTCATGGGGCGTATCGCCTCGATGTTGCCGGGCACCCGCCCGAGCATTTGTTTGGCCTCTTGGCCGACTGCCTGAATAATTTTTTTCCCATTGGGGCTGCCATCGTGTCTTATTGCCACTACCGAAGGCTCATCAAGCACAATACCCTTGCCTCGGACATAAATCAGCGTATTCGCCGTCCCGAGGTCAATGGCCATATCACTAGAAAAATAACTGCGTAGGAATCCGAACATGGGTGTGCAATGTAGATAAAATAGATAAAAAAAATGTTCCGTGCGAGCGCTTGAATTAAATTTACGAGGCAAAACTGCCACCCACGCAAGCGAACATAAAACACTGAAGAAGTAAACTGTTAATGATAACTTATAATCAGAGCAAAATAAGACTGATTTAGCGCCTCGTTAAAACCTGTAACGATTTTCCATCAAATTGGGCTCAAATCGGTATGGAATTGATACGTACGGGGCAAAAACAGTATATTTTCCCAATTAGCAGGCTACATTGTATATTTTAGTGCTGCATCAATCACTTTTTGGTCATCGAAGGATATCCGGAATACATTATGACTGTTACCAGACAAGAAGTCGCTCATATTGCCGAGCTCGCCCAATTAGAGCTCGACGAAGCGCAAAGTGAGCAGGCAAAAAATGATTTTAGCCATATCTTAACCCTTATTAAACAGTTAGAAACGGTTGATACCGCCGGGGTGACACCACTGATCAGCCCATTAACGGCCATGAGCGACGCCACGTTGCGTTTACGTGATGATGTGCCGGCCCCTGACTCAACCATTGCCCAGCGCAAAGCCCTCATGGCCAATGCGCCCGCCCAGGAAGATGGGCTCTTCCTCGTGCCGACTGTTATTGAATAGGCTTGCCCATATGTTTTTAAACACCTTTCCTACGATTGAATCCCTCAATGAGGCTTTTGACAACAAGAAAATCAATGCTCTAGAACTCACTCAGAGCTGTCTTTCCGCCATCCAAACACATCAACAGCTTAATGCCTGGGTCGATATCGACTCAGATGCATCGCTGGCTCAGGCCAAACATGCCGATGCTTTGCGTGCGAACAATACGCATGGCCCACTGACTGGGGTTCCCATCGGTCACAAAGACGTTTTTGTAACGCGCCAATGGCAGACTACCGCAGCCAGCAAAATGCTACAAAACTACCAAAGCCCGTTTGACGCGACCATTGTCGAACGACTACAAACTGCTGGCACAGTGACTTTGGGCAAACTCAATTGTGACGAGTTTGCCATGGGTTCGGACAGCCAGACATCATTTTTTGGCCCGGTCCTAAATCCTTGGGACTCTGACCGCACCCCCGGTGGCTCCTCAGGTGGCTCGGCTGCAGCTGTCGCTGCTGGCTTGGCTTTAGCTGCTACTGGTTCGGACACTGGCGGCTCTATCCGTCAGCCTGCTGCCTTTTGTGGCATCAGCGGTATCAAACCTACCTACGGGACGGTCTCTCGCTATGGCATGGTGGCCTATGGCTCTAGTCTGGATCAGGCAGGTCCCATGGCACGCCATGCACGCGATTTGTTGTATTTGCTCGAAACCATGTGCGGTTTCGATGAGCGCGATCCCACCTCATTAACTCACTGCAATCAACAAGACAACAACGGTGCCCGTGTACGCAATCAGTTTGATGACGTACAACAGCAATTCCAAGCCAACGGGACCCAACCCCTCAAAGGTTTACGTATTGGTCTCATCAAAGAATTTCTAGAAAATGATCTAGAGCCCGAGGTTGCCAAAAGCCTCGAAGAGGCGCTGCAAACCTTGGAAAAACTAGGCGCTGAGCGCGTCGAGGTGTCATTGCCTTTGATTGATATGGCGACAGCTGCCTACTATGTCATTAGTCCTGCCGAGGCCTCGAGCAATCTGTCTCGTTTTGATGGGGTGCGTTTTGGTCACCGTGCTCAGGATTACTCTGACATCCACGAGATGATGTCGCGCAGTCGCTCCGAGGGTTTTGGCCCCGAGGTCAAGCGCCGTATCTTGGCTGGCACCTATGTGCTTAGCGAGGGGCACTACGAGACTTTCTTTTTACAAGCACAACGCGTCCGGGCAATGATCCTCGAACAATACAAGGCTGCCCTGTCCCAATGCGATGTGATTTTTGCTCCTGTCAGTGCCGGGCTCCCGCATGCCCTTAATCAAGCAGTCGATGCCCCTACTGATCCATGGCGCGCCGATCGCTACACACTGAGCGTTAACTTGGCAGGTCTACCCGCCCTGAGCACTCCCTGTGGGCTGAGCAGCGGTGATAAACCTCTGCCCATTGGCATGCAACTCATCGGCAATTACTTCCAAGAAGGCCAGCTATTGGCAATTGCCGACTGTTTCCAAACACACACTGACTGGCATCAACGAACACCGGAGCTGTAATCATGGATTGGGAAATTGTCATTGGCTTGGAAACGCACGTGCAGCTGTCCACGGCATCCAAGATTTTTTCTAACAGTAGTACAGCCTTTGGCGCCGAGCCAAACACCCAGGCCAACGAAGTCGATATGGCTTTGCCTGGGGCTTTGCCTGTATTTAACCGCGCTGTCGCCCAAAAAGCGGTGATGTTCGGTTTAGCGGTAGGCGCAGAAATCAATCAGACCTCGGTATTTGCCCGTAAAAACTACTTCTACCCTGACCTGCCTAAAAATTATCAAATCAGTCAATTTGATTTGCCAATATTAGAGGGTGGGGAAATCGTTTTTAACCTGGACGAACAAACGCATCGTATTGCCCTGACTCGGGCGCATCTCGAAGAAGATGCAGGCAAATCATTGCACGAAAACTTTACCGGCCCGCATGGTGAGTCCAGCTCGGGCATTGACCTCAACCGCGCGGGGACCCCGCTCTTGGAAATTGTCTCTGAGCCCGACATGAGGGGCGCCGCCCAAGCAGCCGAATTTGCCCGTACTTTACATGGCTTGGTCGTCTGGCTAGGCATCTGTGACGGCAATATGCAAGAAGGTTCATTTCGTGTCGATGCCAACGTTTCAGTGCGCCCCAAAGGTGAAACCACGTTGGGCACCCGATGCGAATTAAAAAACATTAATTCTTTCCGTTTTCTCGAACGCGCCATCAATTATGAAGCCCAACGCCAAATTGATGTACTAGAAAATGGGGGCACCATCGTACAGGAAACCCGTCTTTATGATGCCGACCTGGACGAAACGCGCAGCATGCGCACCAAAGAAGACGCAGATGATTATCGTTATTTCTCTGATCCTGACCTTCTGCCTTTGGTGCTTAGCGATGCAATGATTGACGACATTCGTGCCGAAATGCCCGAGCTCCCTGCAGAAAAACGCCAGCGCTTTAAGCAAGAACTCGATTTAACTGACTATGATGCCGAGCAGCTCACCACTGCAAGAAACACGACAGATTATTTCGAGGCGACCCTGCAGGCCTTGCAAGGCAAAGAGCCCAAGTTGATTGCAAACTGGATTCTCACTGATCTCGCCGCCGTGCTCAACCGCAATGAGCTCAGCATCGATGAATCCCCTATCCGCCCTGAGCAATTAGCAGGGTTGATTCGCCGCATCGCAGACAACACCATTTCCAATAATATGGCACGCAAGGTATTCACAGCGATGTGGGATGGCGAAGAACAAGGAGACCCTGATCGCATCATTGAAAAGCGCGGCTATAAACAAATCAGCGACACTGGTGCTATCGAGGCTATGGTAGACGAAGCAATTGCTGCTAACCCAAAAATCGTCGAGCAATATCACGCGGGTCGCGATCGAGCGTTTAACTCATTGGTGGGACAGGTGATGAAAGCTGCCAAAGGGCAAGCCAACCCCCGCCAAGTCGCCGAAATACTGCGCAGCAAACTGGATAGCTAA
>DATGSS010000009.1:0-5547 GCA_035302345.1 Paenalcaligenes sp.
ACGCGGTTAGTAAAGGGCGTATTGCGTGCAGCATTAGCAGAAACTGGCAGATATGAGAAGAAAGCCGCACAGCTATTAGGTATTTCACGTAAGCAACTTTATCTGTGGTTACGTTATCATAATATGCTTAACCTAATGGGAAAGGGTCAATATTGACCTGTGTTTCCATATGAAACAATAGGTTTCGTTTACTTATTGTTTGAAGCATGGTTGGTGTGCATCAGTGTAGATTCTACTAAGGTAGCTATCCTACATTGGTGTGACAACAGATAAAAAGTAAACTGTGGAGGAATATATGAGGAAGTTTTTGACGTTTACAACTACGGCAGCATTGGTGCTGTCTTCGTCTCTCGTGTTCGCGAATACGGTAACAGTAGTCACATCGTTTCCACGTGATATGACGGATCCTTTTAAAGAAGCTTTTGAGGCCGCTTATCCAGGCACCACCCTAGAGGTGGTCAGTCGTAATACGAATGCAGCCGTTACGCATTTGAAAGAAACGCGTGATGCGAACACCATTGATTTAATGTGGGCTTCCGCTCCTGATGCCTTTGAAGTATTACGAGAGGAGGGGCTGTTAGAAAAGATTGATATTGCATCCGAGGGTATTCCCGATGAAATAGGCGGCTACCCTATTAATGATAAAGAAAATAGTTATTTCGGTTTCGCTGCATCTGGTTACGGCATTATGTATAACACGCGTTATGTGATGGCCAACGACTTACCGATAGCAGTCGAGTGGGAGGACCTCAAACGCCCCGAATACTATGGGCATGTGGCGATGTCCTCGCCGTCACGCTCTGGTACAACACATTTAACTGTAGAAACTGTGCTGCAAGGGGAGGGCTGGGATAAAGGCTGGGCGACTTGGAAGTGGATTTCCGGCAATATGAATACAGTGACTGAACGTAGTTTTGGTGTGCCAGATGCGGTGAACTCAGGTTCTACGGGCTTTGGTATTGTGATCGACTTCTTTGGTTTGGCGTCGAAAGCTTCAGGCTTCCCCGTCGAGCTTGTCTATCCTAGTTTAACTGCCATCGTCCCGGCAAATATTGGGGTGTTAAAAAATGCGCCGAATAAAGAGGGTGCAGTACAGTTTGTTGAGTTCCTTTTATCGCCAGAGGGGCAAGAGATACTACTGCGACCAGCCATTATGCGCTTGCCAGTGAATCCTGCTGCTTATGAAAATGCACCAGAAGGCTTCCCCAACCCATTTTCCGAAGAGTTTGCTCCGGATGCGATAGCATTTGATGTGGATGTTTCAGGCGAACGCTACAATCTCGTCAACTCACTCTTTGATGCATTAATCACATACCGCTTGAATGACTTGCGGGCAGCAGTGAGTGCAGTCCATAAAGCGCAAGCCAGTTATGAAAAAAGCGGTAATCCAGAAGCGCTGGCATTAATTGATGAAGCGCGTGCATTAATCGAAGCCATGCCAATTACGCAAGAAGAGTCACTAAATCCGGCTTTTACACAGGTGTTTACGACGTCACGGGCACAAGCTGATACCGTGGTGGTAGGGCGCCAAGCCGAGATCGAGCAAAGCTGGGATGATTTTGCTGTAACTAATTATCGTAAGGCTCGTGAACTTGCTGAGCAAGCTGCTGCACTTTAAAGATTCCCTATAAGAACCCGATGCTTAATCGGGTTCATGAAATACCAGCTTTTTTCGCGGGGATAATAATGAAAGCTTTTGCTTCTCCAAACGCTGCTTTGCGCCGTTTTACGCTTTTTCCGCGTGTATCAGGTGCAGCAGTCGTTGGCATTTTAATTGCCATTTTTTTAATGGCTTTCTTGATCTTACCTGTTGCACAGGTGATCTATGTTGCTTTTTTGGATGCACGTACTGGGGCATTTACCTTTCAGAATTTCCAGGACTTTATTAATACATCGTTATTCCGAGAAAGCTTCGCTAACTCATTTTATGTTTCAGCCATGTCTGTGGTCATGGCAACCATAATCGCTTTACCCTTAGCTTATATTACGACCAGGTTTAATTTTGCCGGTACAGCAGCGATTCAGGCACTAGGAATTATTCCTTTAATTATGCCGCCCTTTGTTGGTGCTGTTGCTATGTCATTGCTATTTGGCCGTAATGGGTCAATTAATCTTTTACTTAATCAGCACTTCGGCTTCCGTATTCCATTTATGGAAGGGTTGTCGGGTGTGATTTTAGTGCAATCTATCCATTACTTTCCTTTTATTTTAATTAATCTATCAGCCAGCTTACGGAATATCGATCGCTCGATGGAAGAAGCAGCGCAAAACTTAGGCTCTTATGGCATGCGCATGTTTAGGCGAGTGGTTTTTCCTTTGGCTATGCCTGGTTATTTAGCAGGCGCTGCGCTTGTGTTTATCAAAGTGTTTGATGACTTAGGCACTCCTTTGTTATTGAACGTGAATACTATGTTGGCACCACAGGCTTACTTGCGTATCACAGGTGTGGGTATTAATGACCCGATGGGTTATGTCATTTCATTCATTTTAGTTCTGTTTTCGGTTTTTTCCTTATGGGCATCTTTCTTGTTTATGCGTGGAAAAGACTATGCGACCGTGCAAAAGGGGGGCGGAGGTTTATCGCGCCGTGATTTAAAGCCTCGTGAGAAATGGTTGGCCTGGGTAGTGGTAATTTTAATTCTTACTTTAGTGCTGTCCCCACATATAGGTTTGTTGCTACTGGCATTTGGAACTGTTTGGTCATTCTCTCCTTTACCCGATGGGTTTACCTTGCAGCATTTCAGTACGATTTTTACGCAATCTTCACAGTATGTTTGGAATACCTTGCTTTACGCTGGCTCAGCGGCTGTTATTGATGTCGTGCTGGGGACGCTCATTGCTTACATTGTGATTCGCACAAAGCTGGTGGGTAGGAAATGGCTGGATTATATGGCGACCGCAGCCTTGGCGGTTCCAGGCGTTGTGTTGGGCATTGGGTATCTACGTATGTTCCATACGGTAGAGCTACCGTTTGGCCTAGGAAAAATGTCTAGTTTTTGGGGGATTATTGTTGTTGCGTTGGCTGTGCGTCGTTTGCCCTATGCATTACGAGCCTGTATGGCAGCATTACAGCAAATATCACTTTCTTTAGAAGAGGCTGCAGAAAGTTTAGGGGCATCCCGTACGAGTACGATCCGACGTATTGTTGTGCCTTTAATGACGGGTGGTATTTTAGCCGGCTTTGTTACTAGCTTTGCTACGGCAGCCGTTGAGCTATCAGCCACGATTATGCTGGTCGCCCGCTCATCTGAGGCACCATTGGCCTATGGTATTTATCTGTACATGCAGTCTCCAGCAGGACGCGGAGCAGGTGCTGCTCTTGGTGTTCTCGCGGTGGTAATCGTGGCGTTAGGTACTTACCTTTCGCAACGCATTATTGAGCGAGAGCGTAGACGACAAACGATGACTGGTAATGAGCAATACTAAGGATTGGTAGATAAGATAATGACACAACAAAAAGTAGGTATTCGAATTCAGGATTTACATCTATCATTCGGTGAAACCAAAGTTTTAGAGGGTATTAATATGGACATCGAGCCTGGAGAGTTTTTTGCTTTCCTAGGCCCCTCAGGATCAGGTAAATCTACCCTCTTACGTGCTATCGCAGGTTTTGGTCCTACACCGCTTGGTCAAATATTTATCGGAGAGAGAGATGTAGCTGACCTACCGCCTTGGCGTCGTAATGTCGGGATGGTTTTTCAGTCTTATGCATTATGGCCTCATATGTCCGTGCGCAAGAACGTAGCGTTTGGTTTAGAAGAGCGCAAGATGCCAGCAAGCGAGATTGCTACCAAGGTAGAGGCTGCTTTAGAGACAGTGGGATTATGGCATCTCGCTGATCGTATGCCTGCCCAATTATCGGGTGGGCAGCAACAGCGTGTTGCGTTGGCACGTACGATTGCGATTGAACCTCAAGTATTGTTGCTGGATGAGCCTTTATCTAATTTGGATGCGGCGTTGCGCGTTCAAATGCGGCGTGAATTATTAGCGCTGCAAAGGAAGTTAGGGCTAACAACCATCTTTGTCACGCATGACCAAGAAGAGGCTAACAGTACGGCTGATCGGATGGCCGTTTTAGATAAGGGGGTAATTCAGCAAATTGGCACACCCCAGGCACTTTACGACCATCCTGCCAATACCTTTGTTGCTGGGTTTTTAGGTACAGCAAATATCATCGAGGGGCAGATGATAGATGGCATGTTTACTACTGCTAGTGGGCAACGGCTGAATGCTGGCACCCCAGTCGAAGGTGCGAATCGTATTGTGTTGCGTCCACAAAACATAAAAATCACGGCATCCAATGGGGATATTTCGGGTACAGTAACGCACCGAGAGTTTCTGGGTAGCCAAGTCCGCTATTTAATAACAACACCTGATGGCCAGCTCGTCGTTGACACACTGCACTCAACTGGAAACTTGCCCTACGAGGCAGGTGCTCATGTTTACTTAAAAATTGAAAGTCAGTGTGCGCAGCTTTTGGTGGAGAACACTTAATGGCAGAGCTTTGGTTTATTCGACACTTTCGTACTTCTTGGAATAGTTTGGGGCGCCTTCAAGGACACCGAGATATTCCTCTAGATACCAGCTTCAGTGCGAACAATGAAGAATTAGCGATGCGTAATCGCTTGGTGCTGTCAGAGATACCCTTTACGCAGGTTTGGGTATCCCCGTTAGAACGGGCACGTCAAACTGCAGCTTTGCATGGTTACCCTAGTGCACATATTGATCCCGACTTAATAGAAATAGATTTTGGTCGTTGGGAGGGGAAAACCTGGGACGAGTTGGATGAAGCGTTTCCTGGGGCTTGGGAGAATGAGATACATGCCCTGCCTTTAGGTGAGTCATTTGAGGATTTTGCTGCCCGTATAAAAGCGGTTTATCGACGAGCACAAGAAGCGTCAGGCCATATTTTAATATTTGGGCATGGCGCTTGGTTTGGGGGGTTAAAGATGCTATTAGAAGGACGGACTACAGGAGGAATGAGCAAGCATGTGCTAAAGAATGGTGAACTTGTTCGTCTACAGTCCGGTCAGTCGGGTCGCCACTAGTTTTTTAAAAGGCACCACTTTATTAGCTATTTGTAGTAATGCTTGCCGAGGCAGGCGGGCTCGGTCGTTGGTATACAGAGAGACAATAAAATTGGTGGCCGCAAATAGCGGTAAAGAGCTCAGGCGATGGTCGCGCGTATAGGCCCTAAGCACGCTAGGTGCACTGAAATCTAGGCCGCGGCGGTGTGCGTTGATCACCCGTTGGGCCAAGTGCTTAACGCTAAGAATACCCAAATTAAAACCATGCGCTGTGACTGGATGCATGCCCACAGCGGCATCACCGATCAAGGCAAAGCGTTGTGCATGAAAGCGCGCAGCATAGGTGCCTACCAGAGGGTAGACGGTGCGCTCGCTGATACGGCGCATTTCACCCAAACGGTGCTCATAACGCTCTGTAATACTTTGATTAAAAGCCTCGTCCTCCAGGGCGTTCAGCTGCTGCATCTCGTGATGTGGCAAGGTCAGCACCACCGATGAACGGTTGCCATTTAAGGGCAAT
>DATGSS010000010.1:0-31468 GCA_035302345.1 Paenalcaligenes sp.
CCCAGACCGACGATAATACCGCAAGCAAGGGCAACTAAAGCAACGTTGGTCATGATAACTCCTTGGTTAAAAAGCTTATGAGTTTAAAGTTTAAAAAACAACGAAGCAGAACAATCTGCAATCCTGCCCGAGTTGACCGACTCGAGCAAGAGGAAAACATTATTCAGTTTCATGTGCTTGGCCAATATAGACCAAGGTCAGCATCATGAAAATAAAGGCCTGCAAGAGAACAATCAAGATATGGAAGATTGCCCAGGCCGAACCGGCAAGAATATGTCCAATACCCAAGCCGAGGTTGGCAGCGCTAAAGCCTGTCCATGCACCACCCAACAGGGCAATCAACATGAACACCAACTCGCCGGCAAACATGTTTCCAAAGAGTCGCATGCCCAGGGAAACAGTCTTGGCAGCATATTCAATCAGGTTTAATAGAATATTAAATGGTGCCAAAAAGATAATGGCGATACCGCTAGCGGTAAAGGGTGTAGTCAACAAGCCTTTGGCAAAGCCAGCGGGCTTTTTGATCTTGATACCGTAATAAAGGGTCAGTAACAACACGCCCAACGACATTCCCATAGCCACGTTTAAGTCGGCGGTAGGCAAAATACGGTGAAAATATAAAACATCGCCGTGCTCAGCCCCTAATCCTGTCGTAGAGAAAATCCATGGCAACAGGTCAACGGGCAATAAATCTAGCGTGTTCATCGCTACCACCCAGAGAAACACTGTCAATGCCAATGGAGCTGCGAAACGACGCGTGGTGGCACTGGGCACAATTTGCTTGGCCTGGTCCTCGACCCACTCGACCAGCATTTCAACCGCCACCTGAAAACGCCCAGGTACGCCAGGCGTAGCGCGGCGTGAAGCACGTAAAAGGAAATATAGGGTGAGAAAGCCTGTCAGCAATGACCAAAAGACCGAGTCATAGTTAATGATGCTGAAATCGGCCAGAACATCTTGCTTGACACCCGAGTTATTCAAGTGCACAAGGTGGTGCTGTATATAACCTGACTGTGCTGAAACGTCACTAGCAGCCATTTGTAATAAACCCTTGAAATCAGTGAAACCACAAGACCTAAGTGCTCATGGCAGCCTGCCTATGGCAAGCAACAACACATAACCCTTTAGTACCGCCACTAGGCCAAACAACAATGCTGGCCACACAAGCCACGCATGATATTGCCAAGCGGCCAAACCTAGCAGCACTAAAGCGCTTCCTAGTTTAAAGGCCTCACCCACAAGAAACGTCGCTGCGTTTGCTGGGGCGCCACGCCACAAACCTGCCAAAAGGCGCAAAGCAAATAAAGCATTGGGCACAAAATATGCGCCCGCCCCTATTGCTGCGGAAAGGGCTGCAGTCAACCCTGCAACCCCATAAGTAATTAGTACGGCTACTAGCGCCAGCACCCCTTGGGCGCCTAACACCTGAACAATGCCCTGCTGAGAACGCCGCGCTAACTGCGCATGCTGCTGCGCGCTAAGCTTAACACGCGTTTCTTGGAAGTCCTCATCTCGCATTGTAAAAACCGCCAGTACCAAACCAAAAAAGTATAGCGTTATTTCATTACAACTAGCAAATAAATAGC
Organism: Paenalcaligenes sp.; assembly: GCA_035302345.1. Taxonomy (GTDB): domain Bacteria; phylum Pseudomonadota; class Gammaproteobacteria; order Burkholderiales; family Burkholderiaceae_B; genus Paenalcaligenes. The sequence continues at coordinate 1,587 of DATGSS010000010.1, forward strand.
GCCAAACCAATACTACTTGTGGACCATTTTCGCGGCGTTGGTTCTAGCCAACGCCGAGTGCCCAAAAGGTCAAACCCTTTAAAGATACGGGTTTCCACCTATTCTCAGCGTGCAGTACCTGTAAATATGATGTAAGGTCTCGCAACGCATAAAAACAACAATACTACTTTGGGATGATAGCGTTACTCATCCTTAAAATCCGGTTTGCGTTTTTCCACAAAGGCCGCCATGCCCTCTTTTTGGTCATGGGTAGCAAATAATGCGTGGAAATTGCGACGCTCGAACAGCAGGCCCTGTGATAATCCGCCCTCAAAGGCTTGATTCACACTTTCCTTGGCCATTATGGTCGCCACACTAGATTTATCTGCGATGAGTTGCGCCACCTCGAGCGTTTTGTCCAGCAGTTCATCTGCCGGCACCACACGGGATACCAGGCCCCATTGCTCGGCCTCGGTAGCGGTAATCATTCGCCCGGTCAAAACCATATCCATGGCTTTGGCCTTGCCGATGGCGCGTGGCAGACGCTGCGTACCACCATAGCCAGGTATGATGCCCAGGTTAATCTCGGGCTGGCCAAATTTGGCTGTGTCGGCGGCAATGATCATATCGCATAACATGGCAAGTTCACAGCCCCCACCCAGTGCATATCCACCCACTGCAGCAATCATGGGCTTGCGAATACGCTCTAGGGCCTCCCAGTGGGCGCCCATATAGTCCGCCTTGTAGACATCTGTGTAACTCCAGTCTTTCATCGCCGCAATATCAACCCCGGCGGCAAATGCCCTTTCGTTGCCAGTGAGTACAATAACAGCAATCTCATTGTCTGCATCAAACTCCTGACACTGAGCCAATAGCTGTCGCCCCACCTCGTCATTTAAGGCATTCATTACTTTGGGACGATCAATGCGAATCAAACCAACGCGACCGTGGGTTTCAACCTGAATCATCTGCTCGCTCACGAGACCTCCTACAATACACGTTAAAATTATCTAATCTTGGAATTGCAAAAATAGTTTATGACACAATCGCACTCTACGCCTATAGAATACGTTGTTTCCTTTCCAGACTTGGCCGGTCATCGCATCCATGTGCAAATGACCATTGCCCAACCTGACCCCCAAGGGCAGGTACTTTTTCTGCCTGCGTGGATTCCAGGCAGTTACCTGATTCGAGACTTTTCCCGGCAAATAGAAACGATCCAGGCCACCTCAAACGGCCACCTAGTGGACATTCAAAAGCATGGCGACCATGAATGGGTCTGCGCTCCATGCGAGGGCCCCCTCCAACTAAAGTATGTGATCTACGCTTGGGATCTGTCGGTGCGGACTGCGCGTGTGGATGACAATTATGCCTTTTTAAATGGCACCAGTGTTTTCCTAGGCGCTCGCGGGTTTGAAAATCACCCCCAAGTGGTATGCATCGAGGCTCCGCAAACACACCCAGACTGGCAAGTGTACACGAGTCTGGCCTGTGCCGATGGCCACCCACAGGCTGCTCAGCGCCACCAGTTTGGTGCATATAGCGCGGTTGATTATGATGCGCTGTTGGATCATCCGATCTTATTAGGTCAGCCCTTGGTGACCCAATTCGAGGTACACGGTGCGCTGCACGAGCTGGTCTTTACCCAACCAGTCCCCGATATTGATTTAGAACGCATCCGACGCGATGTAGAAAAAATCTGTGCCACTCAGATTGAGCTCTTTGAGCCTGAAACACATGAAGTGCCCTTTCTGGACAGCGCTGATCGCTACACCTTTATCACAATGGTCACTGAAAATAGCTATGGTGGCCTAGAGCATCGTAGCTCGACGGCTTTGATGATCCCGCGTCATCATTTGCCTACATTGGCTCAGGCTGACGCGCCTGTCAGTAAAGAGTATCAATCCTTTTTAGGCTTGGTCAGCCACGAATATTTTCATACCTGGAACGTCAAACGCATCAAGCCCGCTGTATTTAGCCCCTACGATTTGCTACAGCCGAACCACACAGATCTGCTGTGGGTATTCGAGGGGTTTACCTCTTATTATGATGACCTACTTGTTTGGCGTGCTGGGGCTGTTTCGCGTCGGACCTATTTGGACCGCCTCGAGCAAATCATGGAGCACGTATACCGTGGCAGCGGCCGTTTCAAACAATCAATCGCTCAGAGCTCTTATGATGCGTGGACCCGTTTTTATAAGCAGGACGAAAACTCGCCTAATGCCATCGTCAGCTACTACACCAAGGGGGCTTTGGCTGCTTTGGGCCTGGATCTGACCATACAGCAACGCACCCACGGCGAATACAGCCTAGATGACGTGATGCGTTACCTGTGGCAGCATTATGGCAAAAACTACTACCGCGGCCACCCCAAGGGCATCGCCGAGGATGAAATGCCAGCCATTATCAAAGCCGCCGTAGGCGTAGATTGCAGTGACTACATCGAACGTTATATGTATGGTTGCGATGATTTGCCTCTGCCCGAATTATTGCAAAAGCAAGGCATCGAAATGCGTTGGCAAGCACGCAACCCTGAGCCTAGCCTCAATGTATTATTTGAGGACACCCCTGGCGGGCTAAACATTCGTACCGCTTACGAGCAGGGTGCAGCGCACCGCGCAGGATTGTCTGCGGGTGATACCATCGTCGCGATTAATCAACTGCGCATTTCTAATCAGCAGGCACTCAAACAACTACTTAGTCGCTGTCAAGCCGATCAAGAGCTGCGGATACATTTCTTCCGTGATGGGGTTTTACAAGAACGCCTAGTACGCTTGTTTCCAGCCCCTGAGGACAAATGCGTATTAACCGATAAGAGCATCCAAAACAATGAGTAAACCGGCTGTTTCATCCCCCGATACACCCGTGACCACTGCACCTAAAACTGCCCTGATTACCGGGGCGGCCCATCGTCTGGGAAAAGCCATTGCACTGGCTTTGGCTCAGCAAGGCTGGGATATTGTTCTGCATTACAACAGCTCGGTTAGCCAAGCCGAGCAAACAGCAGAGCAAATCCGGGCTTTAGGTCGGCAGTGCTATCCCCTGGGCTTTAACTTGAGTGATGCACAGGCTGCTGACGCACTTTTTGAGGCAGCCTGCGAGCACGCCCCCAGCATTGATTTGCTGGTGAACAATGCATCATTATTTGAGTACGATAGCGCGGCTGAGTTTTCCCCCGATCTACTGCAACAACATTTGGGTCCGAATCTCATCGCCCCACTGCAACTCACACAACGCTTTAGTCAGCAACCACAGTTTTCTACTGCAGTCGAGCATGGCGTTGTTATCCATATGCTAGATCAAAAGCTTTGGCAGCTAAACCCTGACTTTTTTTCATATAGCCTTTGCAAAGCGGCCTTGCAGTCTGCCGTGACCATGCAGGCACAGGCACTGGCCCCAAAGGTCCGTGTCATGGGCATTGCGCCAGGGCTCACCCTGCCCAGCCACCTACAAAGCCAAGAGGATTTTGACCGTACCCATCGGATGGCCCCTCTGGGCAGAGCCAGCACCCCACAAGACATTTGTCAGACGGTGCTGTATATTGCTCAGACCTCTAGCCTGACCGGCAGCACCATCATAGTAGATGGGGGCCAGCATTTAGTGGGCTTTGAGCGAGATTTCAGTCTTCTTTAATCAGGAAATAACACATCATGTGTGCGCACCTTACGCCGGCAACGCGGCGCATTTTTTTTGAACGCATGGCCTTGCAGGCCAATATCGGCATCCTCGAGCATGAACTACAAGGCACGCAGCCCATCTACGTTGATGCCCAGTTTGATACCCTCATCGAGGGCCCAAGCAACGACCACGACATCAGTAGCGTGCTTGATTATCGGCACTTGCGCCAGCATATCATTCAGATCTGCACAACGCGCCATGTGAATTTGCTCGAGACCTTGGTCGAAGCGCTGTGCAGCAGTATTTTAGAGCGCTTTCCGAGTATCGTTTGGCTCAAGATACGCATCAGCAAGCCACAAGCCTTTGTCGACTGTGCTGCCGTGGGCATAGAAATGGAACAACGGCGCGCTAATTAGGCGTGCGCATTTTCGGTAGGAACTATTTTTGGGTGGCGCACACGGCGCATTGAGGATCTTTGCGAAAACGTACCGTATGCCATTGCATCTGCAGTGCGTCTAGGCTCATTAAGCGCCCAACCAAGGTCTCGCCAAAGCCACCCAAGACCTTGAGCGCCTCGGCAGCTTGGACGCAGCCCACAATCCCGACCAAAGGCCCCAACACCCCGGTTGTGGCACACCGCAGCTCTTCGTAATCCTGCGCCTCAGGAAACAAACAGTGATAGCAGGGCGCGTCTGGATCACGCATATCAAACACGCTCATTTGTCCTGCAAAACGGATGCCCGCCCCCGAAACTAAAGGTTTACGATGCGCGACACAAGCACGGTTAATCGCGTGACGGGTCGCAAAATTGTCAGTGCAATCGAGCACCACATCATGCTCGGCGACCAATGGGAGTAGATCGTCATAATCAAGGCGCTGCGTGATGGGATGGACGATGACCTCGGGATTAAGATCCACAAGCGTTTGTTGCCCCGAAACAGCCTTGTTGACCCCCACCCGGTGGCTATCATGCAAAATCTGCCGCTGCAGATTGCTGAGCTCGACCTCGTCGTCATCCACCAAGGTCAGGCTATGTACCCCCGCCGCAGCCAAATATAAAGCCGCAGGTGAGCCCAGCCCACCTGCCCCTACGATTAAAACCCGCGCTCGACTGATTCGTTGCTGGGCCTCGATGCCAAACTCATCTAGCAGGATATGACGCGCATAACGCATCAATTGATCATTAGACAACTCACTGCTCATGGCCTGCCCTAATTAATTTCTACCGGTGTAATCCCCTCGGGGGTAATACGGAAGCGTCGTTCTTTAGTTGGTGTTACCGAGGATCGCCCACTACGGGGTTGAGTTTTTTTTTCAGCTTGCTCATCACCATCTTCGAGCAATTTTTCTTGGGCCGCGACCCACTCGGGATCAGTTTTTTTGACCTCGCGCCCTAATAACTGATTGATGGCCTGCTGCAGCTGGAAGTCGTCATCACCACCAAATTCAAACATCTTTGGCTCTTTGACGTAATTATCATCATCGTCAACAGCGTCCTCCTCGTTTTCATTGTGCAAATGACGTTGTAAGTCGCCCTCGCGTGGGATACGGAATAGGTTACCCTCGGCGGTGTCATCCACATAGATATCCGGAGCCACCCCAGTCACCTGTATAGAACGTCCATTGGGCGTGTAATACAAGGCAGTGGTGAGTTTGATGCCGGACTCGTCGTCGAGGGGTAAAATGCTTTGTACCGAGCCCTTTCCAAAGCTACGGTTCCCCAGCACGGTCGCGCGGCCATGGTCTTGCAAAGCACCCGCTACAATCTCCGAGGCCGAGGCCGAACCTGCATTGATCAGGACGACGACAGGCACATCACTAACCCAGTCGAGATCTTTGAGCAATGCCATTTGCTGATTGCTGGCACCCAGTACCTGGGCTAGTGGACGCACGTAGTACTCACGATTTGATGCCGGGATGCGCCCTTTGGTAGAGACGACTAGATCGCCTTTGTCTAAGAACACGGACGAAACACCAATCGCGCTCTCGAGTAGGCCACCAGGATCATTACGCAGGTCTAGTACCAGCCCCTTGGGCGCCTGCCCCTCGCTGAGCTCGTGTAGCTGTTGGATCAAATCACTGGCAGTGCGCTCTTGGAATTGAGAAATCCGCACATATAAAAGGTCATCATCCAACGCATGGCCACGTACGCTTTCTACACGAATATGGTCGCGTTCGATTTGAACATCAAAAGGCTCTTCGACGCCGACACGCTTGATGGTCAAGGTGACCTCGGTCTGAGGCTCGCCACGCATACGTTTGACGGCCTCGTTAAGTCCTAGATCCTGTGTTGACTCACCATCAATATGCGTGATGATGTCACCGGCCAAAATACCGGCTCGGGCAGCAGGAGTGTCCTCTATGGGAGAAATCACTTTGGGTTGGCCTTTTTCTAACCCAATTTCTATCCCCAAACCACCGAAACCACCCTGAGTCATGCTTTCCATATCCTTAAATGCCTCGGCATCTAAATAGGCCGAATGTGGGTCAAGATCGGAAAACATGCCTTTGATGGCATCATTGATGAGTTGTTCGTCAGGGACTTGCTCGACGTAGCTGCTTTTAATCGCAGAAAACACGTTGGCAAACTGCTGTAGCTCGCGCAGGGGCAGCGGTACATTGCCCCGCTGAGCCATTGCGGTGAGCGTCAAGCTAATAAGTAAACCTGCTAATACACCAATAAAAACGAGACCAAATGCGCGGAATCTGCGAGTGCTCATGCACGTACCTATCTCAGCAAGTGAAGTAAAAGAGAAAGCCACATTGTAATATGGTTTGATCTACAGGGGCTAGCTTAGGGCAACCCTCTATGGCGCTTTTAACCAAAGTTGCGGATTAACGGGCTGACCTTGATGACGAATTTCAAAATAAAGTCCAGCCTCTACCTGCCCACCAGTGGCCCCCACACGTGCCACCTCGTCACCGGTGCGGACCTGCTCGCCCACCTGTTTAAGCAAACTTTGGTTATGTCCATATACCGTCAGATAGCCCTGCCCGTGGTCAATGATGAGCAAATTGCCAAAGCCGCTCAGCCAATCGGCATATACAACCTCTCCAGCTGCTATGGCGCGGGCGGGGCTGCCCTCGCTGGCTTGGATGATAATGCCACGCCAAGTCCCACCATCAGGACGCTCGGCACCAAATCGGCCTTGTATCACTCCTTGGGCGGGCATGGGTGCCCCCTTTTGCAAGCCGTTGGCTTGGGCCGGTGCTGGCGTCGATGCAGAGGGTGCTGCAGCTGTTTCCTTTGAACTCTGTGGTGCTTTGGCAGTTTCTGCAGGACGCTGCGCATCGGCACCGGCATCAGCATCTGTATCTGCTGATGGCGCCGGCTCAATGCGTTCTTCACGTATTTTAGGGGCTTCATCACGACGCCTCTGGGCCTTTAATTCCTCCAAGGACGGTGCCTGGGCGAGATCCCCCTCTCGGACCCCTTGTTGGCCGATACGCAATTGACGCGCCAAACGTAAGGCCTCTTGTTGCTCTCGTTGGCGGGCTTGTTCGGCGGCTTGGGCCCGCTCACGGCGAGCCTGCTGGGCCTGCTCTTCAGACTGCCGACGCAGTTGTTGCGCCTCGTCCTCGGCGGCCTGACGCGCCTGCTCTGCTGCTTGACGAGCGGCCTCTTGGGCTGCCGCCCGCTCGGCAGCCCGATGAGCTTTAATTTCGGCTTCTAGTCCCTCAACCAGTGCCCCCAGCCGTGCCTCATCTGCCTGTGCCTGATCGGCCTGCCCACGTTGAGCAACGAGTTCGCTCTCGATTTCTGCCAGTAAGTCTTGGTGTTGTGCAAAATCTTTTTTCAGCTCGGCCTGCTCGGTCTGGGTTTGGGATTGCAATTGAGCTGTTTTTTCCTGAGCCTGTTTTGTTTGCTGCTGGATCTGTTGGAGCTGTTGCAATACCTGATTAAGGGCTTTCACGCCCTGCGCCTGAGCCTCTGTGACATAGCCCAAGTAGTGCAACTCGCGTTGAATTTCATTAGGGTCCTGTGCCGACAATAATGCCACCCAAGGGGACAACCCCCCTGCATATTGGGCCCGTAATTGTTCGGCCAGGCGCTTTTGTAATTCTTTTTTATAGCGGCTTTGCTCGGCATAATCTGCCTCGAGCGATTGCAGCTTGTTTTCCGTGTCGGATAATTCGGTGGCCAATCGATCTAGTGTTTGGCCGCGCTTTGAGATGGCGGCCTCGACATCGCGCAACTGCTCGCGGACATCATCACGCTGTCCTTGTGTGCGTTCGATCTCGCGTTGCAATTGCTGCACACGCTGTTGCAACTGCTCGCGCTGAGCCTGCGTGCGTGCGCGCTGCTCTTCGAGAGCAGCATCAGCCCAACTTGCTTGTGCCCCTAATAAAGTGCACAAGCCACATAAAATGGCGATAGTTTTGGCGCGCACACAGTCTCCTTTGCCACCAGTAATTAGCTACCTTGGCCTTGTTTTTTAACCTCATCCAGTTGTGCAGCGATTTGATCGGCATCGCCCAAATAATAATCGCGCACAGGGGTGAGGTCCTCGTCAAGCTCGAACACCATGGGCTGCCCAGTGGGCAGGTTAAGCTCTACGATGTCTTCTTCGGAAATATTTTTCAAGTGCTTGATCAAGGCACGCAAGCTGTTGCCGTGCGCGGTAACCAGCACTTGATTACCCGCCCGTAAAGCAGGCACAATAGCATCATTCCAAAAAGGTACGACGCGTGCGACGGTCTCTTGGAGGCATTCGCCAGCGGGTAACAAACGGGGGTCCAAATTGCGATAACGCACATCATGAATAGGATGACGAGGATCTTCAAGGGATACTGGCTCGGGGCCTGTTGCGTATGCGCGACGCCAAATCAATACCTGCTCTTCGCCAAACTTTTCTGCCGTTTCGGCTTTGTTCAACCCTTGTAGGTCACCGTAGTGACGTTCGTTGAGGCGCCAGCTCTTGGTGACTGGAATATGCATGGCATCCATCGTGTCCAAGACTATCCACATGGTTCGGATGGCCCGCTTGAGCACCGAGGAAAATGCCACATCAAAGTGCAGGCCCTGCTCCAAGAGCAAACGCCCTGCATTTTCAGCCTGTTGGCGACCCTTTTCGGTCAGGTCTACATCTGACCAGCCGGTAAAGCGATTTTCTCGGTTCCACTCACTTTCGCCGTGGCGCATCAGTACAAGTTTATACATAATAAACACAACCCCTAGTATTAAGTTTGGTCCAATTTATAATATCTGACTTTGTCAGATTGCAAACATTAACTAAACCCCAGCAAATGTTCTAGATCTTTTAATTTTGAATCACTTGGCTATATTTAGGAATTACCGTGGACTTTCTGCTCAGTCAAAACAACTTGATTCTGCTGGCCATCGCCATCCTTTCCGGGGCGATGCTGCTTTTTCCCTCGCTGACTCGTGGTCGAGGCGCACAGCGGGTTAATCCAACCCAGGCCGTGCAGCTGATTAATCGTGATAATGCACGTCTCATCGATATCCGTGGCGCCGAGCGCTTCAAGGAACAGCATATTACGCAATCGCGCAACATACCAGCGGCTAATATTAGCCAACAAACGACCAACTGGGCAAAAGATACCCCAATCATTCTGGTTTGTGATACTGGCCGCAGCACAACGGTGCCAGCAGCGCAATTACGCAAAGCAGGCTTTACTGCTGTATATTCATTAGAGGGAGGCCTCAATGCTTGGAAGCAAGCCGGCCTGCCTACCAAAAAAGGTTAATAGACATTCGAGGAGTGTATGGCTAAGGTAATCATGTACAGTACTGCGGTTTGTCCCTTTTGCACGCGTGCAGAGATGCTGCTCAAGCAGCGTGGGGTCACCGAGATTGAAAAAATCTATATCGATCGCGATCCCGCCGAGCGTGACCACATGATGGAGCGCACTGGCCAGCGCACAGTACCGCAGATTTTTATTAATGACAAACACATTGGGGGCTATTCCGATCTGGCCGAGCTCGATAAAGCCGGTGGTCTCAAGCCCTTACTCGAACAAGATTCTTAAAGGAACTTCTTACTCATGGCCCAACAGCAACCACAAAACGACCAACAAAATCCTGCCAACCAACCAGAAGGCGAGGCCAAGCCCACCTTTAATTTGCAACGTGTGTACGTCAAAGACATGTCTCTCGAGATGCCGCACGCCCCGCAAATTTTTCTCGAGCAAGAGACCCCTTCTGTCAATGTTGACATTAACGTCGGGGCCACTCGCCTGGCCGAGAACATCTTTGAAACAACCGTTGTCGCCACTGTGACAACCCGTCTCAAAGATCAGGTGATGTATCTGGTTGAGGCCACTCAGGCCGGTATTTTCGAGGTCGCCAACATCCCTGATGATCAGCTTAACCCGCTACTGGGCATCGTATGTCCCACCATGCTTTACCCCTATTTGCGGGCTACCGTCGCTGATGTCATCAATCGCACCTCCCTGCCCCCGCTGCACCTGTCCGAGGTCAACTTTCAGCGCCTCTACGAGCAGCGCGTGGCCGAAGCTCAGGGCCAGCAGGCTGAACAAGCCGAGCAGGGTGCTTCTGACAACCAGGAATAATTCAATATCGCCATGCCCCAATCAGCTGCAACCCGCCCATCCTCTGCCATTCCCGTCAGTGTTTTGGGGGCAGGCAGCTGGGGGACGGCATTGGCTACGCTGGCCTGTCGGCGTAGCCCTACCCTCATCTGGGCCCGCAATCCTGACCGCGCCCTAGAAATCACTGACCAACAAACACTCGAGCACTACCTGCCCGGTGTGCGCTTGCCAGATGAATTGCAGGCGACAGCCGACCTGTCCGAGGCCATCGCTCATGTGTGCGCGGATGACAGCCAGCCAGGCTTAATTATTTTGGGAGTCCCTGTCGCTGGCCTTGAATCCATTTGTCTACAGCTAGCAGATCTTTTGCCTGCCCAGCGCAAACATCCCATCTTTATCATCCGCACCAGCAAAGGGTTTCACCCCGACAGTGGCGAGCTCCCTGCGGCTTTAACCCGCACGTGGCTGCCCCAGGCATCTTGGCTGCATACAGGCACTTTGTCGGGCCCGTCATTTGCTCTCGAGGTTGCACGCGGCCTCCCCGTGGCGCTGACCATAGCTACTGAAAGTGATGCTTTGGCTGAACACTGTGTGGCTACTTTGCATGGAGTACAGGCGCGTATTTACCGCAGCCATGACGTACTGGGGGTTGAGATTGGAGGGGCGCTAAAAAACATTATGGCTATTGCCTGCGGCGTGAGTGATGGTTTACAGCTGGGCAACAATGCCCGCGCTGCTTTGATTACACGTGGCTTAGCCGAGATACAGCGTATTGGCGCCGTACTAGGCGGCGAACCCGAAACCTTTATGGGTTTGACTGGTTTAGGCGATCTAGTATTAACAGCCACGGGGGATCTATCACGCAACCGCCAAGTCGGGTTGGCCATCGCGCGTGGCGAGCAGCAACGCTTTTTACAATCAGGCCTGACTGTCGAGGGTGTACGCTGTGCCTTGGCGGTACAAAAAATTGCGCGCGCCCAACACATCCAAGTCCCCGTGACGGACGCTGTCTGCGCGGTGCTCTTTGAGGATATATCCCCCGAGGAGGCCGTCCGACAGTTGCTAGCCCGGGCAGCCCGTACCGAAGGGTTGGCCCCTTTATCACCGCCAGAGCCCCCAAAACACTAGATGCCAATGCTCTTGGCGTTTTTCTGTATTTTTAAATAGGTCTTTGGAATCATGACATCATCCTCACTGGCCCCCTTTTCTTTTTCTAATCTATCGGCATTTACGCGTAGCTTTCGTCACTTTTGGGCTGCAGCATTTCTAATGCTAGTCAGCCTATGCATACCTTTTATGATGGGCTCTGCACATGCCGCCGAACAGTGGCCCAACCGTAATATCCATTTAGTTGTGCCTTTCCCGGGGGGCTCATCGCCTGATTTACTGGCGCGCACACTGGCAGAGCATCTTTCGGAATCTTTAGATCAAAATATTGTGGTTGAAAACCGTCCAGGGGCCGGCGGTAATATCGGTACCAGCTACGCTACCCGTGCTGAGCCCGATGGCTATACCCTTTTGGTCACAATCAATGGTCCTATTGTGACGGCACCCACGTTATATAAAGAGAGCCTCAATTACGATCCCCAGGCCGACTTGCAGCCCATCAGCCTAATTGGGACCAGTCCCAATGTGTTGGTGGTCCCCAGAAATTTTCCCGCTGAAACACTAGATGAGTTCGTTGCTTATGCACAAGAACATCCTGATGAGCTCAACTATGGTTCGGTCGGTGCTGGCAGTGCATCACACCTGAGCATGGCCATGCTAGAACATGCTGCTGATATCGAGTTGACCCACGTACCCTACAGTGGTTTCCCACAAATCCTGAATGCTCTGATTGCTGGCGATATACAGGCGTCATTTATGGTGCCCGGGATCGCAATGCCCCAGGTAGAGGCAGGTAAAATTCGCGCCCTGGCCATCACCAGTCGTGCAGAAAGTCCATTATTACCCAATCTGCCCACTGTCCATGAAAGTGGCTTTGAGGATTTTGAGGCCATCTCTTGGAATGCCCTCTATGTCCCCAAAGGCACCCCCGATGAAATCGTCGAGCGTTTGAACACGTTATTAGCAGAGATCATGCAAAAAGACGAGGTAGTGACTCGATTAAACAGCCTATATTTCACGGCCGAGTCCTCGACCCCTGAGGCGATGGATGAGCGCGCCGAGACTGAAAAGGCGACTTGGGACGAGGTCATCGAGCGCTTGCAGCTCTCGTTAGACTAGGCCCTGCCTCATGCTCTGGCTGGGCCCTGCCCCGTGCCCTGGCAGTGTTTTTTTATTAAATGCTGCCAGCGTAGCCTTGTTGTCGCCAAGCCTCATACACAGTAATAGCCACTGCGTTGGATAGATTTAAACTGCGTTGCTGAGGTCGCATGGGCAGACGGATGCGCTGTTCGGGTTCAAAATGCTCTAAAAACTGTGCACTGAGGCCTGCCGTTTCATTACCAAATACAAACACATCTCCGGGCAAAAAACTCATCGCATCAATCCGCCTAGCACCACGCGTAGTTAATGCAAAATGACGTTTTGAAGGGCTACCCGTGGCGGCCAAGGCAGTAGCTAAATCGGCATGCACCTGGACGCGCGCCCATTCGTGATAATCTAGCCCAGCGCGCTTTAATTTACTGTTTTCCAGCACAAAACCCAGTGGCTCGACCAGATGCAACTGGGCACCGCTGTTAGCGGCCATGCGAATCACATTACCTGTATTCGGTGGGATTTCTGGTGCCACCAAAACTATATGAAAATCCTCGGTCATCAGTCCTACCGTTTTATTCACCACATACATAAATGCTCATAAGCGGCCTTAGTTATGAGGCACGCGCGCAAACACAGCAACCCACACCGAATGTGCCCCTGCTTGACTGCAGGCCTGTGCTGCTGCCTGCAAAGTAAAACCAGTGGTCATCACATCATCCACCAACACGACTTGTGCGCCGCGTACTCGGGTGCTGGCTAAAAATGCTCGTTGCCGATCATAACGCCGTTGTTGTCGTGTACGCCATTTTTGCGCCTGCTGTGCCTCAGGTGCGGCCTTTTGCCAACGCAACGCATGGACCAATCTAGCTTGTTTAACCTCGGGCACTGCAAAACGAGCCAACTCGCAAGCCTGATTAAACCCCCGCGCTTGCAATGCATCTGAGCTGGCCGGAATGGGTACCCACAACGTAGGGCCCACAGGCCGCGGGGCTTCGAGTTTATTCCAAGCCTGTCCAAGCAGCTGCCCCATGGGCTTTGCCCATTGCCAGCGCAGCTGCATTTTGAGCCCCTGAATCCAATACATCCAAGGCTGTTCATAATCCACTACCGCCACTGCACGCTGCCAGCTACGTGGCAAACGACGGCAATCCCGACACAACGAAAAAGGCAACCCTCGGCGACTTGCAGGGCTAGAAACTGGCGGCATCGCCCTCGTTACCCTCCGTGCTCGTGCAAGCCTCACTGCAGGTGTCGCTGCCAAACGTTGTTGGCAACGCCAGCACCGAGGCACTGCATCCCAATCGGTCCGCATGGCCTGTCGACAGGCGCTACAAACCGACCCGCTATCACTGCCCAGGCGGCATAGCACGCACACGGTATTTAGCCATTCTGCTAGTTTCCTGAGTCCTTGGGTGGGTTTTTGGAGCATCCATTGATGAATACTCATACGTGGATTTACGTGTACAGAATGCCAACCTTGATTACAATGGAAACCCCTTTGGTGATTTTTAAATCGCGCCCATTGCACAGGATTCTGGCGATAATGACGCAGATGCTTTATCAACTTTTTTATTCCATAGTTTTTTATTTTCATGTCCGAGCCTAAATCTCTACCCATCAACAGTAACCACGTCATCCAGCAATTCAACCGGCGTGCACCCTTGGATGCGCAGCAGTTTTTATACGGTGAGATTGCCCTGCGCATGCTTTCACGACTGAGCTACATCAAATACACCCCCAAGCGTGTACTCGATGCTGGTTGTGGTGCTGGACACGGGATAGAAATGCTGCGCGGCCAGTATCCAGAAATGCAATACACCGGGGTGGATCACAGCCCTATCCTCTTGGAAACAGCCAAAGAACGGCACAGCAGTCAACCCAGTTTATGGCAAAGGCTGCGTCGGCAACCACAGCTGCCCCTGGATTTCGTACAAGCAGATATGGCTAAAACCCTCCTACCCCCAGAAAGTCAGAACTTTATTTGGTCTAATTTGGCTTTACATTGGCACCCTGAACCTCATCGTGTGTTCTCGGAATGGCGTCGTTTGCTGGTCCCCGATGGTCTGTTGATGTTTTCGGCGTTTGGTCCCGCCTCTTTAAGGGAATTGCGCGATGCCATCGCAGCCGCTGATCTGCCCCTAACTGGGCTACCTTTTGTAGATATGCATGATTATGGCGATCAGCTCTTAGAAAATGGCTTTTATGACCCGGTGATGGACCAAGAAACAATCACATTGACCTACCAAACCGCAGAGAAACTGCTCAAAGATGTCTGGGTGTTAGGCGGTAATCCCGTCCTGGGTCGCCACAGCGGTGGGCTAAGCCGTCACCAGCGTGACCTGCTCTTGCAAGCACTCAATGCGCAACGCCATATGGATGGCAGCATTCATCTGACTGTCGAGGTTGCCTACGGACACGCCTGGCGGGCCGCTGCGCATCGTCACAGCAGCGGCGAGGTCAGTATCCCTATCTCGAGCATCAAAAGAAGAAAGAAAGACGACGAATTATAAAACAGGCCCCTAGCTGACGAGCTCCTACACAGGGCACTGCATCATATACAGACATATAGGCATATGAGAGGGCAGATGAGGCGTACGAAGCTCAGGGGAAGGCAGGAGGACCCAGGTGAGCGATAGAAGGACTCAGGAAAAGGTATGAGTCGCAAGGGGGCTCTAAAAGGCCAGAGAGCAGGCAGCCGCCGTACCTACTTAGGCATACGAGTCATATGAAGCGCGTATGGCGTGCCTGTATTGTTTAAACAAAGAAAAAGCGCACCACCCCATCAGACCATAAGGACTGTGGTCGATGCGCTCATTAAATTAGGATTTTTGTTGTTGCCTTTTTTGAGCCTCGCGGCGGCGTGCCGAAGCGTCAATGCCTAATTGCTTGAGCTTGCGGTACAAGTGCGTGCGCTCGAGCCCGGTGCGCTCGGAAATGCGGGTCATGCTGTAGTTCTCGCGCTCGAGGTGGTATTCGAAATAAATGCGCTCAAACTCATCACGAGCCTCACGTAGGGGCAGATCCAAAGAAATCGTCCCTAAATAAGATTCATTTTGAGCAGTTTGTACCAGCATATTGTCTGGAGGCGTTGCTGCCTCTGGGGCAGTGGCCTGGCCTGCGGGGCTGGCTGCTGTAGTCGTCGGTGCGGCGCCAGCTGGGGCGGCTGCCGTTTTTTGTGCGACTGCCTGAGTAGGGATGACTTTTTTCTCGAGCCCATCTTTGACTGCTTCGAGCAGTTTTTGCATGGCAATGGGCTTTTCCAGAAAGTCTACGGCCCCTATCCGTGTGGCCTCTTTGGCGGTATCCACCGTAGCGTGCCCACTCATCATGATTACGGGCATGTCCAGTAATCCCTGGGTAGCCCATTCCTTTAATAAACTCACCCCATCGGTATCCGGCATCCAAATGTCCAACAATACCAAGTCAGGGCGTCGCTCTTGTCGCGCAGCACGTGCTTGGGCAGCATTTTCTGCTACCTCGACGCTATGCCCTTCTTCGTACAGGATTTCGGACAATAACTCACGGATTCCTATTTCGTCATCTACTACCAGAATTCTGGCCATACATCTTTCCTAATTGTTCAGGCGGTAGTCTCGCCTTTGTCTAATTCTTCGGTATTTGTTTTGCTAAGCTCAAAACGCGTAAACAGGATGGATATGCGTGCCCCACCCTCTTTGCGATTAGAAATATCGATACGCCCGCCGTGCTCTTCGACAATTTTGCGTACGATTGCCAACCCCAAACCAGTGCCCGTGTCTTTGGTGGTGATGTAAGGCTCGAATACACGGGCGAGCAATTGCTCGTCAAATCCTGGGCCATTATCACTAATCACCAAGCGCACACCCTCGGTACGGCTACCCCCCTGGGCCGGACGCCATGCAGTGCGCACGACAATACAGGGCTGCTGGGTATCGCTCAAAGCCTCGACAGCGTTGCTAAATATATTGTGCAGCACCTGCCGTAACTGTGTTGGATCTCCGGCTACGGGAGGCAAATCTGATTGTAAACTAACTTGCAAATTAACTTTTTGCAAGGCATTTACTACCTTTTGCTCGTCAGGGTCCCACCCATATAAGCTTAACACCTCGTTAATCAACTCGTTGATATCTAACAGCTGCATCTCAGTAGCTGGTTTACGTGCATACTCGCGGAAATCTTCGACCATCTTTTTCAGCGATGCAACCTGATTAACAATTGTCTGTGTCGAACGCTGCAGCATGGCCGCATGCTTTTCATCCAAATGATCAGCCAGACGCAATGCGAGTCGTTCGGCCGACAGCTGAATAGGGGTCAATGGGTTTTTGATCTCGTGCGCCAAGCGTCGAGCCACCTCGCCCCAGGCAACCAATCGATTAGCTGAAATAATATCACTAATATCATCAAAAACCACTAAATAGCCACTGGGCACCCCTTCGATCAATAGTTCCGTCCCGCGTGCGAGTAAGGTTACCGAGTGTTCCTCGCCCAGTAATTGAGAAGGTGCGGATATGGGTAGCTCGAACTGTTGTTGCCAGTGGCGGCGCTCGGAGCCCATAGCCAAGTGATTATCAAATGCCCCCTGTACCTGAGCAGCAAAGGCAAACACCCCATCCTCGGCAGCGAGCTCTTGGCCCTGATATTGACCCAAATCCGTTTGTAGAATCTGTTCCGCCCCTTGATTATATAAACTTAGTTTAAAGTGTTCATCAAAGACCAGAACACCTGCGGACAGATTACGCAGTACCGCTTCTAAATAAACATTGGTGCGCTCTAGTTGAGCACGATTTTCTTCGACCTGCTGACGGGCCTCGTCCAGCTGTCGAGTCATCACGTTAAATGACCGCGTCAACTGGCCAATTTCGTCATCACGCTGGGTTTCTGGCAATGGCCTATAATCGCCCACCCCAACCGCCTGCGTACCACTGGCCAATGTCAACAACGGTCGCACTAAACGGCGAGACAGCCCGATAGCAGCGACCACAGCAGCAAATAAGGTCACAATCAAGGCCAAGGTCAACGTAATACTAAATAAACGTTGCAGGCCATCTCGGGATAGCGCTAGTTCTTGGTAGTCGCTATAGCCCTCTTGGACCAAACTGGCCTGGCGCGCCAAAGCCTCGGGTACCACCTCGGTCACCTGCAGCCAGCGTTTATCTGTGGTTTTTCCTAATTGCCCTAATGAATGCTCGCGGGCAGGCAAGGGCAAAACGACCCGTAGGCGTAGCTGCCCCTCGCGATTATCTGAGCCCTCATCGACCTCTATAGCTTGGTATTCATTGCTGACCCGCAGGTGATTGAGGACCTGCTGCGAGGGCATTTCAGGCAATAATGCATCCAGTCGTGACGAAGCAGAAGAAAAGGCCACCAGACGGCCGCCGCTAGTAAAAACCAGCGCCTCGGGAACGTCGGCCTGCTCGCGTAAATTACCCAGGCGCCAGGACAGCTCGCCCGATTCGTGTTCGAGGCGGCGCGCTAAGCCACGCCCCCGCTGGCGCAAATCGGCCAACTGCGCGTCCAGAGCCTCACGCCCCAGATTGATCCCGGCCTCAAGCGCCGAATCCACCCGTACATTAAACCAAGACTCAATAGAGCGCGACATAAATTGCACTGAGAGTACATAGATCAAAATACCAGGCAAGATACCTAGAAAGGTAAAATACAAGGCAAAGCGCGCTGTCATGCGCGCCCCAAACTGTCGCCGTCGGGTCTGCCGCCAGAGCCGGAAACTAAGAATTAATACCCAAGTCAGTAATGCCACTGCTAATACAGCAGTGACGATTAAAAGCACATCATATTGCTCGGCAAAGCGCGATGCGTTGCCTGTTGACCAAGCCAGTAACACCAGCAAAGCCACAGCACTAAAAGCCGCTACAGTGAGTGCGATACGCAGCACCCAGCGAATTAATCGCGGTGCTTTGCGGCGGAAATTGAAAACTGAAAATCGTGCCATGGGGTTTCCAAGGACCAGTTTGCGCGGTTTAATAAATCGACCTGAAAGGGACGAGCCAGCAACGACGAATCGAGACGTAATCTAAAGCGAGCAGTATACTTTTTGCCCGTACGCAATTCAGAAACATCGCCAATGCGCCAGTGATGTATGCGCCGCAAGGCCAATAACGCATCAGTTAGAGACTCTTCGGGGCGTAATAAATCCCCCGTACCAATGCGCCATTGCCGCGTTAAAGGACTATAGACCAGCTTCCAAGTCCGTTCAGCGGTGAGGACATTTTTATCAAACCACCACCAACGTTTCTCGAAGACCTCGAGATCGGCTGTGAAGTATAAAGGGACCCCTTTGGCAGCGGCCTCTTTGAGCTCAGGACTGAGGGTGAAATCGACCTCGGCATCCAGGTACAAACCGTCATCACCCGCAGCTGCATCTTGTTCTTGGGCGGCATAGATCTCAACGCTTTTGACGCGCTCATCAGCCTGTGCAGGTAAAGCAAACCAGGCACCCAAAAGCACGAACAGCACACTGAAACTCAAAAGCCAATGGACGCCTCGCACCTTCAGCACCTAGCCCTCCTTTTGTAGCAGCGCATAAAAGAAACCATCCCCTCCGCGTGATTCTGCGGACTCGGGAGTCGGCAACAACTGACCCGGTGCCGATAAGCGGCGGGCGTCAGTGTGATCCTGTAAAAACCGCTCGATCTGTTGTTCACCCTCGGCGGGAAATACCGAGCAAGTCACATAAAGAAAATGCCCACCAGGCTTGAGCAACGACCACAAAGCCGAGCAAATAGATGCCTGCAGCCGAGCTGTTGTCTTGATGTCGGTAATGCGTCGCAACCAACGAATATCAGGATGACGGCGCACCACCCCCGAGGCCGTGCAAGGCACATCGGCCAAAATAGCATCAAAAAGACGCCCCGACCACCAACCATCAGGCTGAGCGGCATCTCCGGCCACGATCTCAACCCCAGGGTGCTGTAGGTCTAAACGTTGTAAGTTGTCACGGACCCGCTCTAGACGCTGGGCATCGGCATCGACCGCTACGAGATCGATATCATATAACTCGAGCAGGTGAGCAGCCTTGCCGCCAGGAGCTGCGCAAGCATCCAACACATAGTCGCCGCATTGGACGGGTAATAAATGAGCAGCCAATTGCGCATGGCCGTCTTGCACTGAAAACCAGCCCTGCTCAAACCCTGGCAGTGCCGTAACTGGTGCATTTTTTTGTAAAACAACGGTCTCTTGGCCTGGTGAGTAGGCGTCAAAACCGGCTTGCTCTAGGTGCTGCAAATAATCATCGACCGAGCACTGGCGGCGGTTGACCCTAAGCGTCAAAGGCGCAGGAGTATTGGATTGCAGCAAGATAGAGCGCCATTGCTCGGGGTAGGCTTGCTGTATCTCGTGGACCCACCAATAGGGAAAATTCCACACAGCAGTGGCCTGGGTAGCAGCCTTTCTGAGTAGTTCTTTGCGCTCGCGCTGATACTGCCGTAACACCCCATTAATAAAACGTTTATGAAAACGCAGCTTGAGCCGATTAGCCGCACGTACGGCCTGATCCACCACTGTATGCGGCGCGTATACCGGCACCTGGGCGGGGCGCTGTGCTGCACGCGGGCGCACCCCAGCGGTACCGCTATCCCCCCACCGAAGGGCGGCCTCGAGCAGGATCAAACCATGCAATAAATGTGCATATAACAAAGGCTTTTTTGGCTTTTTAGGGACCAACAACTGGCCGACCTCTTGAGCCCAACCTAACTGTCGCAGCGCATAAAAATCATGCGCCAGCACAGCGGCATGGATCGCCGATGGTGTCGTCGCCAAGCACTGAGTTAACGAGGTCCCAGACAACACAGCATTGATGTGCTGCGCCGTCATTTGCATGATCTCGGCGAGTGGTGGCGAAGCTGGAGAAGGAGATTGCGAGGTGATTTCTGTTTCCTGCACTGCTACAACCATAAAAAGTGAAGTCCTCTCATTTTACAGAAAAACAAACCTCAAGTCCGCAGCTCTCTCTGAGGTTGGTTGTATTTGATTTTTCAGCATTGGGGTTTATCATCAGAAAGTACACGATCCACCAGGCTGACCCATAGGGTCTGTGCGATAAACTCGGGCAGCCATCACAAAACAATCACGATAAAGAGAGCACCAAGATGACTATTTATCAGTTTGAAGAGTATTCCCCCGAAATTGATGACAGTGCCTATGTCGCCGAGGAGGCGGTCGTCATTGGCCGCATTAAATTAGGCCCCAACACCAGTATCTGGCCCTGCGCTGTTTTGCGCGGTGACAATGAACCCATCACCCTAGGTGCGGGCAGCAACGCCCAAGATGGGGCTGTCTTGCACACTGACCCAGGCTATCCTTGCACCATCGGCGAGGATGTCACCATTGGGCATCAGGCCATGCTGCATGGCTGCACCATCGAGGATGGTGCCCTGATAGGCATCCAAGCCATCGTGCTCAACGGCGCGGTAATCGGCAAAGAGAGTCTCGTCGGTGCGGGTGCTTTAGTCACCGAGGGCAAGGTTTTCCCACCCCGCTCGCTTATTTTAGGTAGCCCTGCCAAAGCAGTGCGCGAGCTCACCGACGAAGAGGTCCAGGGCATGCAGCGCAACGCCGATACCTACCGCAAGCGCGCCCAAGCCTTTAAAAAAGGTCTCAAAAAACTATAGTCAGTTTGCCGCTAGAGCCAACATCAATAAAACTGTCCCGGTTTAGAGGTGGATACACGACGCCCTGACCTAAACTGGGACAGTCCTTATTAAATACCGCCCATCAGCATGTACTTCATGACCATGTAATCATCCAGCCCATGGTAAGAGCCTTCGCGCCCAATACCAGATTGCTTGACACCACCAAAGGGGGCGGCCTCGTTAGAGAGAATGCCGCTGTTAATACCGACCATGCCGTACTCTAAAGCCTCGGCCACACGCCAAATACGACCGATATCGCGGCTATAAAAATAGGCCGCCAGGCCATAAATAGTGTCGTTGGCTTGTTCAATTACCTCTTCGTCAGTACGGAAGCGGAATAGTGGTGCGAGCGGACCAAAGGTTTCCTCTGAGGCGACCTTCATCTGGGCCGTCACACCAGTGATGATGGTGGGTTCAAAAAACAATCCGCCCAGCTCGTGCGCCTTGCCACCAGACAAAATGTGCCCCCCTTTGCTGACTGCATCATCAATATGCGCTTGCACTTTTTTAACCGCATTTTCATCAATGAGCGGTCCTTGTAGGACACCGTCCTCCAGGCCATTACCCACCTTTAACTGCTGCACGGCGGCGGCAAGCTTTTCAGCAAAAGCATCATACACGGCATCATGCACATAAATACGGTTGGCACATACACAAGTCTGACCCATGTTGCGATATTTACTGGCAATCGCTCCTTCGACCGCTGCGTCCAAATCAGCATCATCAAAAACGATAAAAGGTGCATTGCCGCCCAACTCGAGCGAGACTTTTTTAATCTGCGGAGCGCATTGACCCATCAACATGCGCCCAACCTCGGTTGAACCAGTAAAGCTGAGCTTGCGCACGGTGGGATTGGAGGTCATCTCGCCACCAATGGCCGATGCAGAACCCGTCAATACGGAAAACACACCCGCGGGAATACCCGCCTCTTGGGCGAGCACCGCCAGTGCTAATGCTGAATAAGGGGTTTGAGCTGCAGGCTTGACCACGATAGAGCACCCAGCGGCCAATGCAGCCCCGGCCTTGCGCGTAATCATGGATGAGGGGAAATTCCATGGCGTGATGGCAGCACAGACGCCAATGGGTTCTTTGGTCACGACAACACGACGATCGCCTGCGGGACCAGGAATCACATCGCCATAAGCGCGCTTGGCCTCTTCGCCATACCATTCAATATAAGAAGCCCCGTAAGCGATCTCACCGCGCGCCTCGGCCAAAGGCTTGCCCTGCTCTAAGGTCATCAGACGTGCTAAATCCTCTTGGTGCAACATCATTAAATCAAACCAGCGCCGTAAAATTTGGGCGCGCTCCTTGGCAGGCACACGACGCCATTGTTGAAATGCGTCTTGAGCTGCTGCAATTGCACGTCGGGTCTCATCAGCGCCCATATCAGGGACAGTCCCTATTAGCGCACCGGTAGCTGGGTTGGTGACCTCGATGGTCTGGCTGGAATCCGCATCCACCCACTGCCCACCCAAATACGCCTGTTCGCGCATGAGATCCTTGCGTTGTAATTGATCCATGAATAATCCTCCTGTCATTTAACTGCTTGTGCGCACTTTTTTGCCAAGTTTAAAAAAAAATACTAGGCTTTATTAATAACACAGTTTCAACCCTACAAGACAAACGAGGCCTTGGTTTTACGACTGGTGCCGCAGTTTGTCCTGCCCTTTAAAGGACCCCCTCATGCAATACGTAGACATCAACACTTTTGATGGTAAAAATATGCGCGGTTTATATATCCCCGCACAAACCGATGATCCCCGCAATGCACCTGGCATTGTGCTCATCCAAGAAATCTTTGGAATCAACGATACGATGCAAGAACTCTCGCGCATCTGGTCGGCCAAAGGCTTCAACGTCCTATGCCCGGATTTGTTCTTTCGTCAAGAAGCCAACCTCGAATTAGACCCCAACAAACCCGATGAATTTGAAAAAGGGGTACAGCTCATGCAAGGCATGGACCTTGAGCACACCCTCAATGATCTGGAAAGTACGCGAGCTCACTTGGCCACAGTTATCGGCCATGAAAACATCGGTGCCATCGGCTACTGCTTGGGCGGCCGTTTGGTCATCCAAATGGGAGCCCAAGGGCTGATCAAAGCTGCGGTCAGTTATTACGGTGTCAACCTGGAAAAAGTACTGCCCCAGGTCCCCACCACAGCAGCACCTGCCTACTTACATATCGCAGCCCTGGACAAATACGTCGAAGAGCCCAAATGCACACAGATCGTCGAAAACGTCACCCAACGAGAGGGCTGGGAATACGCCATCTACGAAAACTGTGATCACGCCTTTGCGCGCCCCAACAGTGTGCATTACGTCGCCGAGGCTGCCCAACAGGCAGAACAACGCAGCGTCGAGTTCCTGCGCAAACACCTCAAATAAGGCATACTTGGACCTTTCCCCTTTAATCAGGAGTGATCCATGACAGAACAAGAAATGGGTGCTGGCATTCAGGTCGTGCTGCATGCCAGCACCCCCGAGGCCCTGCAACGAGCACGCAATAATGCAGTTAACCTGGCCAAGCAGTGGCCCAACTCCGAGGTGGAAATCGTCGCTAATGCGGGGGCGGTACGCGCCGCCCTCGAGCACACCCACGCCACCGACGCCTGCCTACGCCTGTGCCAAAACACCCTGCAGCGCCTGGAATTACAATGCCCAGAGCACATACAAACCGTGCCCGCTGCAGTGGTCTGGGTTGTCGAGCGTCAAAAACAAGGTTGGCACTATTTAAGCACCTAAAAAATCCACATGTTGATTCACATGCCTTGTTGATAGGGCTAAAATACGCCTGTTTGCCGCCCAACTAGGGCTCTAGGTTTATTCAATGGCTAGGTTTGCGCTATGACTCCAACTATTTTAGTGACCGGTGGCACGGGCTTTATCGGCAGCCACACCACCGTTCTTTTACAAGAAGCCGGCTTTCAAGTGCTAATTTTAGATAACCTCAGCAACAGTGAAGCACAGGTGGCCACCGCCATTGAGAACATCACGGGCCAAGCACCCACCCTGATTCAGGGTGATATTAGGGACGAGGCCCTGCTCAAAAACATTTTCACCGAAAACAACATCCAAGCAGTGGTGCATTTTGCAGGTCTCAAAGCAGTCGGTGAATCTGTTGCACAGCCTCTGCTTTACTACGACAACAATATCCACGGCACCAATACGTTGCTGCGCACCATGGCAAAAGCCCAGGTTAAAACCATCCTGTTTTCATCCTCGGCTACGGTGTACGGTGAACCCCAAGCACTACCCCTCACAGAAAGCCACCCCCTATCTAGCACTAATCCTTACGGACATAGCAAACTCGTCATCGAGCAAATGCTGGGCTACCTCTATCAAAGCGACCCACAGTGGCGCATCTGTAATCTGCGTTATTTTAATCCTGTCGGTGCGCACCCCAGCGGGCACATCGGCGAATCCCCCCGCGGCACGCCAAACAACCTGATGCCATATATCATGCAGGTAGCCGCAGGCCAACGCCCTAAACTACAAGTATTTGGTGATGATTATCCCACTCCAGATGGCACCGGGGTACGCGATTACATCCACGTGATGGACCTGGCCGCTGGACATCTGGCTGCATTACAACGCTTGCTACAGCCCGAATCAGCCACCCAAGGTGAATTATTGAATATTAATTTGGGCACCGGTCGAGGCTATTCAGTACTAGAAATGATCGCAGCCACAGAAAAAGTAACAGGGCGCTCAATTCCCTATGAAATCAGCCCTCGCCGCGCTGGTGATATAGCCAGCTGCTGGGCCAGTACAGACTACGCCACCCAAGCGCTCAACTGGCAGGCCCAGCTTGGACTAGCACAAATGTGCGCGGACGCCTGGCGCTACACCCAAAAGCACCTGCACAACGACGCCTAAAAAAATAAATTTGAGTACCCATTAACTTTTAAGTAGTAGGAAAAAATGGACATTAAACGCACCCATGCACACTTTCAACTAGAAGGTAAAACCGGCACGCTGAGCATTCGCAATGCAACCCGCCTAAATTTATTAGATAGCGCTGTTATTGAAGACCTCATTGCCGTACTGGATGAAATCCGCTCACTGGATCAAATGCATTCACTAGTATTTCGCGGCGAAGGGGATGACGCTTTTATTGCAGGGGCGCACATCAAAGAAATGTCCGGTCTCAACCCCGAAACCGCACAGGTATTTATCCGCAAACTCAAAGCCCTGTGTGACGCGCTTTACCACTTTCCAACCCCAGTCATCGCACGCATCCCTGGCTGGTGCCTAGGCGGTGGGCTAGAAGTTGCACTGGCTTGTGATTTACGCATCATCGCCAGCGAAGCCCATGTCGGCATGCCCGAGGTTAAAGTCGGAATCCCCTCGGTGATTCATGCCACCCTACTGCCACATTTTATCGGCACCAGTCGCTCAGACTGGATGCTACTGACAGGTGAAAACATCGACGCCACCACCGCCACGGAATGGGGCATGATGACCGAATGCGCCCCCCTGACCGAACTAGATAACCGGATCGAAAAACTCACCCAGCAGTTTTCAGAGCTCGGTCCCAAAGTTCTGCGTCAGCAAAAAGCCCTCAATCGTCGCTGGTTGGAAATCCCGCTCTCACAAGCCATGGAAGAAACAGTACAGGCCTTTGGTCAGGCTTTTACCACGGGCGAGCCCGAGCACTACATGAATAAATTTCTTAATGAAAAGAAATAAAAACCCAACCTGATTGTTAGGGTTTTTGGCGATGTTTCAGCCTATCTAAATAGGGTAATCTGGGAACTCAGTATTTGTTGAGATACATTCGCAAATGTTGCCTACAACCCATTCCCAGCAATCCCCCCTATATTTGCGCCAGAAAATTCGCGAGGGCGCATTTTCTGGCCCTACGACTGGGCTAGCCCCAGACTATGTGCAGGCCAATCTAATGATCCTGCCCAAAGCGCTAGCCAGTGAGTTTTTACTCTTTTGTCAACGCAATCCCAAACCCTGCCCACTGATTTACGTCAGCGAGCCTGGCCAAACTATATTAGATGCTGTTGGGCAGGGCCTGGACATCCGTACTGATGTTCCACGCTATCGGGTTTGGCAGCACGGCCAGCTTCATGCCGAAGTCAACGATGTCACAGAATTTTGGCGTGAGGATTTGGTGTCCTTCCTGATTGGATGTTCTTTTTCTTTTGAACACGCTTTATTGGCCCATGGGTTGTCGTTGCGCCAGCTCGAACAGGGCGTCAATGTCCCCATGTATAAAACCAATATACCTACTCAAGCCACGACCAACCTTAGTGGCCCTCTGGTAGTTTCCATGAGGCCCTTTGTTGCAGCAGACGCCATTCGAGCAATTCAGGTTACTTCTCGCTTTCCCGCCGTTCATGGTGCCCCGGTACATATCGGCGACCCAAGCTTAATCGGCATTAAAAACATCAACCAGCCTGATTATGGGGATGCGGTCACCATCCACCCCAATGAGCTTCCCGTATTCTGGGCTTGTGGCGTCACACCACAAGCTGTAATCGAAACAGTTCAGCCTGAATTCAGCATCACACATGCGCCAGGACACATGTTGATTACCGATCTTTTAAACACTCAACTTGCAACACTTTAACTAAATAGGTGCTCAGATACCGCTGGATAATCATTTAACAATTAAATCACTATAAGCACACACTACTACACCAAACAGGAGTTCTTTTTTATGAGATGCTTTACTTTTAAACGCCTCAGTTATTCTCTTTTACTGGCCACAGGGATAGGCTTGGCTGCCACAGCGAACGCACAAGAATACCAAGCCCCAGAGGGCGAATTGCCTGAAACCAATATCACCGTTGTTGGCGGGCTGAGCAACCTCACTGCTTATCGCAATGTCGAGCGCCCCTTTTGGGCCGAATCTGTGCCTGAGCTCACAGATGGCCAGGTCACCGTCGAAATACAGGGCTTTAACGACATGGGGCTCAAAGGCCCCGAAGTTCTACGTCTCATCGGCCAAGGGGTCATCCCTTTTGGTTCTGCCACAATGTCCTATTTTGCCAGTGACAACCCCATTAACGAGGCCATTGATTTAGCTGGGTTAGCGCCTACCATCGAAATAGCAAAAGAGATTACCGATGCTTTCCAGCCGGTTTACGAGGACTTTTACAAAGATAACAACATCAAGGTGCTGGGCTTTTCTACCTACCCGGCCCAAGTGCTTTTCTGTAATGCCGAAGTTAACGTCCTGGATGACATCAAAGGCAAAAAGGTACGCACCAGCAGCCGTAACCAGGCTGAATTTGTAGAGGCCCTAGGCGGCAGCAGCGTCACCATCCCATTCCCCGAGGTTGTCCCTGCCCTGCAAAACCGAATTGTAGACTGTGCAATTACTGGCTCCATGTCAGGTTATTCGGCCAAATGGTACGAGGTTAGCACCCACCTCTATGCCCTGCCCATTAACTGGAACCAGCAGATCCACGCGGTCAATATGGACTACTGGAACGACCTCGACCCACAAGTTCAAGAGTTCCTGGAGACCAACCTGCCTTTGATGTATGAACGCATTTGGCAAGATGCAGCTGCAGAAACCTTCGAAGGCTACGCTTGTAACACGGGTGGCGATGAGTGTGACGAAGAGGTCAAAGGCAAAATGAAACTCGTTGAGCCCACCGAAGAAGACACCGAAAAGCTACTGAAACTGACAGAGGAAATTGTGCTGCCTAAATGGGCTGCGCGCTGTTCTGACCAGTGTGTTGAAGACTTTAATAGCACGATTGGAGAGATTTTAAACATGACCGCAGTCAAAGAATAGTTTATTTAACACTGCCAACGCGCAAGGTGCGCCTTGCCGTTGGCTTTTTTATACGCACTCTATGACCACAACTGCCAAACATAACTTTTTGGATAAGGCCCTTGATTATGCGCACTGCCTATCGCGGTTTGCTATCTGGGCTGCGGGCGCGCTCACGCTAATCAGTGCTTTATACATCACTATTAATGTGCTCTTTCGCAAGCTCGCGGGGTTTTCACTGGGCGGCTCGGATGAGCTCTCGGGCTATGCCTTTGCTATTAGCATCAGCTGGGCGTTGTCATTTGCTACCCTGGAGCGCGCCAATATACGTATTGATGCGTTATACCAAACCCTACCTACCCGCGTCTGTGCCATTTTGGATTGGGTGGCGCTTGTAGGTTTGGCAGTATTTATTGCCTATATCACCCGATATGCAGTAGATGTTGCTCACACATCATGGACACGGGGCTCAACTGCTAACACGACGCTGGGTACCCCTCTTTGGATACCTCAGTTGATCTGGCTCATCGGACTAATTTGGTTTTGTATTGTTTTGGCATTGATGCTTTTACGTTCCACATGGGCCCTGATCACGGGCGATCTGGTCACAATATCCAAAATAGCCCGCATACGCAGCACCCAAGAAGAAGCCGCCGAAGAGGCTGAAGAGGGTCGCAAAATGGTCGAGGGGGCGTGATGATTACTGTTAGCTTAGTTTTATTGCTGGTCCTGATAGGAATCAGCATTCCGGTTGGCGCCGCGCTGGGGGTTTTGGGATTAATACTTGAACCCTTATATTCATTCCTACCGCTCACCAAAGCAATTGGTGAGGTTAGCTGGGGTACCAGTAATGAATTTTTATTAGTTGCTATTCCCTTATTTATTATGCTTGGCGAGATACTATTACGCTCGGGAATTGCTGACCGCATGTACAACGCAATGAGTCTGTGGCTATCCTGGCTACCCGGTGGCCTCATGCATGCAAATATTGGTGCCAGCGCTCTTTTTGCTGCCACCTCAGGATCCAGTGTCGCCACAGCAGCCACTGTAGGCACTGTCGCCCTGCCTCAAATCAAACGACAAAAATATAACGAGCCCCTTTTCCTAGGGAGTTTGGCTGCAGGGGGCACATTGGGTATTTTAATCCCACCCTCCATCAATCTAATTATTTATGGTGTACTCACAGACACCTCAGTCCCCCGCCTGTACCTCGCAGGCATTTTACCGGGTATTGGCATTGCCGTGCTTTTTATGCTCATGATCGCCCTGGCCTGCATCGTCAAACCAGCCTGGGGCGGGAAACGCCAACGCAGCGATTGGCCCGAGCGCTTTACGGCCTTGATACATCTGTTGCCCCCATTAGCGATATTTCTGATGGTTGTGGGATCTATCTATGCAGGACTGGCAACCCCCACCGAGGCAGCCGCGCTGGGCGTTGTTGGCGCCCTTATCTTGGCCGCATTTACCAAACGCCTAACCTTTGCCATGTTGCGTGAGGTTTTCGAGGGCACCATGAAAACCAGTGCCATGATCATGTTGATCATCATAGGTGCAGCCTTCTTAAATTTCATTATGTCCGCAATTGGCCTGACTACTGCACTGACCAGTAGCATCACTAATTTGGGCTACTCACCCACCACCATGCTTTTGGTACTGGTTGCGTTTTACTTGATTTTAGGCTGCTTTATGGAAACCCTATCCATGATGGTCACAACTATTCCCATCATTGCACCCGTCATGATTGCGCTAGGGTTTGACCCTATCTGGTTAGGCATTGTCATCATTATTCTTATTGAGGCAGCGCTGATCACCCCGCCTGTTGGCCTCAACCTGTTTGTTATACAAAGCCTGCGCAAAAGTGGCAGCATGAATGCTGTCATGCTGGGCAGCTTGCCTTTTGTGCTGATGTTATTAGCCATGATAGTTATGCTGATGCTGTTTCCCGGTTTGGCCGTTTGGCTACCCACATTTTTTGATTAGGTAACAAATCCATGAGACTTTATTTTGACTTGTATGACGCAAAAAACACTGCCCAGCGAATCGAGATCACTCTTAGCCATGGGCTGATTGCTGGCTGGGCTGGCCGCGATAAAGCAGCCAATGAAGCGCATATACAAGAATTGGCTGAACTCGGTGTACCCAGACCCAGCAACATCCCCCTTTTCTACGAAGTGGGACGCAACCATTTTGTACAGGACAACACC
>DATGSS010000011.1:0-50875 GCA_035302345.1 Paenalcaligenes sp.
GTGACTACGCGCTGTCCTGCATCGCGTATTTCAGAAATGTTGCTCAATCCTGGCAAAGAATACACCCGCGATGGTTCTACCATGGTTTATCCCGATGTGCATATGATTTATGCTGCGGGCAATAATTTTGTTCACCACCAACAAAACACGAATGAATTGCTCAAGGCCATGGAAAAAGTACACACGGTCGTAGTTCAAGATCCATGGTGGTGTGCCTCGGCACGTTATGCGGATATTGTATTGCCTGCCAGCTCGCCGTTAGAGCGTGACGATATTTCTTCGGGCGGGACGTATAGCATGGACAAGGTTTACGCCATGCGGCAGGTCATTGAGCCCTATGGCGAGAGCCTGAGCGATTTCGAGATTTTCCGCCGATTAGCAAACAAACTCGGCGTAGAGTTTGGCTTTACCGAGGGCAAGACACTACTGCAACACGTCCAAGATGCCTATGAGATGTCGGATGCCGATTTGTCTTTCGAAGAGTTCTGGGAACAAGGGGTTGCCCATATGGCGGTTCCAGACGAGGCACGTCAATGGGTTCGTCATGGGGATTTTTACAAAGATCCCGAGGCTAATCCTTTGCACACCGAGTCAGGAAAGATAGAAATCTATTGTGATGCCTTTGCGCGCTTTCAGCCTGAGGGCTTTCCTGCCATCCCCAAGTTTCTCGAGCCTGCAGAGTATTTGGGCAATGCCGAAGAAGGGCAGCTACATGTGGTGAGTCCGCACCCTTATATGCGTTTGCACTCGCAGATGGCCAACGCAAATATTCGCGACATACTCAACGTTCAGGATCGCGAATTTGTCTTAATCAGTAAAGAGGACGCCGAAGAACGCGGCATCCAGGATGGTGATTTAGTAGAGGTCTATAACGAGCGTGGTGCTTTGATTGGCGGGGCTCGTGTCTCTGACAAAATCATGCCTGGCGTGATCAGCATATTTGAAGGGGCCTGGTTGTCTAAAGATAGTAAAGGCCGTTGTAACAGCGGTGCGGTGAATATTTTGACCACCAGTATTCCTAGCTCACACCTGAGCCAAGCTAACAGTGCCAATACTTGTCTGGCGCGGGTGCGTAAATGCACAGATGCCGAGGGCCCAAACCGTGCTTACGAGCCACCACAGATACTCGATCGGGATGCGGTAGATACTGAAATTGATATTGCCGCTATGGGGCTGGTGGGACGTGCGGCCAAGGCGCGTGAAGTAGCAGTGCAGGATATGACCCCTGGTGAGCGTTTGTTTTACGAGCGTTGTACATTGTGTCACGTCGCGCGTGAACCATCGGATCATACCTTTAGACAGTGGCAGGGGATTACAGAAAGTATGTTCCCACGCGCTGGTTTAGATGCTGATCAGCAAAAACTAGTACTTGATTTCTTGGCCGAGCACGCCAAGGATGCACAGTAATAAAACAAAAACTAAACTTGTGCCCACCGTTTATGGACGGTGGGTTTTTTTATTTTTATTTAACTGATCCTATAGAGATAAAGCAAGATAAGGCTGTTGGGCGGGTAGTTTTAAAGTCAGTTATGTATATGTGCAGACAACAGAGATAATGAATAAGCAATAAATATAAAAAAGCCCTATCTAAATAGATAGGGCTTTTTAGAATTTTGGCTCCCCGAGCAGGGCTCGAACCTGCGACCTGCGGATTAACAGTCCGTCGCTCTACCGACTGAGCTATCGGGGAATAAAAAGTAAATTATAAGCTGTTTTTTCTAAGATTGCAAGTGCCACCCTGGGGCGTCCTAGCAAAACCACCGATATGCGAGTGGGGCTAACGCACTCATTTGCGATGGCCGTTTTCTTAAAAAAGAAAGTCTAGCAATTAGGAACAATTATATCAAGGTTATGATCTGGGAAATCGTAAAATTGTTGTTTAAATGCTGTTTAGTGTAGATGAAGGCACTAAGCAAAACCCAACACAAAAATAATGTTTTAGTTTCAAACTACTTTTTCTGGTGCTAGGATTATAGGTTGGTAGCTATCAGACTTGTTAGCGTTTGTAGCAGTAACCTCGCGGGGGCACGATAGTTTAATATGGCGTTGGTTTTACAAACAGTTTTTATAGCGGCTTGTGCAGCGATTTATCGGTTGGCGGTGACCAATCTAGATTTTCGCTCGTTATTCAAGCGTCCCGAGGTACGCCAGCAGGTGATTGCATGTATTTTAATGCTGGTATTCCTGTGGATCTTGAAAACCGGTATACAGCCCGGTTTGGACGTCCATTTTTTGGGCTTGACCGCAGTGACTTTGATGCTAGGTTGGCGACTTAGTATCGTAGTGGCGCCGATAGCTTTATTGCTGTTGACGCTATTTGGTGTGTATCCATGGCAGGACTTTGGGGTAAATCTTTTCCTTGGAATGCTCGTGCCGATTTGCTTTACATATTTGGTCTTTCTGCTTACATATAGTTACCTTAGTCGTCACCTTTTTGTGTATATATTTATAGCTGGTTTTTTTAATGCAGCCCTGACTATAGCTGCGCAGATGTTTAGTTTTTCTGTCTACTACAAGCTAGTAGGGGCTTTCCCATGGCATGTAGTGGTTAATGATTATTTTGCTATAGTGCTCTTGATGTTATTTCCCGAGGGGGTACTAAATGGCATGTGTATTGCCGGTTTGGTGATGTATAAACCAACCTGGGTCACGACTTTTTTGGATCGTGATTACTTGCACGGCAAATAAATAGTCATTCAGGGTGTTCGGCGGTAAACGCATTCAAAGTGGACTTTTTATAGCATGTTCAAAGGTATTTTCAGGTAACGTGTCTGATTATTTTCGGGCTCAGGTAGTTCACCTGCACGGATATTGACTTGTAACGATGGCAGTAATAATCGTGGCATTGCCAAGGTCGCATCACGTTTTTCGCGCACAGACACAAATTCTTCCTGACTAATTCCTTCACGTACGTGAATATTATGCCACTTTTGTGCACCAACTGTACTTTTTGGGCTAGGCTTACGATGTTGTGGAGGATAATCGTGACACATATATAGAACAGTGTCATCGGGGAATTGGTAAATCTTTTGGATAGATTGATACAAGGTTTTGGCATCACCGCCAGGGAAATCACAGCGTGCAGTACCGACATCTGGCTGAAACAAGGTGTCACCTACAAAAACACCTGCGCCGTGGACGTGATACGCCATATCTGCGGGGGTGTGGCCAGGCACGTGCAATACATCGACCGGGATAGTACCAATGAAAAACCGCTCGCCTGCATTTAACAAGCGGTCAAAGGGCCGACCATCTATTTGCACCTCATTTCCGAGGTTGTAAATTTTTTTAAAGGTGGACTGCACAGTAGTGATAGGTGCGCCTATGGCGGTTTGTCCTCCTAGTTGCTCTTTTAACCATGCGGATGCTGATAAATGGTCAGCGTGCGCATGTGTTTCTAATATCCATTGCAGTTTTAGATTGTGTTTTTTTATGTAATCAACAATTTTTTCTGCTGAGGTTGTGCTAATACGAGCCGCATTTGGCTCGTAATCTAGTACTGAATCAATCACCGCGCATTCAGCCTCTGTGGGTGAATGCACGATATAAGAATATGTTGAAGTATAAGAATCTAGGAAAGGAATGACTTGAATTTTATCCATGTGGGCACACCTTTGAATGATTACACAAATACTGATGATATATTGTTTTATATAATGAATCCAGGGCTATGACTACCATGACAATGATTGACAGCGCTGAATTTTTACAAGTGCAAGGGTTAAAAGAGGTTGCACAAGAGGCCTCGACCTTGCTTAGCCGATTAGCCAACCCTGATCGGCTGATGATTTTATGTTTGCTCGTAGGCGGCGAGAAAAATGTGACGGAAATTGGTAAAGAGGGCGGCATACAGCAGCCCACTTTATCGCAGCAGTTAACTGTATTACGCAAAGATGGTTTGGTAGCCACTCGGCGCGACGGTAAATATGTGTATTATCGCATTGGCAGTCCCGATGTACTGCGTATTATGCGAACAATGCATGATATTTTCTGCAAAGATGCGAAAGCACAAACTGCCAAGTAAATACCGTCGGTATTAATGGGCGTGTGCCAAAATTCAAATAATAATTAATTTAAATGAGTATCCCCTTGGTTTTTTTCCGAGGGCTGCATTTTTAAAAGGCTCATTAAAATACCGCATCCCGAGGTATCACCATCGTGCACGCAGACATGTTGCAGCTCTTTTAGCTGTTGGCGCAGATGAGCTAACTCTTTTAGTCGTACATCTACATGGCCCAAATGCGCGTTGATGACGGCTGTAACAGGTTCGCAATTACCGCCTGGCGCATCTAAATAAAACAATAAACTACGTATTTCATCATGAGTCATATCCAAACTGCGACAATTACGGATAAAACGCAAACGCTCAACGTGTAGTGCTGTATAAATGCGGTAATTGCTCTCGCTGCGCGAAGGGGCGGGTAATAACTGTACGCGCTCGTAATAGCGGATGGTTTCTACAGGAATTCCAGTTTTTTCCGACAGTACGCCTATTTTCATTACCTAGCCTATGTTTGATGCTGACAGGACATGTCAGTACGTTTCTTTGGCATGAGTTGTATTTCATGCGCCCACTGCTGGCCTCATTATGAGGCCATTTTTTTATGTCCTCTGTTTTTATTTTATCTTAATAAGTCTTTTGTAGGGGCTGTTTTGTATTCGACTTTATACGTAGTCCTTGACCCTGTAGCCACTATAGGGTGTTCACTATAGCTATTAGTCACAAAAAACATATTCATTAGATAGTGGACTTTATTTATGAATGCCTCTTTTGATCCGCACCGCAGTGATTCTATCGGCTCTGTGGCCACTGTTGACCCAACGACAAGCTCTGATCCAAAGACCAGCGCTGATCCAGCGACTAATGAAATCCAGGCCAACAAAGAGCACAGCCAATGGTATATCGAAGAAATGGATTGCCCCACGGAAGAGGGGCTGATTCGCAAACGATTGGGGCAGTTTGACGGTATTGAACAGCTGGATTTCCAGTTGATGCAGCGCAAATTAACTGTAATTCATAGGGTAGATTTAGGTGCAGAAATAGAGTCGGCTTTGCGGGAGTTGGGTTTTAATCCTGTATCAGCACATCAGGCCAGGCATCATGTGCCTCATGAGCATGAGCATGGGCATGATCACGGGCACGTGCATGGTCCTACGCGAGGGGTTGACACAGAAAATAGGCATAAAAAACAGCTTTATCGCATTGCCGCTGCGGTGGTTTTTGCTCTGATTGCAGAGTTAGGCAGTTGGTGGTCAGGCTCGCATACGGTATGGTTTGTGCTTTCTCTGGTGGCTATTTTCTTGTCCGGTCTGCAGGTGTATAAAAAAGGCTGGATTGCTCTTAAAAACCGTAATCTAAATATCAATGCGTTAATGAGTATTGCGGTAACAGGGGCTTTGTTGATTGGGGAATGGCCAGAGGCAGCGATGGTCATGTCTTTGTTCGCCTTGGCAGAATGGATCGAAGCGCGCTCTTTACTGCGTGCTAGGAATGCAGTCGAACAGTTGTTATCGATTGCTCCTGATCACGTGGACGTGTGGGATGTGCCTACTGAGCAGTGGCAAAATGTGCTCACCCAAGAGGTTCCGGCAGGCAGTTTAATACGAGTGCGCCCCGGTGAGCGCATTGGTTTGGACGGTATGATTGAAACCGGGCAGTCTGATGTTAATCAGGCGCCTATTACTGGCGAGAGTGTGGCAGTTGCCAAAGCCAGTGGTGATACGGTTTTCGCGGGCACCATCAATGGCATGGGTGAGTTACAGGTGCGCACCCAAGGCAGCGCCCAGGACAGTACATTGGCCCGCATTGCCCAAGCAGTGCAAAATGCTCAAAAAGGGCGTGCTGCCTTAGAACGCTTTGTGGATCGCTTTTCACGAATCTATACACCTATTGTGGTGTTACTGGCGGTAGGAATTGCTATTGTGCCTCCCTTGTTTGGCTGGATGGGGTGGTTTGATGCGATTTATAAGGCTCTGGTTTTGCTGGTTATTGCTTGTCCTTGTGCCTTGGTTATTTCTACCCCCGTAGCGGTAGTTAGTGCATTGGCTGTCGCTGCTCGTCATGGGGTGCTGATTAAGGGTGGTGCCTATATAGAGCGTTTGCGTCACATGCGTTTTTTAGCATTAGATAAAACAGGGACTTTAACTACGGGTCGGCCCACTTTGTCTGAATATGCAGTGGTGGATACCTTGCAATCAACAGATGTTTTATCCATCGCACATTATTTAGCGGCACGCTCTGATCACCCTGCCTCTACGGCGGTGTGTCAGGGGTTAACACCCAATAAATTGGGGTTTCAGCCTTTGCAAGAGCAAAGTGATCATTTTGAAGCTTTACCCGGGCGCGGGGTGCAATCAGTCGTTGATGGGGTTCATTACAAGCTCGGACAGCTGTTTTGGGTGCTCGGTATCGAGCAACAAATAGACAATGAGTTACAATGGATACCGCCTGCACTCCGAGAGGCATATGAAAAAGGGCTCCGCGAGGGGGCTTCTTTTGTCTTTTTGAGTGCTGACGATCAGTTATTGGCCGTGTTTTTACTTCAAGACAGTATAAAAGCACGCGTGGCAGACAGCATACGTGATTTGGCAGCTGAACGGATCGAGTTGGCGGTGCTATCAGGCGATGCCCCTGCTGCTGTGGCGCATGTGGGCAAACAGCTAGGGATTCAGCGAATATATGGTGGCTTACTCCCCGAGGACAAGCTAACACTCGTCAAACAAGAGCGCGCTCGCCACACTGTCGGAATGGTCGGCGATGGCATTAACGATGCACCCGCGTTGGCCGAGGCAGACATTGGCTTTGCGATGGGCAGTTTAGGTTCAGATATGGCGATTGAGACCGCCGACATAGCAATTATGAATGATGAACTGGACCAAATCCATTGGGTATTTCGTTTGTCACGGCGTTTGCATGCGGTACTTGTGCAAAACATCAGTGCCGCTTTGGCCATTAAGGCTGTTTTTTTGATTTGGGCCATATTTGGTGATGCTGCCATGTGGATGGCTGTTTTCGCAGACGTAGGGGCTAGTTTACTGGTTGTGGCCAACAGCCTGCGTTTGTTGCATCATAAATAATGTGGTGTGTTTTAAACACCAATATTAAAAAGCTGCATGTCACCTGTTTATTTAGAATTTTTAACATACAAAAAATGAAATTTTAATACTTATAATATAGTACGGTATTTTTTCGTTTCCTCATTCACCTACATTTTAAGCAGCTCAAAAGGATGATCGCTTTATTGGAAGCCAAGCGCGCGGGCTTGTTCGCGCGTAATGCCTGGATCCCGAACATTGTTGCGGGGATTATTGTCGGTGTAGTGGCCTTGCCTTTGGGCATGGCTTTTGCCATTGCTTCTGGGGTAAAGCCCGAACAAGGGATATATACGGCGATTATTGCTGGTCTGGCTGTCAGTATTTTTGGCGGGACCCGCGTACAAATTGCTGGGCCGACAGGGGCTTTCATTGTTATTTTGGCCGGCGTAGTGGCTGATCATGGTGTCAGTGGTTTGCAAACAGCTACGTTGATGGCTGGTGTGATGCTGCTGGTCATGGGCTTAGCTCGGCTGGGTGGTGTGATTCGTTTTATTCCCGCACCGGTGATCATTGGCTTTACCGCCGGGATTGGGGTCATTATTTGGGTGGGACAATGGAAGGACTTTTTTGGTTTGCCCACTGTTGAGGGGCGCCAGTTTCACGAAAAGCTGCTCTTTTTATTTAAACACCTGCCGCAGCTGGATTTCATGACCACTTTCTTGGCCATGGCCTCCTTATTGATCGTGATTTATGCGCCACGTATACCACGTATGTCTAGGGTGCCTGGGCCCCTAGTTGCGTTGATTGTTTTGACGGCTGCGCAATCTATTTTTCATTTTCCCACTGTAGCCACTATCGGTAGTACTTTTGGCGAAATTCCGCGAGGATTACCCGGTTTTTCCATGCCTGACCTTAGCCCTGATACGATGCTTAGCCTGATTGGTCCAGCATTTACCATTGCAATGTTGGGCGCGATTGAGTCTTTGCTGTCAGCGGTAGTTGCCGACAATATGACTGGTACCCGGCACAACTCTAACCAAGAGCTTTTTGGACAGGGGCTGGCTAATATCGTAGCACCCATGTTTGCTGGGTTTGCTGCGACAGGGGCCATTGCACGTACTGCTACCAATATCCGCAATGGGGGCAATAGTCCTATTGCAGGCATTGTTCATGCCATTGTTTTAATTTTGGTTTTGTTGGTGTTTGCACCATTAGCTAAAAATATCCCTTTGGCGACATTGGCAGCGATACTGTTTATAGTTTCCTGGAATATGAGTCAGCCACGTGTGGTTATTCACACATTGCGTCGTGCCCCTAAATCCGATGTGTTTATTTTGCTGGTCACATTTTTCTTGACGGTATTTACTGATTTAGTGCTGGCCGTAAACATTGGTGTGATTGTGGCTATGTTGCTTTTCCTCAAGAAAATGGCTGATAGCATCAAGGTGCGCGTCCAAAATGAAAAAACGCTCAAGCGTGAATTTGCACATACGTCGGGGCTAAAGCTACCCAAACACACCGCTGTGTTTGTTGTCGAGGGTCCCATTTTCTTTGCCGCAGTGGAATCATTTGAGCAAGCCCTTTCCGAGACTGCTCGCGACCGCGAGGCCGTGGTGGTGCGGATGCGTTACGTGCCTTTCATTGATGGTACAGCGCTGCAAGCCTTAGAAAAAGTACTGGCAGAGTTACTCGAGCAAGGCACAATCGTTGTACTCACCGAGGTCAACGCTTCAGTGAAAAGTATGCTTAGTCGCATGGGTCTTGTGCGCAAGCTAGGTAATGACCATTTTATTGCTGCCGTACCTGATGCATTAGATTTCGTGCAGCAGCTGCTCGATAAACGGGCTGAAAAACTCGCTCAAGAGGAAAGTGAAAGCCCAGCCGGCTTGGATACGCAGGCCGAGGCTGCTGTGGCGGATACTGACGGAGCCGACATCACTGCTGACGAATTGCCGCCTGCAGCGCAAGAGCCCAAGAAAAGGGACAAGGTTGCGACTGATGAGCTCAAAAAGGCGCACTCCGAGGGTCGTGCTGAGCCAGTAGGCAGCAATCAGGTCAGCAAAGAAAAGGGTTCCAGTGACAAGGATTCAGAGGATTCATCCTAGTCCGTTTCTTATTTTTTAGGGGGTATTGAGTTGTTTTGTAATGCTTGCTGATGGATATACAGGTGTGTGAATTCCTCTTGATCCATGAGTGCGTAACGCAAGGCATCAATCCACCCTAAAAAAAGAGCTAATGGGGGGAACACATAACAGCAAACTAAAAATAGTGTTCCCCACCCAATCTGGCTCAGATAAAAACGGTGCGCGCCCAGCCACCCTAACAGAACTGCCAATGCAATCGCTGTCTTTTTGTTAGGGCCGTTATCTTTTTGATTGCCTTGTGTGCGCTGGCGCACTAGCCAATAAGTAATAGGCCCTGTGAGTGCCAACGCGATTAGCACCTTGAGGCGGTTGCCCTGCAGAAAGCCCCACAGCTGAGCAAAAAACTGCTGTATTTGGTTGCCAATTAAGCGCAAAAAGGCCCATATCACATCAAATAAATGACCCATATGATGAGTCACAAAACGGCCAACATCCTCACCCATACTTAGGGCGAATAAAAGGGCAACAAAGATAACTATGGCCAGGCCAATCACTCTGAACATGGTAGAGGCTCCGAATACTTAGGGGGTGGTGGCTTGTCTGACGGCGCGTTCCCATCGCTGCATGTGTGCTTGGGCTTGTGCATGGGGCATTTTTGGTTCGAAACGTTTGCCCACCTGCCAGAGATCGCTGAGCTCATCAATGCTTTTATACAGTTCACAGCCTAATCCTGCTAAATAAGCAGCGCCCAGGGCCGTCGTTTCTATTAATTTAGGGCGAATTACCGGGATACCCAGTAGATCGGCTTGGAATTGCATCAATAAATCATTAGCGCTGGCACCACCATCGACCCGTAGCTCTTGTAAAGGTTGACCGGCATTTCGTGTCGCGTCACGACTCATGGCCTGGAGGACAGCAGTACTTTGATAGGCGATACTCTCAAGAGCAGCCCGAGCAATGTGAGCCGCTGTGGTACCGCGGCTAAGGCCCGTGATGGCGCCGCGCGCATCAGCCTTCCAGTAGGGGGCGCCTAAACCTGTAAACGATGGGACAACAACGACGCCACCGCTATCAGGTACCTGTAAAGCCAAAGCTTCGATTTCACTGCTGTCACGGATGATACCCAATCCATCGCGCAGCCACTGCACTACTGCACCGGCGACAAAAACACTGCCCTCAAGCGCGTATTGATGTTCGTTTGGTAAATGCGCAGCGCATGTGCTCAACAAACCGTTATGTGAAGGTTGCAGTGTACTGCCAGTGTGCATCAACATAAAGCAGCCTGTGCCATAAGTGTTTTTAGCCATCCCGGGTTTAAAACAGCCTTGGCCAAAAAGAGCGCTTTGTTGGTCGCCAGCAACCCCTGTAATGGGTAGGGTATGTGATGTCACCTTGGTACTGGTATGGCCAAAATAAGCAACTGATGGATTTACAGTGGGCAGGATTTCTTTGGGGATATTGAAAATAGCCAGCAGTTCATCGTCCCACTGGCCGGTATGGACATTAAATAGCAATGTCCTACACGCATTAGTTGTATCGGTTGCATGTACTGCACCTTGGGTGAGATTCCATATTAGCCAACTATCAACCGTGCCAAATGCCAATTTCCCTGCTCGGGCCTCGCGTAAAAGTTTAGGGTGCTGCTGAAATATCCACTGTAGTTTAGTCGCCGAAAAGTAGGGGTCTAAACGCAACCCGGTTTTATGATGGATGGGTTCCTCGAGGCCGGCTGCCCTGAGTGCTGCACAGAGCTCTTCCGAACGTCGATCCTGCCAAACAATAGCGGGGTGCACTGGCGCACCTGTCTCGCGATTCCAGAGCACCGTAGTTTCACGTTGATTGGTGATGCCAATACCTGCGATGGCTGTGATTTTGTCACCGTGCTCACTAAAAACTTTTTTCATGGTGTTGAGCTGTGACTGCCAGATATCCAGGGGGTTGTGCTCAACCCAGCCAGATTGTGGATAATGCTGTTCAAATTCCTCTTGGGCTAGAGCAATTACATTGCCCTCTAGGTCAAACAAGAGGGTGCGACTGCTCGTTGTCCCTTGATCAAGCGCGAGTAGATATTGCATGGA
Source organism: Paenalcaligenes sp. (assembly GCA_035302345.1). Classification (GTDB taxonomy): domain Bacteria; phylum Pseudomonadota; class Gammaproteobacteria; order Burkholderiales; family Burkholderiaceae_B; genus Paenalcaligenes. The sequence continues at coordinate 11,198 of DATGSS010000011.1, forward strand.
GTGACCGTTTTTGTGGTATTAAACAAGCACAGTGTAAACCATTTGCCCGAAACTGTTGGACGGCGGTTTTAAACCAATGCGCCACCTTATATAATCCGTATTCTTGGCCCAGCTGATGCTTGCTGGGAATGCTCCTTTACACATAATTGTCTCATGCCACGCTATATTCCTCACCACACCGATCGTAAACAGCTCTTTGCCGCCTTAGAACGTTTTGAACAAGTCGATGTGGTTATTATAGGTGGGGGCGCGACAGGATTGGGTATTGCCTTGGACGCAGCTTTACGCGGGTGCTCGGTAGTTTTACTCGAGGCTCAGGATTTTGCCCAAGGTACATCCTCTCGGGCCACCAAGCTTTTCCATGGGGGTGTCCGTTATCTGGCCCAAGGCAACATTTCTTTAGTCCGCGAGGCGCTTCACGAGCGTTCTACATTGCTAGGCATTGCACCGCATTTAGCGCATGCTCTGCCATTCGTGATGCCGGCCTATAAATGCTGGGAGCTCCCTTTTTATGGGACAGGGCTCAAAGCATATGATTTATTAACGGGCTCCAAAAGCTTGGGCAGGACGCAGTTTCTAAGCCCATCGCGAACACAAATTGCACTGCCGAATTTAAATGCGAACCGACTCAAAGGTGGGGTGATGTATTGGGATGCGCAGTTCGATGACGCCCGCTTTGCTCTGGCACTGGCGCGTACCGCATCGGCCCATTCAGCTTTGTTAATAAATCATTGCCCGGTAAGTTCATTTATTGTCCAAGATAATCGAGTTGTCGGGGTGCGTTGCACAGATGCCGAAACCCAGCAAAGCTATCAACTACGCGCGCGCTGCGTGATTAACGCGACAGGGGTGTGGGCAGACAATATGCGCAAAATGCTACCCAGCGTGCAAAATGATACTGCCTTTCAGCCATTAACGCGCCCAAGTCAGGGGGTGCATGTCGTTGTTGATCATGATTTTTTAGGGGCTGACCAGGCTATGTTGGTGCCTAAAACACAGGATGATCGGGTACTGTTTGCTGTACCCTGGTTGGGCAAGGTTATTTTGGGTACTACAGATACCAAACGCAGTGACACACCACTCGAGCCACGAGCTTTTAAGCATGAGGTCGATCTCATTTTAAATGAGGCCAGTAGGTATCTAGCACGGGCGCCTAGTTATGATGATATTCGTAGCGTATGGGTGGGGTTGCGGCCTTTAGTACAACCCCAGCAAAGTGCTGTTGCGGACACAAAACAACTCAGCCGTGAACATGTTATCAAAGTAGATAACGAGGGGTTGGTAACTGTGACTGGCGGCAAGTGGACAACTTATAGAACCATGGCCGAAGATGTTTTGACGCATTGTCAGCAACATCGCTTGTTGCCAGCAGGCTTGCCGCGTTCAAAGACGGTGCGCACTCCTTTAGTTGGCGCTAGCGTTGATTTAGCGCCTCGATTTCTAACCCAACCTGCAGATCTCAGTCAGTACGGCACCGAGGCCGACTGGGTCCGTTCGATGGCAGGTCACGATAATGAAATCTTGCCTGGCTTTACCGAGGCCATGGTGCGTTTTGCCGTTCGCTTTGAATATGCGCGTACTGTCGAAGACATACTGGCACGTCGCAGTCGATGGTTATTTTTAGATGCGCAGAGCGCGGCCCAAGTAGCCCCCAAAGTAGCCGAAATTATGCTCGACGAAGGGATCAGAACCCCTCAACTAGAAAGCTTTTTAGAAAAGTCCGAGCAATACCGCGGTGTGGGTCTCATCCATTAATTTATCCACATAACATAAGCCCTTGGCTTAGCTTCAGAGGGATGACATTTTTGTGACATATTTATCCTAGGCATCTTGCTTAGGTAGCTGGAATTGCCAAGCAAACAATAATAAGCTATTCATTTCCGCTGCCAATAGAAATTTGTGTCACTTTATATCTCAACCGCTTCTGTGGTAAGCTTCCTTTCTTGCAAGAGAAGTTAATTTATGAAACCGATTGTGAGGCGATCGGTAGGCTTATTAGGCTTGAGATAATTGATATTTAAAAATAAACACCGAAGCTTGATGTTATCCATACCATAGGAGGAGCAATGTTATGGCCATTTTCAAGGCTTTTCTAACAAACAAAATATTGTGTGCTAACTTGGCGACCTTTGATATTAGTCATTGGGCGAGCTGAAATTGTCTTTTCTCAGGGTTTATTTTGTTAATATACTCACATATTAAAACTTTTGTTACATAAACCTTTCATTGCGGTCTTGTGTTTCTGGCCTACTGGCTGCTGTATAACTAGGTGTTTTAAGCCCTTGTGCAGGAGGTATTCCTCAGCCGGTGTAATTTTGGAGCATTTATGTCTAATTCAGAAAATCAGTTATTAGATGACATTCATGAGGTTAATCTGTCGTATCTGATTTTGGCCCAACGATTACTAAAAGAAAATAAAAGTGTTGGTATGTATCGTTTAGGTATCAATGAAGATGTAGCTGAGACATTGATGGAATTGTCACCTGCGCAAATCGTCAGATTAGCGGGTTCTAGCTCTTTGCTCTGTAATTTTCGCCTAAATGATTACGATTTGCTTAAAACTTTATCTAAGGATGTGTTGGGAGGTGTATTACAGAAGGCACACTCTACCATCTTGTTGGCGCAGCGTGCTACGGCAACCTTGACTGCGGATCCTTCGGAGGCCTAAGTATGGCCACACGCAGTGTCTCTCAAGAGGCCAAAGATATACATTTGGCAACTCGGATGATTCAGTTAGGTGCTCGCTTACAAGTACTACAAGCCGAGACCTCGTTGAGCTACGAGCGTCTAGCACGTTTATACCGCGAGGTCAGAAAAGAGTCCCCACCTAAAGGAATGCTGCCTTTTTCGGTGGATTGGTTTACAACATGGCTGCCTAACATACATGCCACTATTTTTTATAGTATTTATCAATATATGAATCGTTGCACAGCTTTGGACAAAGGTGATGCACTGGTTGAGAGCTATAAACTGTATCTAGAACAAGCTTCTGCGGGGCGATTAGAGGGGGCAGGTGATGAGCCCGTGCTGAGCTTTACGCGTGCTTGGGTACTGCTCAGGTTTTTTGAAAGCGATATGATGCAAATGACTCAGTGTGAGTCGTGCCAAGCAGAATTCGTTTCTCATGCGCATGATCTCACCAAAGGGTTTATATGCGGTATTTGCAAACCTCCACCGCGAGCAGGCAAGACTCGTGCCAGTCGCGCAATCAGGAAAAGGAAAAAGCGCAATCAGTCACAAGATACAGCACAGACAACATAGCAGTACTCGGGGCCTTAACGGCCCTTTTTTAATGTCCAAAGGTTTTAGCTGGGCTTTATTTTTTTAAATCTACCGAAAACTATCTCCGCATTTGAAAGCTTTAAATAAGCAGCAAAAAAAGGGGTTAATAGCTTATTAGATTGTCATTAAAACAGCCGATCATATAAAGAGCGTAAGTAGATTAAAGGCAGCTCGTGTTTATTTTTATTGGATATTTAATAGTCTTTATCGCAGTTTTCGGCAGTTTTGTGGCTTTGGGAGGGCATTTAGGTGCCTTGTATCAGCCCTTTGAGTTTACCTTAATTGTTGGGGCTGCTTTGGGTGCTTATTTGGCTGCCAGTAATGGGCGTTCGGCACGTCTGATGATGCGTGCTTTACGAGATGCAATCAAACCTAGTCCCTACAACAAGACCATGGCGCTCGAGTTGATGAGTTTGTTGTATGTGCTTTTGAATAAAGCACGTCGTGAAGGACTGATGACAATTGAAAATGATATCGAAGAGCCACATGACAGTCCTATTTTCCAAGCTTATCCGGCTTTGCTAAAGGACCCGCTGCTGGTCGGTTTTATCAGTGACTACATGCGCGTCATCATCAGCGGCAACCTTAGCCCGCATGAGGTAGAAGCCATCATGGATCAAGAAATTGAGACATTTTTACTCGAGCGCAATGTACCTGCATCAGCATTGTATACCGTTGCGGACGCGCTCCCCGCATTTGGGATTGTGGCAGCCGTTTTAGGGGTGATAAAGGCTTTAGCCTCGGTAGATCAGCCGCCGGCTATTTTGGCCGATCTGATATCCAAGGCAATGGTGGGTACTTTTTTGGGTATTTTATTGGCTTATGGGTTTGTGGCGCCGTTGGCTAATGTTATCGAGAGAAAAAATGACCGCGCCGTCGCGATGTTAGAAAGCATTAAAGTTACTTTGGTAGCCAGTATGAGTGGTTATCCAGCTCAAATCTCATTGGAGTTTGGTCGCAAAATGCTGTTTAGTTCTGAACGGCCGACCTTTTTCGAAATGGAGGAACGGATCCGCCAAGAAGGACGTCCACGTACAGATGTACCGCAGAGTTAGTTGTCATGAGCAATAGAAAACGTCCACTGATCATTGTACGTCGATCGCGACGCAACTCACTGCCGCGACGAGCCAGCAGCTGGAAAATTGCTTATGCAGATTTTATGACGGCCATGATGGCTTTCTTTTTAGTGATGTGGGTGCTGTCACTAATTCCCCGGGAAGAATTAAAAACCATCGCCGAGTATTTCCGCATGCCACTGACCGAGGCGATTAGGGGTGGTTTAAACACGGATCATGCGCGTAGTGTTATTCCGGGTGGGCAGCCTAGTGTAATTCCGCAAGACTATCAGCGCGATCGCGAGCGATTGCAGGAATTACGCCAAAAGCTTGATCAGCTCATAGCATCTGACCCTGTATTGAAAGAGTTTCAACCGCAGCTGCTCATTGATATGACACACGAGGGCTTGCGCATACAGATTGTGGATCAACAGAATAGACCCATGTTTGCGATGGGCAGCGCGCAGGTGCAGCCATATATGCGCGAGATTTTGCGCTCGTTAAGTCAGCCATTGAATGAGTTGCCTAACCGTTTACTCATTGCGGGTCATACCGATGCTCATCAATACTCGCGCGGCGAACGCGAATACAGTAATTGGGAGCTCTCTTCAGATCGTGCCAATGCTGCACGCCGCGAATTGGTCGCAGGCGGCTTGGCAGAAAATAAGGTAAAGCAAATCTCTGGTCTGGCCTCCACCGTAGATTTGATTAAAGAAGATCCCCAAGCTGCCGTTAATAGACGTATCAGTATCGTTGCGTTGAGTCGTCAAGCAGAAGAGCAGATGGATGCTCAACGAGAGCGCAATTAACTATGACAATCTGTTTTTAGGGGGCCAGATGAGTTCAGGTTTAGATCTAAGCCAGTTTTTCGATACCTTCTTTGACGAAGCAGACGAGCTTTTAGCCGAGATGGAAGGCTTGTTATTAGCGCTCGATATAGATGCCCCTGATGCGGATGATCTCAATGCTATTTTCAGGGCAGCTCATTCGATCAAGGGTGGTGCTGCTACCTTTGGGACATTTGAGGATCTGGCTGACACCACTCATGTATTAGAAAATGTGTTGGATGATATTCGCAAAGGCGAGTTGCCGCTGCGAGCCGACATGATTGACGTGCTCTTGACGACCAAAGACGGGCTTTCAGATATGGTGGCTGCATATCGACAATCTGAGTCGTTAGACCCCGAGGTGGGTCTGAGTCTTAGGCAAAGCCTGATCAATTTAAAACAACAATCCGCCAATAGCACTGCTGCAAATCCAGGCCCTGCCGAGACAGGCGCGTACTTAAAAATACATATAGATTCTATCCGCCCCCAAGATGCCGCAGCGCTCAGGTCCGAGATGGCCATAATGGGTGAGGTGCTATACGAAGAAACTAAAAAAGATTCGATCACTTTTTGGTTAGATACCACGACAGCAGTTCAAGACATCATTGCAGTGAGTTGCTTTGTCGTTAACGAGGAACAGATTACGACGGCGTACGCACCGTTGCCGAGCACTTCGCAACAGGCTCCAAAGTCAGCTGAAACCCCGAAAGCAGACAAGACAAAAGCCCAAAACAATCCAGTACGACACAGTGAGTCCAGCACGTTACGTGTTGGCGTAAAACGTGTGGATCAGATAATTAATTTAGTCGGTGAATTAGTTATCACGCAGGCTATGTTGGTTCAAACCGCTGAAGATTTAGACCCGGTGGTGCACGATCGGTTGCTCAATGGAATAGAACAGCTTGAACGCAATGCACGAGACCTCCAAGAGGCCGTAATGGCTATTCGTATGGTTCCTATGGATTATGTGTTTAACCGATTTCCCAGGGTAGTGCGTGAAAATGCACAGCGGCTGGGCAAAAACATCCGTTTGGTGACCAAGGGTCAGGCCACTGAGCTCGATAAAAGCTTGATAGAGCGCATCATTGATCCACTCACTCATTTGGTGCGTAACAGTATTGATCACGGCTTGGAAATGCCCGAGCAAAGATTGTCAGCCGGGAAAGAGGCTGAGGGCGTACTGACTCTGTCGGCACAGCATCAGGGTGGTCATATCATCATCGAAGTAATCGACGATGGCGCGGGTCTAAATCGCGAGAAAATCCTCAATAAAGCCATGCAACAAGGGCTGGTGAGCAATGAAAACATCCCTGACGAAGAGCTGTGGCAATTATTGTTTGCGCCTGGCTTTTCAACCGCTGAAAAGGTGACAGAAATATCTGGTCGTGGGGTAGGGATGGATGTAGTGCGGCGCAATATTCAGGGAATGGGTGGCCATGTTTACGTCACCTCAAGCAAAGGGCAGGGCACAACCACGAGGATAGTGTTGCCATTAACTTTGGCAATTTTGGATGGGATGTCCGTCAAGGTAGGCAACGAGGTCTTTATTTTGCCGCTCAGCCATGTCATGGAATCTATGCAGCCCGAACCTACCCAGCTGCGCAGCATGACAGGCGGAGAGCACGTCCTGTATGTGCGCGGCGAGTATTTACCCGTGGTTTCTCTGGGTGATGTCTTTGCTGTCGCTGCCTACGAAGAAGAGCCTACCGATGCAATTGCAGTCGTCTTACAGGCCGAAGACACACGTTTTGCATTATTGGTCGACCAATTATTAGGCCAGCATCAGGTGGTCGTTAAAAATTTGGAAACCAATTACAAAAAAATCCCAGGTATCTCGGCAGCAACTATCTTGGGTGATGGCAGTGTTGCATTGATTGTAGATGTTTTTGCTTTGCATCGGATGAATAGGGACCGAGTGGGTGGCTCGTATGCAGAGCGGTTAATACAAAGCGAGGCCAATTGAAATCACGCATTAGGAAGAACCGGAAAACAGAGAGAAAATCATGACCCATCAAACTACAGAAAAAGCTGATCAAGCGGCGCGTCGACAAGAATTCCTGGTTTTTGTTTTAAATGAGCAGGAATATGGGATTGATATTTTAAAAGTGCAAGAAATTCGAGGATACCAAGAACAAAGTGTCACGCGTATTGCCAATGTGCCTTCTTTTATCAAAGGGGTGACCAACTTGCGCGGGGTCATTGTTCCCATTATTGATATGCGCATCAAATTTAATTTACCTGACGTCAAATACGATAACCAAACTGTGGTGGTCATCTTAAATGTGGCTGACAGGGTCATTGGTGTAGTGGTTGATGGGGTTTCTGATGTATTAACGCTGGCAGCTGAGCAGATTAGTGATGCACCACAGTTTGGTAGTAGTGCTTTTTCTACCGAGTATTTAACCGGGATCGGCACAGTCGACGAACGAATGTTGATCTTGGTCGATATTGAAAAACTGATTACCAGTGAAGAGATGGAGTTGGTAGACGATTTGTCATAGCACAGTCCAGTAATGTTTACACCTCACCACAAGAGATAAAAAACAAATGACAGTCCGCTCCTGTACTTAGGAACGGGCGGGTCAAATTAGGAGAATAAGGATGCGCCGCTGGTTTCAACTGAGAAATTTAAAAGTCCGAACAAGCTTATTGCTCGTGCTGTTCTTTTTTCTATTCATGCTCATTTCAGGTGCTGCGTTAGGGGTGTTTTCGCTGCGTTTTGCTAATCTCGGATTACATAATATTGTTGAGCAGCAAAGATTTATTCGCTTGCTTAATGAGGCCAATGAGGAGTACATCGCTGCACAGTTATTTGTAGAAGAGGCAGCTTCTGAGCAGGCGTTCCATATTTCACTGAATCGTTATACCTTTGAAAGCTCTTGGGATGATGACTCAGTGGGTGCTACTGGGGTTTCTGAGCAAACATTGCGTTTATTAGATCGAGCTGAATTTACCCTGAAAAACAGCCAAGTAGATTTCTATGCAGCAGGAGACTTGGTTACCGAGACTGAATCTTTGCGTGAATCTTATGAACGTATGCTCAATCTTTATCGACAGCTGACCGAAGAGGCTTTTGCCGAACAAGTCGCTTTACTACGCCAGGGTGATATAGCCGGGTATCGTCAATATCGTGCTGAACACACCAAAAGTCTGGAAAATATTTTCAATAATCTAGTGGACCATATCGTTGATGCACAAATAGACATTGTTGATGAGATGGCAGCCCATGAATCGCAACAATTTGAATGGATTGTTCGTATCGTGGCGATTGGGATTTTAGCCAGTTTACTGATTGCTGCATTGGCCTATGTCTTTTTAAACAAAATGGTGTTACGCCCCTTACGACAAGCAGGCCAGCACTTTGAAAGGATTGCCGGTGGTGATCTGACCTCTGTTATGGAGTCGCCATCGCGCAATGAGATAGGTGTTTTATATCAGGCTGTTGAGCGCATGCAGGCTGGGCTGGTGCATTTGATTTATAGCATTCGTTCGGGGGTAGCTCGTACCGAGACCGAGGTCCACAGCATTCATGGCGGTGCTTTAGAGCTAAGTAGCCGAACCGAACAGCAGGCGTCAGCGCTGCAAGAGACTGCGGCCAGTATGGAAGAGTTGGCTGGGACTGTTCGTCAAAATACTGAAAACGCCCAAGAGGCCGATCGTGTCGCGCGTGATGCGTCGGCGGTCGCCGAAAGGGCTGGTGAGGCAGTGCGCTCGGTCGTCAATGTTATGGAACAGATCACAACCAGCTCATCTCAGATCAGTGAGATCGTTAACGTCATTGATGGCATTGCTTTTCAAACCAATATTTTAGCCTTAAACGCATCTGTAGAGGCTGCGCGTGCTGGTGAACACGGACGCGGCTTTGCTGTTGTGGCGGGCGAGGTACGCTCGCTGGCACAACGCAGTGCACAAGCAGCCCAGGAAATAAAAGCTTTGATAGAGGGTTCCATGGAACACGTCCAACAAGGCGAGCAGCAGGTCGGGCAGGCAGGGACAGTAGTGCATGAGGTCGTACAAGCTGTTCACCGGGTAACCACATTTATGGGCGAAATTGCGGTGGCCTCAAATGAGCAAAATCTGGGCATTGAACAGGTTAATGTAGCCGTCGCGCAGATGGATACCGCGGTTAGGTTAAATGCAGACTTAGTGGAAAGCACTGTTAACGCGATCGAAGCATTAGAAGAGCAAACGTTGAGTCTCACACAGGCGGTGAGTGAGTTTAATGTGAGCACCCAAGACGAAGAATACCTGATCCACGATGCTGATGAGACTGTTCAAGGTAGCCGTTCATCAGCACCTGCTCGGGCAGATTTGTCCTCGCGTAGTATAGGAATGCTTGAGCATTAATACCTTATGAATTATGAATATGCTGTTTTTTCTCATGCTCAAGATGAGCGCGGTAATTTGTCTGCAGATACCTTAGCGCATGTGGCACAACTTTTGCATGATCGTTCTGGTATTGTTCTGGGCGAGCACAAAGAGGAAACCATAAAAAGGCATTTAGGTGCTTATGCCCGACGTCTGGGGTTACATGATATTGATGCTTATTTAGATTATTTGCATGACCATCCAGATGCGTCTGAATGGGCGGACTTTATTAATGTTTTCACCATAAATCATACGGCATTTTTTCGTGAGGCGCATCATTTCAAAACTTTGGCTGATTACTTGTCAGATCGAAACAGACCCATTCATCTTTGGTCTGCTGCAACATCCACAGGTGAGGAAGCCTATTCTATGGCGATAGTGGCGCAAGAATCTTTACCTCAGACGAATACATATGTGCACATTTTGGCCAGTGATATTGATACTGCAGCCTTGGATAAAGCCCAGCGAGGCATTTATAGAAAAGAACGAGTAGAAAAGCTCGATATAGAGCGGTTGCGCAGGTTTTTTTTGCGTGGCCGTGGGCGTAATAAAGGCTTGGTGCGGGTGCAACCTAAATTACAAAACATGATCGACTTTCAGGTGATTAATTTGAATGCTTCTAGTGGGTGGCCTGGGCATGCAACCATGGATGTGATTTTCTGCCGTAATACGCTGATTTATTTTGATCGTAGTACGCAAATTAGATTGTTAGAGCGCTTTGCCCAAGTGCTCAAACCTGGCGGTTTATTGTTTGTCGGCCATTCCGAGAATTTCTCTTTTTTAACTTCGGTGTTGCGTTTAAAGGGTCAAACCGTTTATGAACGCCCGGCCGAGTAGGTGTTGTATGGGTAAATAGAGAATGACAAAAATTCGTGTTTTATGTGTAGATGATTCTGCCTTGATACGCGGATTGATGGCTGAAATCATCAATCAGCACAATGATATGGAGGTTGTTGCTACCGCGCCTGATCCTTTAATAGCCAGAGAGCTTATCAAACAGTATGAACCTGATGTACTGACTCTGGATGTTGAGATGCCTCGCATGGATGGGTTGGATTTTTTAGAACGCTTGATGCGGTTACGCCCGATGCCGGTAGTGATGGTTTCATCTCTGACTGAGCGCCATTCAGATATTACTTTGCGGGCTTTAGAGCTAGGTGCTATTGATTTTGTGACCAAACCCAAATTAGGGATCCGAGATGGTCTTATAGAGTATAGCGATGTCATCGCAGACAAAATACGTGCAGCGTATATGGCCAGGACACAAATACGAGCGCGTGCGGTGTCAGTACCAAGAAAAAAGTCACCACAAATCAATATTCAATCCTATAGCAGTACCGAAAAATTGGTGGTGATTGGTGCCTCTACTGGGGGTACCGAGGCCATCCGGCGGGTGTTAGAGCCGTTGTCGGCTCAGAGTCCAGCCATCTTGATTACCCAGCACATGCCCGCGGGTTTTACGCGTTCGTTTGTGCAACGTTTGAATTCCCTATGCGCGGTGCGTGTGTACGAGGCTGAACAGGGCCAGCGTGTTTTACCTGGACATGTTTATATCGCTCCCGGGGGGGTAACGCATATGAAACTAGCGCGTTCTGGTGCTAATTATGTCATTCATTTAGAACCTGGTGAGCCAGTGAATAGGCATCGACCTTCAGTAGATGTGTTGTTTTTTTCAGTGGCTCAAGTCGCTGGTAAAAATGCCGTAGGGGTTGTGCTGACAGGTATGGGTAAAGATGGTGCACAGGGGTTGTTGGCTATGCGCGAGGCAGGCGCGCGTACTCTGGCTCAGGATGAGCAAAGCAGTGTGGTTTTTGGCATGCCTCGCGAAGCACTGGTGATAGGCGCCGCAGAACAGGCCGTACCGATCGACAAAATGAGTGAACAGATCATGGCTTGCTTAGGTGCTTTTGGCCACCGAGTCTAAGAAACGACATTTAAAGGTTATTTATTTGTACGGTTTTTGCTTGACACGAGATTTTCAAATTAGAGAGTAAAGAGGATATGAGTTCCAAAAATATCAAGATACTAGTGGTTGATGATTTTCCAACCATGCGCCGTATTATTCGTAATCTACTTAAAGATTTGGGCTATGAAAATGTAGATGAGGCCGAAGACGGTGCAATTGCATTAGAAAAATTGCGTAACGGTCAATTTGATTTTGTAGTGTCTGATTGGAATATGCCGAATATGGATGGATTGGAACTACTAAAAACCATTCGTAATGATGAAACGCTGGCTGAAATGCCTGTTTTAATGGTGACCGCCGAAGCCAAACGCGACAATATCATCGCGGCAGCGCAGGCTGGTGCAAATGGCTATGTAGTTAAGCCTTTTACTGCAGCAACTTTAGAAGAGAAACTAGATGCCATTTTTGAAAAAATGAACTAAGAATTCGCCCAACGAGAGATGATTATGAGTGCCAAAGATTTTAACGAGCAATCGGGGATCGAACAGCCCGAAGAAGTCGTACAAAGGATCGCCCGTTTAACTCGCATGCTGCGCGAAAGTATGCGTGAATTGGGGCTTGATGAGGCGATCAAAGAGGCAGCTGAGGCCATCCCTGATGCTAGAGATCGGTTGCGTTATGTCGGACGAATGACTGAGCAAGCCGCCAACCGTGTATTGACGGCTGCAGAGCAGACCCAACCTTTGCAACAAAGCCTAAGCCAAGAGGCAGCTCATTTACAAACGCAATGGACTACGTTAGCTGCAAGCTGGCCACCGCAATTACCCACTGAGTTATTAGAAAAAATGCCTGTTTTTTTGCAGCAAGTACAAGACAAAACACAACAAACCCAGAGCAATTTAATGGAAATCATCATGGCGCAGGATTTCCAAGACCTGACGGGACAAGTAATTCAGGGGATGCTTGGTGTGATTGCAGCCATAGAAAAAGAGCTTATCCAAGTCCTATTAGATAGTGTGACCGCTGAGAAAAGAGATGAAACGATGTCATTATTAAATGGGCCGGTGGTGAATCCACAGGCCAGCGATGTTGTACGCGATCAGGACGAGGTAGATGACTTGTTATCCAGCTTGGGCTTTTAGCAATTTAAATAGCTAAAAATAATCCATTGCCATGGCCGAAGAAAGTGATTTAGAAAAAACCGAACCCGCTTCGCCGCGGCGGTTAGAAAAAGCTCGCGAAGAAGGGCAGATCGCCCGTTCGCGCGAGTTAAATACGTTTTTAATACTGGCTGTTGGTGTGGCGGCACTGTGGTTCTCTGCCGGCTTTTTATATCGACAATTGATGTTGCTATTCCAGCGCAGCATGACTTTTGAGGCAGATTTAATCGTAGATACCACCGCCATGGTGACCCGCGTGGTGAGCCTGGTACAACGGGTTTTGATGGGTCTGAGCCCCTTGTTACTAATGGTTTTTATTACTGCTGTTGTCGCGCCGCTATTATTGGGTGGGCTCGTTTTTAGTAGTAAGTCTTTAACCCCTAAATTTGAACGGCTCAATCCTATTAAAGGGTTTAAACGTCTTTTTGCCTGGCAGACACTGGTCGAGCTGATAAAAACACTGGCAAAAGCAGGCTTAATCGGCGTAATAGCTGTGCTCGTACTATGGCACTATAGGGATGCCATGCTGGGTTTGTCTTACGTGAGTGTACAGGCCGCCTTAGTACAGGGCATGCGGTTAATGGTGTTGTGTTGCGCATTGATCGTAACGGGGCTATTAATCATCGTTTTGATTGATGTGCCTTGGCAGTTATTTAGCTATTTTAAAAAGCTGCGTATGTCGCACCAAGAGGTCAAAGACGAACACAAAGAGAGCGAGGGCGACCCGCATGTAAAAAGTCGTATTCGCTCGCAGCAACGTGCTATAGCGCAGCGTCGCATGATGTCTGAGGTAGCCGCGGCTGATGTGGTTGTGACGAACCCAACAAGGTTTGCTGTTGCCTTGCGTTATGCCGAACACGCAGCAGGCGCCCCAACCTTGGTAGCTAAAGGACGTGGCTTGGTCGCTGTAAAAATTATTGAGCTTGCTCAATCCAGTCATGTGCCGATTTTAGAAGCGCCGCCTTTGGCCAGGATTTTGCACCACCATGTGGCTTTAGAGCAGGAAATACCACCGGTATTATACGCCTCTGTGGCGCAGGTTTTGGCTTGGGTATATCAGTTGAAAAACTGGCAACAAGGCCAAGCCCCATGGCCAGGTGAGCCTGATCTTACGCAGATCCCGCATGAGCTCGATCCACAAAACCTGCAGGGCAGTAATTAAATAATATGTCCTTTTTTTGCTCAGATTATGAATAATTGGCTGTCGGTTCTCAAGCAATGGCAGTCCAGCTCGGTATCGGTACTCGCTGGTCCCATTTTAATTTTGCTTATCCTCGTGATGATGGTGTTGCCATTACCGCCATTCGTCTTGGATTTGTTATTTACATTTAATATTTCGCTGGCTGTAATGGTGCTTTTGGTGGCCATGTTTACACGCCAACCTTTGGACTTTGCAGCATTTCCAGCTGTTTTATTGTTTTCCACTTTATTGCGTTTGGGGCTCAATGTCGCATCTACACGGGTGGTTCTGATGCGTGGTCACGAGGGGCCTGATGCGGCCGGACGCGTCATCGAGGCTTTTGGTCATTTTTTGGTCGGGGGTAATTTCACAGTCGGTTTAATCGTATTTATTATTTTAGTCATCATCAACTTTGTGGTGATAACAAAAGGTGCAGGGCGCATTGCCGAGGTCGGTGCTCGGTTTACCCTAGATGCAATGCCGGGTAAGCAAATGGCTATTGATGCAGACTTAAATGCAGGCTTGATCGGTGAAGAAGACGCGCGACAGAGGCGCCAAGAGGTCGCTCAGGAGGCCGAGTTTTACGGGGCTATGGATGGCGCTAGTAAATTTGTGCGTGGTGATGCTATCGCTGGCTTGCTAATTATGGTTATCAACGTATTAGGCGGGTTGATTGTGGGGTTGGCGCAGCATCAGCTGAGTGTGGGTGAGGCAGCTCACGTCTATACCGTGCTCACGGTGGGTGATGGGTTGGTAGCACAGATACCAGCGTTAATTATTTCTACTGCTGCTGGGGTCGTTGTATCACGTGTGGCAACAGAACAGGATGTGGGTCAGCAATTAGTGGGCCAGCTTTTTAATAACCCACGCGTTATGCTTATTACTGCCGCTATTTTGGCTGCCATGGGTTTGGTGCCCAATATGCCTCATGTGGCATTTTTGTTTTTGGCAGCGATGTTGGGCGGTTTGGGCTGGTATTTAGGCCAACAGCAACGAAAAGAAGCCGCTCAGACGCAAATGGATAATGCTCTCGAACAAGGTAAGCTACAACAACAGGCTACCGAAGCAACCTGGGATGATGTTCACTTTACAGAACCATTGGGTTTAGAGGTTGGTTACCGTTTGATTCCATTGGTGGATCACCACCAAGACGGTGAGCTGCTCAACCGTATCCGCAGCCTGCGGAAAAAGTTTGCTACCGAGATTGGCTTTTTGCCGCCTGTGGTTCACATACGCGATAACCTCGAACTAAAACCCAATGATTACCGCATTTTGTTGCATGGTGCCGAGATTGCCACCGGTGAAATTATGGCAGGGCAATGGTTGGCCATTGATCCGGGTGAAGTGATTAGTGAGCTACAGGGCATCCCCACTACCGATCCTGCTTTTGGTTTGCCGGCTTATTGGATCCAAGAGCAGGCTCGTGAAGAGGCACAAATCGCAGGTTATACCGTAGTGGATGCCAGCACTGTATTAGCCACGCATATTAATCATATTTTGCATCAATATTCAGCACAATTATTAGGGCGCAGCGAGGTGCAAAAACTGGTTGAATTAGCCGAACGAGCGCTCCCTAAATTGGTGGAGGAATTAATTCCCAAAGAGCTCTCTCTGGGCATGCTACAACAAGTCTTGCGGGGGTTATTGCTCGAAGAGGTCCCCATTCGCGATATGCGAACGATTTTAGAGGCATTAGCCCAGGCACAGCCGCAGTTAGCACAAAGCAAACAAAATGGTCAGGTGACCTCGGCGGCAGATTTGTTAGCAGTTGTGCGTCGTGCTTTGGGCCTAGTGATACTGCAGCAATGGTTTCCCGGGCAGTCTCAAGCACATGTGATTGGATTAGACGCTCAGCTAGAGCAGGTGTTGACACAGGCTTTAAATAACAGTGGCGCTATTGAGCCTGGGTTAGCACAAACATTGACCCAAGACACGCAGCGAGCGATCGAACAGCAGGAGGCTAATGGGCAGCCCCCAGTATTGGTGGTTAGTGCCCAGTTGCGACCCACGTTAGCGCAGTTTCTGCGCACTCAATTTTCACAATTGGCCGTGCTCGCTATCGATGAAATCCCCCCAGATAGAATGATCCAAATAGATTATATCGTTGGCGCTAAGCAATGAGGTGCTGCGAGAAAGTCAGATTTCTAGACCTTTGCCTGGGTGTGTTGACCCGGTTGGTTTTTGCTGTGCTGGCCAGACGAATCGTAGGTATCCGTGCTGCGGGCAGGGTGTAGATTGCGCAATGCGCTGAGCGCTTGTTGGTGATGGCTGAGGTATTCGTGAATGACTTTGCCATTGGCCTCATTTAGAGATTGCGCCTGTGCAGCTAAGGCCAACAATGAATCTAAGTGGTTTTTAAAAATAGGATCGTCCTGTGCTAGATCTTGTAGGGCATCGGCCGAGTCCCTGACTTCTAGAGCCTGTAATAACTGTCGACGTTTGTTTTGAATGGCACCGTATTCTTGATGCCAGGTCGTTTTTTGCTGAGCAATTTGATGGATTTGCTCGTGCGTATAGGTATCGCCCAGTATCTGGGCTTCGCGTTCTAAAATCCCGATAAATTTTTTAAAAGCCAGATTTTCGGTCTCTAGGGTGTGCAGCAAGGATGCATATAAATTTGTAGTCATTACAGCAGTGGGTAACCAAGGGTTATTTTAAAAGATCGCGTGCTGATTCGAGTAAACCATCAGCAATGGCATCGGGATTAATTTTTAGCTGACCTGATTGCAGTGCAGTTTTGATGGCCTGTACACGCTGGGTGTGGATGTCGTCGTGACTGTTTTGTAATTGTTGTAAAGCACGGGCAGCGGCACTGAGCTGCACTGAATTGTCCGAGGCACCGCTGGGCGAGTGAGACGTCGTAGGATGAGTCTGCGTATAGGTCGAACGCAACGAGGTTTTCTCATTGCTATGGTTTGGGGTTAGAGGGGTTGGGCGAATTTTCACGGGGTATTCTCCTGAGTCATCCTTGGGTATTTATTATAACGGCATGTTGGCGTAATTATTTAGGGTCAAAGTCTAGAAAAACAGAGTAAAGACAGCATTGCGCAAGGTTACGGCTGCGGGTGGTGGGGCGCTATTACAGTTGCCTATTCAATTATCAAGGCAAAAATATTTCTACTGTGTGTGCGTCCATGACGGTTCCTTGGATGACTTGACCGCTTTCGGTGCGGATTTGAATGCGGGTTCCTGGGCTGCCAGATTGCAGCGCTGTCCCTTGGCTAGTGACCACAAAGCCTGGGCCACGAGCAACGGTTTGCACCGTTTGACCGCGGGCTATAGATTGCGGATTTCTTAACGAATTAGCGCGCAATGTGGTGCCATCGGGTATGCGCCGGGTGGCTATATAACCAATAATTTTACTGGGGTCAGTCAATATATGTGGCGAAAGTTTAAGAACATCGGTCTCATGCGCAATGAGGTCGTCCAACGTCACAGGTTCGTCAATTTCTATATTGCGATTTGCCACAAAATAGTAGCCAGAGGCACTGAGCTGCGCCCGCACGTGAGTCACCCATTGTGACGGCTTATGGCAGCGTACGCTTATAGTCATGCGGGCACGTAATTGCTCATTGCCACGTGAATAAACCTCAAAGCTCGTACATTGGCCCAGATTTTTAACTCGTGGCGGGGTGACTTCGATAGTAGCGGTGAGGCCTTGTGTGCGCGTCTTTTGTTCGAGAAATTCATGGACTTGTTCGGCAATTTCAGTGGCCAATGCGTCTTTATCTTGCGGGCCTTGCGCTTGGGCGGGGCTGAGCCAGAGACAAATTAGAAAGAAAAAGAAACGGATTGGGATTGCTTTGATAGTTTTGAATAACTGTCCGCGTGAAAAACACCCAGCTATTGGGTGATGGGTCAAGACTTTCATGGAATACACGGGCATGGTAGGGGCCTTTGTACAGCAAAAAGAGAATAAGGGTGTCTTTGGTTGATTGTTTTCCCGATTGCTCGCGCAGGGGCTGCTTTATTATCAAGAGTGACCGAATTTATTTAGAAGCCTATGCGCGTATATGTAAAGTACGCTTAGCTTTTAACCATTTATTTCCATTGTAATATGTTTGACCGTTTATCTGCAGAGTTTGGTTTACATCAATCAGCATTAGCTATACGTCAGCAACGACAAGAAGTACTGGCGGCAAATATCGCTAATGCGGATACACCGCATTATAAAGCGCGCGATCTGGACTTTCGTCAACAAATGTCGCAGGCAGTGCAGGCACAAGAACGTTCGCGAGGAACCCGATTGAATCTGACCTCGGCACGGCACATCCCAGGTGGACAGATGACAGTCACGGCTGCTGAGCTTAAATACCGGGTACCTGCACAGCCATCGTTAGATGGGAATACGGTAGATATGGACGTAGAGCGGGTTGCATTTGCCGACAATAGCATGGGTTACCAAAGCAGCCTATCAATTTTATCCCAGCGTATTAAAACATTAGGTGTTGCATTACAGCCCTGAGGTTGGGTCTGAGTAATTTTTACTCCAAGGATTTGATATGAGCAGTCTGAGTATCTTTAACATCGCAGGTTCTGCCCTGCAGGCTCAATCACAGCGGATGAACGTCAGCGCTAGCAATATTGCTAATGCGGACAGTGTAGTCGGCCCCGATGGGGCGCCTTATCGGGCCCGCGAAGTGGTATTTAAAGTGAACCCTACAGCGATGCAGGGTGGGGGTCAAAAAATCGGGGGCGTTAAGGTCGCGGGGGTTGTGGAAAGCACTCAACCTTTTAAAGTGCAATACGACCCTGGCCATCCTTTGGCGGATGAAATGGGATATGTCACTCGATCAAATGTCGATGTGATTGCTGAAACAGTCAATATGATTTCTGCTTCCCGTTCTTATCAAGCTAATGTCGAGGTTATCAATACAACCAAAAGCTTGCTGCAACGCACATTATCTTTAGGCCAATAGGGGGTATTCGATGAATACAGTAGACGCGGTCCAAAATCCCGGTGGTTTGATGGGCGGACTGATTGAAAATCAACAGCAGCGACAATTCATTGACGAAACCCAAGACCGGTTTTTGACTTTATTAATTACCCAGTTGCGGAATCAGGACCCATTGGACCCGATGGATAATTCAGAGATTACGAGTCAGTTAGCTCAATTATCCACCGTTCAAGGCATTAACCAGCTCAATGAGACTTTATTGACCATTTCAGGACAAATGGATGTGTCTCAATCCATGCAAGCTTCTATGTTGGTAGGGCGTGATGTGCTGGTTCCTGGAGATAAGGTTTTGTTAGGGTCGGACCCGCAAAACGCTGAAATAAAAGCGGCGACACCATTCGGTGTGGATTTAATGTCACCTGCCGCCAAAACGCAGGTGAAAATCCATGATAAGGCGGGCAAATTAGTGCGGACTTTAGAGCTCGAAGATAATCTCGCCATGGGGGTTTATGAAGTGCATTGGGATGGGCGTGATGATGCGGGTTTGCCCGTGTCAGATGGCGCGTATACGGTTGAGGTGCTGGCAACCACAACCGATGGCAAACAAGTTTCGGCCGAGGTTTTGACCCATGGCACAGTTAAAAATGTTGCCTACAGTGCAGGTGGTCTGGAAATAGATCTGGGCTTGAATGGCAAATACTCGTTATTCGATATTCGCCAAATCATGTGATTTAAGGCTGTTTTGTTGCGCCTTAGGCTTTATTAACTGGCAGTTAAACATATTGGTAAAAAGAGGTAATCATGGGTTTTGGACAAGGTTTATCTGGCTTAAATGCGGCAGCGCAAAATCTGGATGTAATTGGCAATAATATTGCTAATAGCAAAACAGCTGGATTCAAGGCTGCCAGCATGGCGTTTGCTGATGTATATGCCAACTCGCGAGTTGGTATGGGGGTGCAGGTGGCAGCCATTAATCAACGCTTTACAGCGGGTAATATCGAATTGACAGGTAATCAATTTGATATGGCCATCGATGGTGAAAAAGGTTTTTTTCGTTTATTGGATACCAGCGGTACCCCTGTTTATTCACGTAATGGGCAATTCCATCAAGACAAAGATTTTTATATTACCAATGCGCAAGGGCACCGACTGACTGGATACCAAGTGCGTTCAGATGGGACTTTGTCGGACCAGCTTGGTGCTTTGCGGATTCCGTCTGGCAATATCGAGCCGCGTGCCACCAGCAGCATTGAGATCGGAGCCAACCTGGATGCCAATGCCTCAGCGGTTTCTGAATCTGTAGACTTTGATCCGGCTAACCCAGCTAGTTATACGCATTCATTGCCGATTACGGTTTATGACTCATTGGGTAATTCGCATACTTTGATGCAGTACTACATTAAGCGCGAGCCAGACGCTAACCAACCCGATAACAGTACTTGGGAGGTGCGTTTTGCGCTGGAAGACAATGTCCTGGGACAAGGTGAAAAATTGCAATTTAGCCCTTCAGGGGCCTTGCTCAATGAGCCTCCCTATTTTGATTTAACCATTGCTTCGGGCGCGCTTAGTAGCGGTTCACCTGCTGATGATCTAGAGGTACGCTTTAATTACGATGGTTCGACTCAGTTTGGTGGGGAATTTAACCCTAAGTTTAGCCAAAATGGATACCCAACTGGTGAATATAGCAGTCTGTCTGTCAGCAAGGATGGCAGCATGGTCGCTAGTTATACCAATGGCATTACACGCACGATTGGTTCCGTGGCCTTGGCTGATTTTAACAATCCAAATGGGTTGCAACCTATTGGTGACAATGCCTTTGCCGAGACAGGTGAATCGGGACAGCCTGTATTAGGTATTCCTGGCAGCCAAGGGCTGGCTACTTTAAAGGGGCAATCCATAGAGGCTTCAAATGTGGATTTGAGTGCTGAGCTCGTCAACATGATCATTGCGCAGCGTACCTATCAAGCCAATGCTCAGACAATCAAAACCCAAGATCAAGTCATGCAGACATTGATTAGTCTGCGTTAAAAGCTCTGAGAGGACAGCGTGAGTCGCATACTTTATACCGCTATGAATGGCGCGCAGAGACTGTTGCAAGAGCAAGCACAGGTAACTAACGGTTTGGCCAATATAAGCACGACCGGTTTCAAGCAACAACTCAATTTACAACGTGCCGTGCCTTTACAAGGAGGGGCTGCCTACCCGACTCGAGTTTCAACTGTAAGCAGCACTGTGGGCACGCATATGGCACAAGGGCCAATGTCTGAAACAGGACATGCTTTGGATTTGGCTATTCAGGGCGAAGGATGGTTTGCCGTGCAAACCCCCCAAGGCGAGGCCTATACACGAGCCGGGGATTTTAATGTCAGTGCAGACAGTATTTTGGTAACAGCACAAGGATTCCCTGTGCTTTCTGCTGACAATGATCTGATTGAAATCCCCGAACGCGGCAGTGTGCATTTTTCGGTGGATGGCCAAATCACGGCGCTGGGCGCAGGTGATAACCCCCGCGACGTACAAACTATTGGTCAGGTCAAACTGGTCAACCCTGAGCCACAGTCATTGGTGCGTGGCGAGGACGGCTGGTTTCGAATGGCAGATGGGCAGGTAGCAGCAATGGATGAAACCCTACGGGTTGCGCCAGGCTTTTTGGAAAAAAGTAATGTCAGTGCGGCTGAATCCATGGTGGCTTTAATCGATAATGCGCGCCAGTTTGAGATGCAGATGAAAGTCATTAGTGATAGTAGCGCCAATGAAGAGCGCGCCAACTCCATCCTTTCACTAAGTTAATAAAACATAGCAAGGTATAGCTAGAGGAAAACATCATGATACGTTCATTGTGGATCGCCAAAACGGGTCTGGAAGCCCAACAAACCAATATGGATGTCATATCTAATAACCTGGCCAACGTAAACACTGCTGGATTTAAACGCACGCGAGCCGTTTTCGAAGATTTGATGTATCAAACCTTACGTCAACCAGGTGCTCAGGTAGGGGCTGCAAATCAGTTGCCGACTGGATTGCAGTTGGGCACAGGTGTGCGCACGGTTGCTACCGAACGAATTCATTCCCAGGGGGGGCTCAATAATACAGGGCACGCTTTGGATGTCGCCATTCAGGGGCGCGGCTATTTCCAAGTTGAGATGCCTGATGGCACTTTTGCTTATAGTCGCGATGGTAGCCTGCAAATTGACCAAGACGGGCAGCTGGTTACGGCGGGTGGCTATCCAGTGCAGCCGCCTATTATGGTGCCTGATAATGCCCTGCAGATCGAGATTTCGCGTGACGGGACAGTATCTGTAACGCAGCCCGGTGCTGTGGGCAACAGCGTGGAAATCGGGCAATTACAGCTGACAACCTTTGTGAATCCTAGTGGTTTACAGAGTATGGGTGAGAATCTTTATGTGGAAACTGATGCCTCAGGGCCTGCGAATTTCTTGCAGCCAGGGTTGGATGGGGCTGGATTGATATTACAGGAGTATACCGAAACATCGAATGTGAATGTCGCCGAAGAACTGGTCAATATGATCACTGCACAGCGGGCTTACGAGATGAATAGCAAATCCGTTCAAACCTCAGATCAGATGTTGGCCCGTTTGACACAGCTATAGCGCAAATAGCAATACAAAACTTGATGACTGTCATCACATAATACCTGGCGGTAAGGGCGATAAAACTTATGTACGGTTTGTTTTTTATGCGTGGCAATGGGTTTTGGCGACACGTGGCGCTGAGGTTGCGCCATGCAGAATCGGTAATGCGGGCGTTCGTTGTGTGCGGTGTTCTTGGTTTAGGTGCGTGTGCAATGGTGCCTCCCGAGCCTGTAGTTACTGGCCCACTCAGTGCGCCACCGCCACCTGTACAACCGCCCCAGGCAGTGGCTAATGGCTCTATTTACCAGCCTACCGCTTATGGCAGCTATCCTTTGTTCGAAGACCGCCGCCCGCGCAACATAGGTGACATTGTTACCATCCTCATCGAAGAGAAAACCAACGCTGCCAAAAAAGTTTCAACCAATACAGATCGCAGCGGCAGCGCAGGATTGGATTTTGAGCGCGATCCTAAAATTCTTCCTAGTGATTTAGGCCATCGGCAGAATTTTGCGGTCAGTGGCAACAACCAACATCAGGGCACGGGTAGCAGTAGTGCTGACAATATGTTTTCTGGCACTTTAACCACTACGGTAGTAGGGGTGCTACCTAATGGTAATTTGCACGTGGCGGGGGAAAAGCAAATTGCGATTAACCGAGGTAATGAATACGTGCGCTTTTCTGGGGTGGTGGATCCGCGTTCTATTTCGGGCTCAGGGACCGTCTCTTCTACCCAAGTGGCCGATGCTCGGATTGAGTATCGCAGTCAGGGGGTGATGGATGAAGTGCAAACGATGGGTTGGTTACAGCGGTTCTTTTTAAATATTTCTCCCTTTTAGAGACAGGCTATGACAAGGTGCAATTCAGGGATTAATAAGGCGCGACAGCTCTTTTATTGGAGTCTGCGGATAATATTGTTGTGGTCGGTGGCTCTGTCAACAGCCTATGCTGACCGCATCAAAGATTTAGCCAGCATACAAGGAGTGCGAGAGAACCCTCTGGTTGGTTATGGCTTGGTGGTTGGGTTGGATGGCAGCGGGGATCAGGTACGACAGTCACCCTTTACGCAGCAAAGCTTAATCAACATGCTATCGCAGTTAGGGATTACGATGCCCCAGGGTAGCAATATGCAATTACGCAACGTGGCTGCAGTGATGGTGACTGCACGACTACCTGCATTTGCGCGTCCAGGACAATCAATTGACGTAGTGGTGTCTTCGATGGGTAACGCCAAGAGCCTACGCGGCGGGACCTTGTTAATGACCCCGTTAAAAGGTGCCAATGGACAGGTATACGCTATCGCTCAAGGCAATTTGCTGGTAGGAGGTGCAGGGGCAGAAGCAGGGGGCTCTAGCGTGCAGGTAAATCAGCTAAATGCCGGTACTATCCCTGCTGGCGCCATCGTAGAACAAGATGTGCCCACGACTTTTGTTAATGAGGGGTTAGTCTATTTAGAGTTAAGCAGTAGCGATTTTGGAATTGCCCAGAGCGTGACGCAGAGTATTAATGAACAGTTTGGTGCGGGCACCGCCCAAGTTGAAAATGGTCGGGTGATACGCGTGCATGCGCCTGCACAGACGCAAGCCCAGTCTAGTTTTTTATCACAATTAGAAAATATTCAGGTGACGCTACCTCCAGCGCGCGCCAAGGTGGTCATTAATGCCAGGACGGGATCCGTCGTCATGAATAAAACGGTCACTATCGAAGAGGCTGCGGTGGCGTATGGCAGCTTGTCAGTCGTGATCAGCCGTCAAGACGAGGTGCATCAACCCGACACCCCCTTTACGCAAGGACAGACTGTAGTCACCCATGAAACTGATATCGAAATGCGCGCAGAGGATGGCGCGCTGCATCATGTCCGCACCAGTGCAAATTTGTCTGATGTGGTGCGTGCTTTAAATGCATTAGGTGCTACCCCACAAGAGCTATTGACCATTTTGCAAAACTTGAAAAGTGCAGGGGCGCTGCGAGCCGAGCTAGAAATCGTTTAGGAAAGCGGCATGTCAACACTTTATTTTCCGCGGCCGGGTGCAAAACAAGTCACTACCATATTTGATACGCAGCGGTTGGCAATGTTGCAGAGTCAAGCAGCACAGAATCCGCAAAATCCTAATGTACAAGCCGAGGTCGCACAGCAGTTTGAATCTATTTTTATCCAGCAAATATTGAAATATGCGCGTCAAAGTGCAGCACTGCTTGGCGCTGAGCAAAGCAGCGCAGAAAAGAAGGCTTATGCGCTTAATGATGAACAGCTGTCTATAGCGCTTTCTGACCCGGGTTTAGGCCTGGTCCAGGTATTACAACAACAAATGCGCGAACAAATGGGTGCAGATGATTTCGTGCCCTATGCTATTGCTGAACAAGCACCTTCACGTAAAGCAGGCCTGCGCTCTCATGTGGGTAAAGCAAGAGTCATCGAAGCTCCTGATCTTTCAAGTCTGATTCGTAAACTAACAGGGCATCAAGGTATGGAGCAAGTAATTTCTGCCATTAAAGGAGCCCCCGCTCATATACAGCGCTTTGTTGATACCATGCGCACTGCGGCTGAGCAAGCTGCTGCCGAGACTGGACTACCGATGAAATTGATTTTGAGCCAAGCCGCATTGGAATCCGGGTGGGGGCAACGACAGATCACGCATGAGGACGGACGCCCGACTTTTAATTTGTTTGGTATTAAAGCGGGCAGTAATTGGTCCGGGCCAGTGGCAAATATTATGACCACAGAATTTTTAAAAGGCCGTAAAGTTAAAATGCCGCAGCCATTTCGAGCTTATGATTCGTACGAAGAGTCTTTTAGTGATTATGCCCGATTAATTAGTAGCCAAAACCGTTATGCCAAGGTTTTGGCTGCCGAGAGTGCAGAAGACGCAGCGCACCGCATCCAAGAGGCGGGTTATGCCACAGACCCAAAATATGCACAAAAGCTGATTTCTATCATGGCCTATTTTGATTCTAAGTAGGGCTAAAGAAAACCGAAAACATGCCGTAAAAGTAGTAGAGGCCTGATTGGCCCATTGTTCACGATCCCACTATTCGGAGCAATCATGAATTTGTATGGTTTAGGTTTGTCAGCGCTGCTAAATGCACAGCAAAATCTACAAACAACAGGACATAACATTAATAACTCGGCTATCGAGGGTTATAGCCGCCAAACGGTGCTCAGCCAGACCCAAGGAGCCAACGCTACCGGTGCAGGATATATTGGCCGAGGCATACAAACGGTCACTATACAGCGTGCTTATGACCAATTCTTAAATCAGCAATTGATGTCCTCCAAAGGCAAGCATACCGAATATGTGTCTTATGGTAATCAGATAGCTCAGTTAAATAATTTGTTCTCTGATCGTGAATCAGGGATCAGCCCAGCGCTGCAAGAGTTTTTTGGGGCTTTGCAGGCCGTCGCATCTAGCCCTGACGATGCAGCTGCACGTCAAGAGTTATTAGGGCGAGCCCAAAATGTGGCAACTCAGCTCAAAGAGACTGACACTTTTATTGAAAATCAGCGCAGCAATTTAAACACCCAGATTGGCACTTTGACCCACCAAATTAATAGCTACGTTGAGCGTATCCATGATTTAAATGGGCAAATCACCAAAGCACAGGCAGCTACCCCCAACCACAGCCCCAATGATTTGCTTGACCAACGCGATCAGCTGTTAATGGAGCTTAACGAGTTGGTGGAGGTTAAATCTTTTGAACAAGATGGTCGCCTCAATTTAACTTTGAGT
The DNA here is from genome assembly GCA_035302345.1 of Paenalcaligenes sp. GTDB lineage: Bacteria > Pseudomonadota > Gammaproteobacteria > Burkholderiales > Burkholderiaceae_B > Paenalcaligenes. The sequence goes on from DATGSS010000011.1 coordinate 37,192, forward strand.
AACGGCCAATTGCTATTAAGTGGTAGCACCATCCACGAATTGCGCGCGATTCCTTCTACTAACGATCCGTCGCGACATGTTTTAGCCTATCAAATACAGGGTCAAGAGGGCACACAATGGGTAGAGATGGATGACGCCACTATACAGGGGGGCGAATTAGGGGGTGTTCTTAGATATCGCGCTCAGACTCTGGATGCTGCTCAAAACGCGCTGGGTCGTTTGGCCCTAGGAATAGGCCAGAGCATTAACGATGGGCACCGACAGGGTGTTGATCTTGATGGCGAAACAGGCGCGGATATGTTTTATTTTGATGTGGGTCAGGGCATCCCTTTAAGTAGCACTGGCCACCCCCAAGGTCTGCCACAGTTATCCGTCAAATTAAAAGATGCCAGCGCCTTAGCACTACGAGATTATCGTATCGAGGCACAGCATGATGCTGAGGGGAATTTTAAAGGGTTAGCTTTTTTTGATGCCCAAAGTGGTGCTTTGATTCCTGCCCAGAAAAACTCAGATGGCAACGAGTCTTATTATCTGATTGATGGATTAAAGGTAACGTTACCTGATGGCGATATTCCGCTGGATGCACAGTGGTCCTTGCAGCCTACAAGGCGTGCAGCTGCTGGATTTGGTGTTGATTTGAATGACCCCGCAAAAATCGCAGCTGGCGCTCCTGGCGCTGGGCCTGCTAATGGTGACAATGCATTGGCTTTAGCGGCTTTACAAAATCAGCAGATTTTAGGGCAAGGCAATTTAAATTTTAATGATGCTTTTGGGCAGCTGGTCAATCGTATTGCCGTGCAAACCCAAGAGAACACGGCTGCGGCCAAGGCCCAAGAAAACCTGGTTCAGCAGAATTTTGCGGCACAGCAACGCGTATCGGGGGTCAATTTAAACGAAGAGTATTTTTTGCTCGAACAATATGTAGAACAGTTTCGCGCTGCTTCAAAGCTTATCGATGTTGGAACTGCGATGTTTGATACTTTGCTTAGTTTGCGTCCTTAGGTGTTTTTATAGCCACAAAAACTCACCGTATACCTGTATAACTTTGATTAAAAAGGGTCAGCAATGAGAATTAGCTCAGCACTGTATTTTCAAACAGGTGTGAACACCATCAACAAACAAGAGGGTGATTTACTTCATTTGTTTCAGCAGATTGGCACGGGCCGGCGCATGATTACACCCGCGGATGACCCGTTGGCTGCGGCGCAATCTATCACTTTGTCCCAAGCACAGTCTATGAACCAACGTTTTGGGGAGAATCGCGAGATCGCCATGCGCGCGTTAGGTGAAACTGAAAATGTGCTGGATAGTGTGGTGACGCATTTGGCGGGTCTTAAAACACGTTTGATAGAGGCTGGGAATGGTGCTTTGTCCGATCAGGATCGTGCAGCCTTGGCTCAGGTTTTAGCACAGTCACAAGAAACACTAATGGGTGCAATGAATGCGACTGATGCTGCTGGTCGTTATATTTTTGGTGGCTCACAAGGAAAGAGTCAGCCGTTTACTCAGGTTGATGGTCGTTATATATACCAGGGAGACACGGGTGATTCGGCAGCTAGAAACATACAAGTCGACCATTCACGGGTTATTGATGTTGGTAACCACGGCGGTGACGTGTTTTTGCGCTCTGCCCCCGGTGCGATGACCTTTATTCATGGTGGCAGTGCCCACAATACTGGTATTGCGGTAGTAGGCAGCATGCAAATACATGCACCCAAAAAAGCGAGTCAGGTCCAAAGATTGGAATTACAGCATGTAGGTGATCCAGAGGCTGGCTGGCAGGTGCAGGTTCATTACCTAGATGAGCACAATGAATCCACGATAGCGACATATGAATTTGACGCTACTGAAACACCGGCAGTGATTGACCTTAAAGATGAGTTTGGTGTGTCCTTTCAAATTAAAGGGGCAGCCAAAGCTGGGGATCAGTTGTACTACCAACAAGCAAAAACCTTAAACGGTGCTGATGAACTCAATCTATTAAATGTTTTGGCTGATGTTATAGATGCACTAGAGCAGCCCACAAAAGGTGATGAGGCTGCACAAGCTAGATTACAAAACACTCTCAATCAAGCGTTACAAACAATTGATATCAATTATGACAATGTCCTCACTGTGCGCGCCTCTGTAGGGTCGCGCATGAACGAATTAGACAGTCTAGAAAATAGTGGTTCTGTGCAGTCATTGCAGATTTCCAAAGAGCTTTCGAGGCTTGAGGATGTTGATTATTACACGGCGACCACACAGCTATCGCTACGCAAAATGGCTCTAGAGGCGGCATCTATGGCATTTATAAAGATACAAGGCACCAGTCTTTTTTCGATGGGCAAATAATAAACCGTAGCGAGATAAAAGTATTGAGATCATAAATCTCAGAGAAAACATAGAGAGAGAGCATCATGAATAAATTGAAACTAAAAAGTTTTTTTGTGCTTTTAGTAGCATTACTCTGCATTTGCACCGTATTAGCGGCTATTTCGAGTATTTATCATGCAAATCAACTGGTAGCTATTGCCGGCAGCCAGGGAAAAAGTGCCGTCAATGCGCTCATGATGCAGCTGACTCTACTAGTAGCCATTAGTCTGGGCATAGCAGGAATCGCTTTGGGTGTCTTTCAAAGGCGTTTTTTTAGTCCTTTACGGCAGTTGCGTTTGCACATAGAAGCAATCGCAAATGGAGACCTTAGTCAACGTATTCAGCCATCCTTGCGCGACAATGAACTCAACCTGCTCTATGTGAGCGTACGTCGTATGCAGGAAAATCTGATCCGAACCATGTCACTCATGCGTAACCTGGCAGATGAGGTGTTGGCAGAAACCAATGAAATGGTTGATCGTAATAATGGTTTGAGTACACGCGTAGAAGGGCAGGCTGCAGCATTACAACAAACCGCGGCTAGTATGGAACAGTTGGCCAGCACTGTGCGTCAAAATGCTGATAATGCTCATCAAGCGAATCAATTAGCAGTGACTGCTTCTGAGGTTGCACAGCGCGGGGGTGATGCGGTGGGCGAGGTGGTCAACACCATGCAGGCAATTTCTGCGAGTTCTAACAAGATCTCTGATATTGTAGGCGTGATCGATAGCATTGCATTTCAAACTAATATCTTAGCTTTAAATGCGGCTGTTGAGGCAGCACGCGCGGGTGAACAAGGGCGTGGTTTCGCGGTAGTAGCATCTGAAGTACGTGCTTTGGCTCAGCGCAGTGCCCAGGCAGCCCGTGAAATCACCGATCTAATCGAAGACTCAGTAGCAAAAGTAGGCGAGGGGTCGACCCAAGTTGAACGTGCCGGCAGTACCATGCAAGAAATCGTCGATTCGGTACACCGCGTGACCGATATTATGGGCGAAATCAGCGCTGCCACGATCGAGCAGTCCAGTGGGATAGAGCAGGTTAATCGTGCTGTAAACCAAATGGATCACAGCACTTCACAAAATGCACATATGCTCGAACGCGCTACAGCGGCTGGTCATTTACTTAAAAACCATGCGAATCGTTTACAAGAAAATGCGGTCGTTTATAAACTGCCAGGGGCTGAAATCATTGATTTGGGAGTGCGCAAGAAAAATCAATCAGCATCAAAAAAGAAAGTAGAGTCGAAAAATCAAGCACTGACCTCAAAAGCAGCACAAAATGGCATGCTCAATGAAAACCCAAGTTCGTCGGCAAACAATGGCAATACTAGCGGGTTTAAAAATAACCACCACTCAGAAAAGAACGACAGCCATCAGTTGCTGCGCCCTGACCCCAGTGGCCAATCTAGCTCTAGTGCCGAAGATGATTGGGAAGAATTTTAATAAAAAGGGTTATTCACTTAGCCCCCATAGCACGGCGCGAAGCGCATCGAACCCGGTGGCAAATAATTCCAACAAAAAGGGTGCGGTGCGCGGGATGACCAGTACCAAAAGAATAAAACCAACGCTTAGAGTAATAGGAAAACCAACCGCAAAGACGGTCAGTTGTTGTGCCGTGCGATTAAGAATACCAAACGCTAGGTTAATGCTCAGTAAAACGATGATTAACGGCAAGGCTAAAAGCAGACCAGAAAACCAAATATAACGGCTCCAATCCAAAAAAACTCCAATGCCATCTACTGATAAGGGTACCAAAGTGACAGGGATTTCACTAAAGCTATAAAACAAGACATCCAGCAAAAATAAGTGCCCATCTACCGAAATAAAAACCAGCATCGCAACGACATTTAAAAAACGAGCGAGCACCGCCGTGTTACTGCCCGTTGCGGGGTCAAAAAAAGACGCGAAAGAAAGCCCCATTTGTAATCCAATAAACTCCCCGGCTGTTTGTACCGCCGAAAAAATAATGCGCATAGTGAGCCCCATCAACAGCCCTATTAGGGTTTGCGTCAGTACCAGAAAAAGGATTTCATAGTGATTGCCATGGGTAAAATATGGGGTCGGCAACATGGGCCCAATAAGGATTGAGAATACCGCGGCGAGTCCAATTTTGATGCGCGCAGGGATACCGGATTCGCTAAACAAGGGGGCTGTCATGAATAGGCCCAATAAACGTAAAAAGGGCCAAAAATAAATACTGAATAATTCCAGTAATTCGTGGTAGCTAAAGCTAATCATTGAGATGCGACCGCGGACAGGGCTCTTGTTATTAATAAAGATTATCTGGGATGCCGCTGAGTAAAGCCTGAATATATTCCACCATGGTGCTGATGAGCCAAGGCCCTAAAAGCACAATCGCAATCGCCACAGCCACAATCTTTAGTGTAAAGGGCAAGGTCATTTCATTGATCTGGGTAGCTGCTTGGAACACGCTGACAATCAGTCCAACCACGAGTGTGGTAAGTAGCAAAGGACCCGCCATGGACAGGGCCACCTTGAGGGCAGCATAGGTCATAGTCATGACTGTTTCAGGAGTCATTGTTGTATTCCTTTCGGCTCAATAAAGCCCGCCGGAGCGGATTAAATATAAGCATATGAGTACGCAATGAGCGTTAGATATAAAAACTGCGCGCTAACGAGCCCAGTAATAGATGCCAACCATCGGCCAATACAAAAAGCATCAGTTTAAAGGGCAATGAAATGGTCACCGGGGGCACCATCATCATGCCTAGCGACATCAAAACGCTGGCAACCAGTAAATCAATAATTAAAAAAGGGATAAAGACAGTAAATCCAATTTGAAATGCTGTTTTTAGCTCACTAGTGATGAAAGCGGGCACCAGAATGCGCAAAGGTGTTTGTTCGGGTCCTTCAAGTAGCCCTGTTTGTGCCAGATCAGCATAAAAGATGAGATCGTTTTCACGAGTTTGATGCAGCATGAATTCCTTGAGCGGTTCTGCGCCTCGTTCAAGCGCTTGGGCGAGTTGGATTTTTTCTTGGCTCAAGGGGATATATGCATGTTCATAGATTTCATCAAAAACCGGGGCCATCGTGAAAAATGTCAGGAATAGAGCGATACCAATCAAGATACTATTTGGTGGCGCTGCGCCTGTCCCCATAGCATTACGTAACAAGCCCAACACGATAATGATACGTGTAAAACCCGTCATCATAATCAGGGCGGCGGGAATAAATGTCAAAAGAGTGAGCACGACCAAGGTCTCAATACTAAGAGACCACACCTGCTCTCCTTGCTCACTCAGAGTGCTAGTGATAGCTGGCACGGGGAGTGTTTGCGCCTGGATTAGATCAGGCCAGAAAAATGCCAGCCCAGCTATTAAAAACGTAAACCCTCCAAACCCTCTAAAAGCTTTTTTTTGCTTTGATACGTTTTTTTCCTGCGTTGTGGCCTTGGCAGCTGTTCTTTTGCTTGCATTTTTCAATACCATGCTGAAACTTTTTTCAGCCGGGGAAGTTATGTCGGGCGGGCTCGAATCCAACAAAGAAATATGATGTGGTGTCACCCCAATTAATAGTTGCTTATCTTCGTGTTCGATAACCATCAGCTGCATACGAGGACCCATGCGCAAACGCTGTAGCACACGCAGTGAGTGCTGACTGCGCTGTGGGCTTAATCCTAATCGACGTACACATAAGGCCAAACCCAAAATAATTATGACAACCAGTGCCAGGCTCGCCGATATCTTTATTAAATCACCGCTGTTCATAATGTCATGTTTGAACTTGATGGTTAGTATGCTGATGGTAGTGGGGGGTTATCGGCGTGTATTGAGGCGATGAATGCGATCGCTAGGGGTGATGATGTCTGTGATGCGTATGCCATATTTATCATCTACAACCACTACCTCTCCCTGAGCAATCAAATACCCGTTAACGTAAACATCCATGGGTTCACCAGCCAGCCCGTCTAGCTCTACGACAGAGCCCTGACCCAATTGAAGAATGTTTTTAATAGTGAGCCGTGTTCTGCCCAGTTCAACTGATAGTTGCACAGGAATATCCATAATCATGTCAATATCGCTTTGACTGACCCCGTGCTTTTGTTCAAGCGGTTGAAAGATATTGTCAGCATCATCCGGGGCGGATTCTGCTTGATCGCCGTCATGGGATTCGTCAGGGCTGCCTTGTGCTTGCTCGGCGAGCGCCTCTTCCCAACTAATAGCTAGCTCATCTTGGGTGTCTTTAGGGGTATCTTCGATATGCGGTTCATTTTTTTGATTCGTCATCACTACTCACCTTGTGTAGTTTAGATTCTTGATAAGACAAAATACGGTTGACGCGGATGGCGTAGTGGCCATTAAAGGTGCCATACCCGCAACGCAGTATAGGAACCCCATCGACATGTGCAGTCATTTCTGTAGGCAATTCCATTGGCAAGACATCCCCTTTTTCGAGGCGTAATAATTCACCAATTGTTGAAGGGATGGTTTGAAATTCTGCTGACAGTTCTACCTCTGCACTGCGGACTTGATGGCTCAATTGACGCGTCCAGCGCTGGTCTATTTCGCTATCGCTGGTGTCTTGTAAAGGGCGCGTCAGCAGATCGCGCAGTGGCTCAATCATGGAATAGGGTAAGCACACGTTTAGATTGCCACCTTGGGCGCCAAATTCAATACTGAAAGGCGTTACTACCACTAATTCATTGCTGGTGCTGATGCGCGCAAATTTGGTATGCATTTCTGAACGTATATATTCAAAATCCAACTGATAAACGTTTTCCCAGGCAGCGCAATAGCTTTCCAAGGTATGGGTGAGCAATCGCAAAATGATGCGTTGTTCAGTGGTCGTAAAATCTCGGCCTTCGATCCGAGTGTTATAACGTCCGTGGCCCCCAAATAAACTATCAATAATGAGAAAGACCAGATGCGGATCAAAAGTAAATAACGCTGTCCCACGCAATGGTTTGAGAGCGACCATATTTAAATTGCTAGGCACGGGTAAATTGCGTTCAAAATCACTGTATTTTTGGATACGTACAGAGCCCACCGTGATATCTGCGTTGCGGCGCATAAAACTTAAAAGAGTATGTCGCAGGTGACGAGCAAACCGCTCGTTGATGAGCTCTAACGTTTGCATACGATGTCGGATGACTTTTTCAGGTGAAGTCAGATCGTAAGGCCTCACACCACCAACCATGGTGGGTTGCTCTTCGTCCGGGAGCTCTTGACCGGTTACTCCGGCCAACAGGGCGTCAACCTCATCTTGCGATAAAAAGCTTTGATAGGACATCACTGCACCACAAAGGTGGTAAATAAAACATGATTAATTTCAGGTGCCTGATTGGCAGGTGGGTAGGGCAGACTGAGCGATTCATCCAATTGTTGGATCAGTGTTTCGCGCCCGGTCGGTGTTTGTACCTGTTGAGGATCCTGCAAAGACAATACGTGCAAGATCCGATCGCGCACGACTGGCTGATATTGTTGCAATAATTCACGCGAATGATTATCGGCTACTTGCAAAGTAATCCCGACATAAAGAATGCGAGAGCGCCCCTCCTGATCAAGCGTGACTGTAAATGGCTCAAAATCTACAAAATTGGGCTTAGCATTGCTAATCAGGGGGGTTCGTAATGGTTTAGAGTTGGATTCAGCATCATTGTTAGCGGGTTGTGATTGCTGACTGTTTGGATTGAGTTTGGCCAGTGAAAAATCTGGCCAAACAAAATATAAAGTAGTTAAAGCGCTGAGCACCCCAACCACCAAAATCAACAAAATTAGCCTAAAGATTCGTTCGCCCAGGCCTTTTTGGCGCGGCCTCTGGTAGGCTGCCCGAGGTTGTGAACTGCGGCGGGCCGATGAAGATGTATTCATGGGTTTTTATAATGCACTTAGAGTAATCAAATAAAAATTAGGCAAAGGTGTTAATGATTGATTGTGGGTGGTAAAAACGCTTTGCATTTGAGGGTGTTTCGATCTGCGTGATGCTGGGGGTTGCGCCAGTGGATGAGGTGTTGTTTTGTCTTTGGCCTTGATTTAGCGCTTGTTTAAAGGCCGAGTATTGCTCATCTGCGGTTTGCTGCTCATCGCCAACCCAGGTGTTTCCCAGTTCTAACCCCGCTTGCTCAAATTGTTGTGATAATTGCGGCAGAGCGTGCTCTACACTTTGCCGTACATAAGCATGGGGTGAAAAAAATTGCGCACTGATTTGCCCCTCTTGTAATTGCAGGTTGACCTGCAGAGGGCCTAGATGTGGCGGATCTAGCCGTATTTGGGCGATTGATTGCCCAGTAGAAGCATTAGATGCGACACGTAAAAGACTTTTTCCTAGTTGTTGAGACCATTGTGGGTGTTGTATGTGCAAATCTAGCTTATCTTCAAAAACAGGCATTGAATGATTTAGATTGGGCGACTGTGTACTCACCGTGCTTTGCGCTGTGAAGGCAGGTGTCTGAACCGATAGGAAAGTAGCATGAGTATCTATTCCATTCGTCTGCGTTAACACGGATAAGTGGGTGTTTGGCGTGTTTTTTTCTGTCCGGGCAAATAACTCAGCTGCAACCGGAGTGTTATTAGATGTTGATTTGTTTATAGGCTTTTTAGGCTGATTGGAGTTTTTTCTGAGGTGATCTTCCTGGTGGGTGACGTTGTCAGCAGAAATATGTTTAGGTTTGTATTTATGCTGAAAGGATTTATCATCCAGTACGTGTGGAGCTGCATCTAAGGTTGGCTTAGGGTTTTGCCCGCTGCCTTGTGAATGCAATTCATTGCCTTTCTGTCCAAGACTAAAGCGATGAGCATGCAGTACCCGTTGTGGATCATGAAAGTTTTGTTTTATCTTTTGATCCTGACCTAAATGAACGCTCGTAGTCTGTGCTTGGCTCATATCCAGCATTCTTTGATGGTTAGGGTCTAGGCTGCGATCCAGCACAGCTGTAAAGTTTTTTATGTCGTGTTTAGGGTTGCCTGTATGTGCGCGGTGAGTAATCTTTGTCCAATCATTTTTGATGTTCGATTGTTCTGAAAATTGTGTCAGTGCCAGTGCAAATACCGATGGGCTGTGATCGCTATCTTGCAACCCCTCGTCCAAATGCGTCGATAGGGTTGTATGAGTAGCGGATTTCGGCTGCTTGGTTATGAGCAGGGAGTCAATTGGATTAGAAATCATAAAATTTCCTGACTAAACGGGGCTTGAGCACGTTGTGCTAATTGACTGGCTATTTCATCATTGTGGCGCTGTACGTGGCGGTTAGCCTCATATTGTGCCGCCTGCTGCGCGCGCTGAATAAGGGTTTCAAAAGCTTTACAGCGTTGTCGTAACTCTTGCCACTTTTGTTGTGCCTCTGCGCGTTGCGTGGATAACTGAGCTACTCTATTATTTTGCTCTGCCATGGCGGTTTCTAAAGTGCTAATAAAGCGCATAAAATTGTGATAGTTTGCGATTGAGACCCCAAGTTTGGATGTCGTATTTAAACGATGCGTGTATTCTTGGTGATATTGCTTTAATTGTTGTAGCTGCTGTAATGCTGTTTGATGGTTTTGATGTAGGGTGCGCAGCCTTTGGGCCATTTGCTCGAGTTGAGTTTGGCTCAATTCTAATAAGCGCTGAAAACCTTTGCTTTTCTGGGGTGAAATCATGTCAAGCTCCTGCAGGGTGCGCAAAGATGTGATTTAACTCAGCAACTGCACGTGCGTAATCAATAGCTTCGTGCATGTCTTGTTGCAAGTACTGCTGTAACTGAGGATAGCGTTGGATGGCTGTATCCGTAGCGGGGTCTTGGCCGGGCACATAGGCACCCACCGTAATCAGATCATGGTTGCGTTGGTACAAAGAGCTCTCTCGTTTAAAGTGCTGCACTAAATTTCTTTGTTCAGCTGGGACGATTTGTGCCAGCACTCGTGAAATTGAGCCTTCAATATTGATCGCAGGATAATGACCACTATCTGCCAGTTGCCTAGAAAGCACGACGTGACCATCTAAAATGGCACGAGCTGAGTCAGCGATTGGATCTTGTTGGTCATCGCCCTCGGTTAATACGGTGTAAAAGGCGGTTAAAGATCCGTTTTGGCTGTGCACATGACTATTGCCAGCACGCTCTACTAGCGCAGGCAGCATATTAAAAACAGAGGGCGGGTAGCCTTTGGTAGCGGGTGGTTCTCCTAGGGCTAATGCTATTTCTCGCTGTGCCATCGCGTAACGTGTCAATGAGTCCATGATGAGTAGGACGTGCTGTCCAGTATCGCGGAAGTGCTCGGCGATACGGGTCGCATAACTAGCCGCTTGCAACCTGAGCAGCGGGGACACATCAGCAGGTGCGGCAACCACTACCGAACGCTGCAAACCTTGTGGGCCTAGGTTCTGATCAATAAATTCGCGTACTTCACGGCCGCGCTCTCCTATCAAGCCCACGACGACGATATCTGCCTGTGTAAAGCGTGCCATCATTCCTAAAAGCACACTTTTGCCCACGCCCGAACCAGCGAATAACCCCATGCGCTGACCTCGTCCAACAGTCAACAGTCCGTTAATTGCGCGCACACCCACATCTAATACATCTTTGATAGGAGGGCGTTGCAAGGGGTTTATGGGCGTATTATTTAGTGCCGCAACTGGGCCACTGAGGGGGGCACCGCCATCCAGAGGTTGTCCTGTACCATCCAGCACGCGGCCAAGCAACTGCTCGCCGATAGGCAACGCTCGAGCGGGAGTGCTGCTCATATTAATAGAGAGATTGTTTTTTATGCCATTTCGTAGGGATTCAGTACGCACAGCCAGGGGCCGGATCGCAGCTCCTGGTTCAATGTTTGACAGAGGCTGTAGGGGCATCAAATAAGTAATGCCGTTAGCAAAACCAACCACTTCGGCATCGGACCAAGGCTGTGCGGCGTGGGGTGTGTAAATCTGGCATGCAGCACCCACTGATAAGTTAAGTCCTACAGCCTCTAACACTAACCCTGTCGCGCGTATGATGCGCCCTTCGCGTTGCAACCGAGGGGCGTGAGCAATGCGCTGTTGCGCTAATTCCAAGATACGCAGACTACGTGAAAGAAAGCCAGTTTCTAAATTCATTATTTATCTGCTAGTTAAAGATTATTTACCTTAGGATTCATTTCTGTTTGCGCAGTTTTTGGCAGCAGTGCTGCGATAATTTCTTGCCAACGATGATGCAGCTGTGCATCGACCAGTCCCCATGGGGCACGTATGACTACGTCACATGGGCTTAATTTAGGATCAGAAAATAACTGCCAGTGTGACTTCCATTCAGGGTGTTTAGAGAGGGTGAGGTGGTCATCAGGGTGCACATAGACAGCGATGGGTTGCTCATCAGTCATGTGGCGAACCGCTCTTTGAATGAATGGTAAAAGGTCGTAGTTTTGGGCTTGCACCTCTTGTTGCAAGACGTGTTCGGCGAGCGCGCAACACAGACTAACTAAAGCCTCACCAAGTGTTTCATCCAGTTGTTGCAATTGTTCAGCTGTGTTTTCAATTAGTTTGTATAGTTGATTTGTTTTCTTTTTCTCTAATTCTTTGGCTTCTTGTTGCGCACGTTCCAGTCCTGCTTGGTATCCCTTTTCGAAGCCTTTGTTGTGGCCTTTTTCATGCCCTTCATTGAGTCCCTGCTGCAAACCTAGCTCGTGACCTTTCGTAAAGCCTTCTTTGTGCCCTTGTGCATGCCCTTGTGTTTTTGCCCGAGTCCGCAGTTGTTGAATCTCTTCTAGGGCATGACGCAACGTCTCTGCTGTGGGGTGGGCAGCTTTGTTTTTACTTTGGGTGGGATTAATAGCTTTCTGGTTTTCGATGTTGCTCATAGCTGGCATAGTCCAGGGACGCCAGTTTGAACGTGGCTTAGATGATGTAGTCATCGCTACCCATTCCTCCTAGCGTAATTTGTCCGGACTCAGCTAAACGGCGTGCCACTTCAACAATAGCTTTTTGTTCTTCTTCAACCCGCGAAATACGAATGGGGCCTTGCGCTTCAGTGTCCTCGCGCAGCATATCTGCAGCACGGCTAGACATATTACGGAAAAACTTTTCGCGTAAATTATCAGTGGCCCCTTTGAGAGCGATGGCTAGCGCACTGCTTTCAATTTCTTTGAGAATGATTTGTATCGCTGTATCTTCGATATCAGCCAGATTTTCAAAGACAAACATTTCTTCGACGATGCGCTCCGTCAGATCATTATCCATATCACGTAAATTATCTACGATGGCTTCTTCATTGACAGAGCTCATGTAGTTGAGGATTTCAGCCGCAGTGCGTGGTCCACCCATTTTGCTGCGTTTGGCACCTTGGCCAGAGAGCATTTTGTTAAGAACTTCGGTGAGCTCTTGTAATGCATTGGGCTGTACCCCGCCAAAAGTGGCAATACGTAAAACCACGTCATCGCGTAAGCGTTCAGGGAGCTCAACTAAAATATCAGCGGCACGATCGCGCTCTAAATGAACCAAAATAGTGGCAATGATTTGCGGGTGTTCATCACTAATTAATTCGGCAACACTGGCAGCATCCAGCCAATTAAGTGCGTCGATGCCTCCGCTGTCGCCGTCTCCGCTATCAAGAATGTCTTCGATAATGCCTGCTGCACGATCTTCGCCTAAAGCTTTGTTGAGCACTGAGCGAATAAAATCATCTGAATCCAAGGTCACTGCCATGAATTGATCGGCTTCGGCACGAAAGGATTCTAGTATTTGATCCATGTCTGCTCGGGTCACCTGACGCAGTTGCGCCATCGCCATACCCAGTTCTTGTACCTCACGGGGATTTAGGTAGCGAAACACTTCTGCAGCGGCGTCTTCACCTAGAGCCATCATCAAAATAGCGCTATCGCGGAGCGGATCTTTATCGTCTTGGGATGTCATTGGTTTGTTCTTTATTCATCCACGCACGAAGAACCATGGCAACGGCTCGGGGATCTTTTTCTGCCATGCTGCGCGCGGTATTAAGATTCTGTTCGTAGCGATTAATTTCAGCTGCACGTTCTTGCACGGACTGTTCTCTTTTTTGATGTTTGTCTTGTTCTTCACGGATAGCATGGGCCTGCGCCCAGGTATGTAACCCATTTTGAATAAGGGGCTGGATGATAATGCGCCATACCGCAAAAAACAGCAGTGCGAGCAATAAATACTTGATGAGCGTAAAAGCCATTTCAATCAGATCGTATTTCTCTAAAAAATGCATGCTTTGTTTTTTCTGGTTCTCACTGAAACGAGCATTGACGATGCTGATGGTATCGCCTCTGTCAAACTGATAACCAACAGCCTGTTTGACCAGGTCTTGTAGATTGGCGAGTTCTTCTGTGCTTAAAGGTTGCCAGCTGTCATCGATGTGACGCTCGTTGACCACGACTGCTATAGACAATCTTTTGAGTTTG
>DATGSS010000012.1:0-5505 GCA_035302345.1 Paenalcaligenes sp.
CTAAGTGCTCGATGATCAGCGGTAAGGTGAGCCTGGCGCCCTGCGGCGTGAGGACGATCTCACCTTCGGCCTTGGCCGCGTATGCAATGGGGGCAAAAAGAGCGATAGTCTCTATTCGCTTAAACCCTATTTCATCAGTCGCGTGGGTGGCCCCAGCGCTCAGTATTTATAAGTGCTGAATGCCACTAAAAGCGTCTATTTACACCGATTTGCGCAGTCGAAGCGCATTGAACACCACAGAGGCTGAGCTTAAGCTCATCGCGAGTGCAGCGAACATGGGTGAGAGCAGAAGGCCAGTGAAAGGATACAGCACGCCAGCAGCCAAAGGTACTCCTAATGCGTTGTAAAGAAAGGCAAAGCCTAAGTTTTGCTTCATATTCGCAATGGTTTTATTGGACAGATTCTGAGCCGTAGAAATACCACGTAAATCGCCTTTTACTAATGTAATCTGGGCACTACTCATGGCGACATCGGTTCCGGTGCCCATGGCAATGCCCACATTAGCTTTGGCCAATGCAGGCGCATCATTGATCCCGTCACCTGCCATCGCAACAATATGCCCTTCTGCTTGAAGTTTGCTGACAAGCTCAAGTTTGTCGGCCGGCTTGACTTCCCCGTGAACCTCGTCGATGCCCAAGCGTTGCGCAACGGCCTTTGCGGTAGTCTCACCATCGCCTGTTGCCATGATGACGCGTATCCCGGCGTCTTTTAAAGCCTGCATTGCTTCGGGCGTGCTTTGTTTGATGGGGTCTGACACCGCTAATAAGCCGGCCAGTTGTCCATCAATAGCCAAGTACATAACGCTGGCACCTTGCGTACGAAAGTTTTCTGCCGTGTCGGTGAATGATGTGACATCGACATTTTCATATTGCATAAGCGCGGTATTGCCCAGCACCAAAAACTTTCCATCAACCTGACCGCGCACACCAATGCCGCTACCTGATTCAAAATCATTGACAGGACTGAGCGGCAGATTTTTTTCGCGCGCAGCGCTGACAATCGCGGCGGCCAAGGGGTGCTCACTGCCCTGGTCTAGGCTTGCTGCCAAACGTAATACCTCATCGGTGTCCAGTGCTCCCGCCGACACAGCCTGTTCAAAAACGGGGCGGCCTTCGGTCAACGTCCCGGTTTTATCGACAATGAGCGTATCGACCTTGCGGAGATTCTCGATTGCGGCCGCATCGCGGAATAAGATTCCTTGTGTCGCGCCGCGTCCTGTGGCCACCATTACAGACATGGGTGTGGCGAGCCCCAGTGCACAGGGACAGGCGATAATGAGTACGGCGACGGCATTGATCAAGCCATAGACCCAGCTTGGCTGCGGGCCAAAGAAGCCCCAGACAAATACAGTGATGATCGCAACGACGACAACGGTCATCACGAAATAGCCCGCGACCAAATCTGCCATGCGCTGCATGGGTGCGCGTGATCGCTGTGCCTGTGCTACGAGCTGAACAATTTGCGACAGCACGGTGGCCGAGCCGACTTTTTCAGCACGTATGACCAGTGCGCCAGCGGTATTCATCGTTGCGCCGATCACCTGATCGCCAGGCTCTTTTCTGACAGGCACAGGCTCCCCGGTGAGCATAGACTCATCCAGAGTGCTGGAACCTTCTTCCACGACACCATCAACGGGTACTTTTTCACCGGGGCGTACACGCAAACGATCGCCCTCGTGGACATGAGTGAGTGGAACATCCTCTTCAGAACCATCGGCGTTAATGCGTCGGGCAGTTTTAGGAGCAAGGTCCAACAGCGATCGAATGGCAGCCGAGGTTTGTGAACGTGCGCGCAGCTCAAAGATTTGACCCAGCAGCGTCAGCGAAATAATGACTACAGCTGCTTCAAAGTAAACGTGAACGCGGCCCATTGCCATAAAGGTCTCGGGGAAAAGGCCCGGTGTTACGGTGGCAAGCGTGCTATAGACAAATGCCGCGCCTGTGCCAAGACTAATCAGAGTCCACATGTTGGGACTGCGATTGATCACTGATTGCCAGCCACGGACAAAGAACGGCTGCCCAGCCCAAAACACCACAGGAATCGACAAGACAAACTCAATCCATGTTTGGGTGGTGATGTCGAATAAATTAAGCCGATGGCCGAACATGGCTAGGATGGTCACAATAAGGCTAAAGGGGAGTGTCCACCAAAAACGCCGTGAGAAATCTTTTAGCTCAGGATTGTCATCCTCTAATGTCGGCATCAACGGTTCAAGTGCCATTCCGCACTTAGGGCAGCTGCCTGGGTGGTCCTGGCGGATCTCGGGGTGCATCGGGCAGGTGTAAATTGTCCCTGGAGCTGCTTCTACAACGGTGTCGTTATTTGCCTTCATCTCGCCCACGTGATTGGTGTGTTGTGAATCAGGCTTTGATTGTTCTGCATGAGCGTGGTGATGAGAATGGTCTAATTTATCATGCGCCATAACTATAAAAACCTTTCCAAGAAAGAAGGTCGAGTGTTGAACTGTATGCGAATACCAGCGTCTCCATGCTTAGGTGAGCATGAAAACCACCGCAGTTGAGGGTACATTTAGTTTCACTATACAGAGAGCTGGATGTCAACAAGATGTCAGCTTGGTGACAAATCTGTCATGTAGCCCTCTTGTCTAATATTAGGTCAATGTTAAGCGAAGCAGGGAGCGGTATGACAGTTTTGTAATCGTAGGGTCATGCTCTTGTCAGTAGCATAAGATTATATTTTATGGCCGATTTAGAGTTCATACCAATGACGCCATCGGTTTTTAGGAGTCTGTAGCAATGAGAGTGCTTATCGTCGAAGACGAAGTGAAAATGGGCAACTACCTTCAACAAGGGCTCACAGAAGCAGGGTTTGTTGTGGATCTGGCGCGCACGGGGCTGGATGGCCACCACTTGGCTTTAACCGGTTCGTACGACGTTATTATCCTGGATGTGATGCTCCCCGACGTTGATGGTTGGCGTATTATGCAGGCCCTACGTGACGCCCAGTCGACTACACCGGTGCTTTTTTTGACTGCACGTGACAGTGTGGAAGATCGTGTGAAAGGTCTGGAGCTGGGGGCTGATGATTATTTGGTCAAACCCTTTGCTTTTTCTGAGTTGCTGGCTCGTGTCCGCACATTATTGCGGCGTGGTTCGACACCTGTTTATCAAACCGAGATACAAGTGGCAGATCTGGTCCTGGACATTCCAGGGCGTAGGGCACAGCGTCAGGGGGTGCGTATTAATCTGACTAACAAAGAGTTCGTATTGCTAGAGCTTTTTGTACGTCGGCAAGGGGAAGTTCTACCGCGCTCGCTGATCGCCTCTCAGGTCTGGGATATGAACTTTGATAGCGATACTAATGTCATTGATGTCGCGGTCAGACGGTTACGAGCAAAAATCGACGACAATTTTGAGCCCAAGCTCATTCACACGGTGCGTGGTATGGGCTATATGCTGGACGTGACTTAGGCGGATGAAATAGTGAAGCGACGTCCAACCTCACTCGTAGTACGCCTGACCGTCTCAATCGGGATAGTGATCACGGTCGTCCTACTCGTTTTTGGATGGATGATTGAGCGTTCTATTACTGAGCATTTTGTGCAGCAGGATGTAGACGAGCTCAATGCCGTCGTTTACGCGTTGCAACACACCGTTGCTACCTTACCTCCAAACATAGCGCCTGAGGAGCTGGAGCAACGACTGACGGATGCCATTTCGGGACACCATAGCGCCCATTACTATATTTCTGATGCTGCGGACCAGCGAATTTACCAGTCACCAGGCTCGGATCTGGAACGGTTTTCTCGCCTTGCAGCCCCGATAGATAAAGTGTCTGTTGATACCGTTGGCACCTGGAAAAAGCACGGTGAAACACTTCGTGGCGCTGTTGTGTGGCTTGAGTCTAATGGCCTGGGCAATGCCGATATTTTAAAATTAACGGTGGCCACCAACATAGATTTCCACCTGTATTATTTGGATGATTTTCGCAATTACCTTCGGCTGGTGACGATGGCCGCATGTTTGATTGCCATTTTAGCGATATGGTTCGCGGTGTACCAAGGCCATGCCCCGATTCGAAATATTAGCCGAGAGATACGCCGTATTGGTTCAGATCAGCTGCATACGCGCCTAGACCCTAATACCGTGCCGCGCGAGCTGGTCGAGCTTGCAGTGTCATTTAATGAAATGCTGGGCCGATTGGAAGATGTTTTTCAGCGTCTCTCAGATTTCTCTGGAGATATCGCACATGAACTCCGCACGCCAATTACAAACCTGAAAACCCAGACAGAAGTCGCGCTTTCGCATGCCCGCAGCGTGGAACAGTACCAAGAGGTTTTGTATTCCAACCTTGAGGAGTATGAGCGCATAGCACACATGATCGGAGACATGCTGTTTTTGGCACAAGCGGATAACAAGTTATTAAAGCCCGAGCTTGTCACAATTAATCTTGAAGCTGAAATGCGTATTCTTTTTGATTATTTCAGCGCCTGGGCCGAAGAAAAAAACGTGCTTTTGGAACTCAAAGGTGAACAGCTTTGGATGGTGGGTGACAGACTGATGATGCGCCGCGCCCTAAGCAACCTTTTGTCTAATGCCATCCGCTACACGCCGGTGGGAAGCCGTGTCATAGCGACTCTTAGCATCAACGGGACGAGTGCCAGCATAGGCATTTTAAACGCGGGCGAGCCCATACCTGCAGAACACTTGCCCCACATTTTTGATCGCTTCTATAGGCCTGATGCTTCACGACAGCGCAGCAGTGAAGGGGCAGGGCTTGGGTTAGCAATCACCAGGTCCATTATCGAAGCGCATGGCGGGAGCATCAGCGTGCAGTCTGACAGGGAAGGGACGATATTTAATGTTCTGGTCCCTGCGATGGGCGGATGTGGCTCAAATAATAGCGAGTATTCATCATGACCGCTGGAAAGGAAGGCTCCTAATTTATTGCTGGCTTTTAGGCTGTCAAGGGCAGGACGCTGACTGATAGATGTTTTTTTATGAGGATTAAATAATGGAACGCAGACAAATTTTGAAAGCGAGCGCCGCGGCCTTATTGTTCGGGCCAACGGTATTACGTGCTCAGGCGCACGCCGAGCATGGCACATCAATGGCCGGTCATCATGACATGATGGGGGGCGGTGCGCACGGAGCGCACGCCGATATGGGGGAAGCCTTATTGCCCCTCGATCGCATGCCGTCCCAACGTCCGCTCGAGGCGTTACCGCGCTTGAAAAATGCCAGTACCCAGGCGGGCCAGTTCAAGGCTACATTGGTCGCTGCCCCCGCACAAAAAACAGTCTCTAACCGTACGCCAACAGAGTTCTGGCTTTATAACAACCAGTTGCCAGGGCCACAAATTGAGGTGTTCGAGGGCGATGAGGTTGAAATCCTCTTCAAAAACCAATTGCCTGAGCCCACGACCGTGCACTGGCATGGTCTGCCGGTACCCTCCGATCAAGACGGCAACCCACAGGACAGCGTGCTTGCGGGCGAAGAACGCATCTACCGATTCACTCTGCCCAAAGGCAGTGCCGGCACATAC
>DATGSS010000013.1:0-3734 GCA_035302345.1 Paenalcaligenes sp.
AGCCAAAACCACCACAGCAGCAATCGCAGGTGGCAGCATCAAATACGGTGATAACCAACCTAACACTGCCAAAAACAAAAATAAAAAGGGCAGATCTACAAATGTGGTCAAACTGGCCGAAGCAATAAAATCACGCACTGCCTCAAAAGAGCGCAAATTGGCCGCAAATGCTCCTACGGATGAAGGTCGACTGTCTAAACGGATATCCAGCACACGCTCCATTACACGAGCGGATACATTTATATCGACTTCACTACTGGCTTTATCGACCACTCGGGCGCGCACGACTGTCAATATCCAATTGAAAAACAATGCCAGCACCAAGCCCGAAGCCATTACCCACAAAGTATCAAAGGCCTCATTAGGGACTACTCTGTCATACACATTCAGTGTAAAAAGGGGCATCATGATGGCAAATATATTGATCAATAAAGCAGCACCTAGCGCATCACGATACAATCGCCAATTGGCAAATACAGACGCCCAAAACCAGTTTTTACGTCGGGGCTCTTCTAATCCTTCTGTTGCTCGTGACTCCACATAAAAGTGTGGCTGCACAAAAATCATTACCCCATCATACTGAGCAGCTAGTTCTTGATAAGGAATACACACAGGTGTACTGCTTTCTGGGTAGCTGACCTGTGCCTCTTGATTGTCAAAATCATAAAGAACACTGGTACGCCCATCTTTGAGCAATAAAATTGCGGGTAGAACAGCTTTAGGCAAACCCTTTAAACCTCGGCGTACAATGCTTGACTGGCAACGCACCCGCCCAACGGCGCGACGCACCAAGTCCAGGCTCAGCGTTTCATTTTTTAACGGCAGCCCAACAGTTAACTGCTGTGCACTCGCATCGATACCATGAAACCTAACCACCTGCACCAAACTAGCCAAAAGAGGATCATCATGAGTCACGTGGGGTGGCAACTGTTGTGCATCCAAGCTGCTTTTTTCTGCCATAACCTAGTTTTTATTCCTTAAAAGTCTCGTGAAAGAACATCCTCATTACAGCGGGATATCCTCATCCTCATCGTCGAGCAAATTTAAACCATGCCGCAGCTGCTCACGCGTTAATTTGCGCTCCTGCAGCTTTTCAAGTGCTTGAGGGGGAAGATCAGTCAAACGAATTACCCCACGCTCGATCAAGGTATCTATCAAATCCTCGAGAACACGGATAAATTCCGCATCTGACTGTGATAAGCGTTTTCTTAATTCGTCATCCATTACTCTTCCCCTACACCTTAAACCTCAGGGAATCTTAGTTCCAACCCGAACCCTTTAAAACAGGTGGCTGATTCCCCGATCGATATTCAACATGAATTGGCTCAATATTGCTCAAATCAGGCATGGGCGCAGTGCATGCAGCAATACTTTCCTCAGGCAAAGCCAGCTCTTCTACTTCGTCTGGCATCTCGTCATAGGGCTCGGCAAGATCCAGCGCATTTAGCAGACGATGAGCATAAGTTAACCAACGCAACTGTGCCTGCTTTAGATCATAACGTGCATTTGCCAATGCTCGACGAGCATCAAATAATTCGTTTTCGGTATCCAGCAAATCCAGCAATGTACGCTGCCCAATCTGAAACTGCTGCATATAAGCCACTCGCACCTTAGAAGTTGCCAGTTCATGCTGCTCTAAGAATGGGATTTGCTCTTGCAAGCGGTGAATATTATTCCAAGCAATGGTCAGTTCTTGCTGGACATTGCGACAAGTATAGTCGCGCACCTCTCGGGCCGCATCCTCTTGGGCAATTGTTTGACGAATTCGAGCACTATCACTACCACCACGGAAAATGTTGTAGCTCATCAATAACTGCACACTGGAACTACGCCCATTAAGACTATTATTAATATGAGGAGGTTCGTTTTTGTCACGACCTGTCGATGCACGTAGCTCAAGCGTTGGCGATAAACGACCACGAGCTGATTTCACACCGGACTCTGCTGCCTGTACAAATGCTTGTTTAGCTAGAATCGACGGGTTAACTTGCAAAAACTGAGAAAAATTGTCCGGCTGCTGAGGGATATAGGAATCACCATTTAGATTATCCACCAAAACTGCAGGTGCAGGCTGGCCAATAATACGCTGATAACGTTGCTCTACATCATTCAAGTTACCAGCCTCGGTCATTAGATTACTTTGCGCTAGCGCCTGGCGCCCATGGGCCTGCTCTAAGTCTACCCCACGTCCAATTCCGGACATTTGCTGCTCTTCAATCTGCTTAAAAATATTTAAATGCAAGTCGTAATTATCGCGCGCTAAATCCACCATCTCGCGATAGCGCTGTACATCCAAGTGGGCCTGAGCAGCCTCCAAAGCGATGGAATCCACTGTCTCCATCAGTTCAAAATAACTGCCCAGCTTCTCTAGGCCCAGCTGTCGAACTAAATTAAGTGTAGAAAACCCATCAAACACCAGCTGACGCAGATCTAAGCCATAACCCCTACGATTCCAACTAGTAGAAGATTTATGACGCCATTCGCGTCCCACCCAGCCCTGGGCATTGATCTCGGGTAACAGCTCACCTCGAGTTACACTCTGCCCTTCAAGCGCCGAGTGAAAATCCTTATACATAGCTCCGATATGGGGGTTTGTCACAATCGCCTGTTCAACGGACTCTGCCAGCGTTCTAGCTTGCCCTTCCTGCGCTTGAGCCAGTACAGGCTGCCCTAAAAAAGCAGCTGCACTACATACGCCAATCATCGTCTTAAAAAGCCTTTGCATACCTTCATCCTGTGCAAACTTCTGTAATAAGGAAACAAAATACCTTAAAGTATTAAAATAGAAAGCTAAACAGAAACCGCACCATACGCACGCATAGACAAAATCTTAAGACGCAAAGCACAGTCCCTGAAAAAAGCCCCATCCAAATGAGGGACACTTTTAAAAACAGAACTGTCGAAAATACTCACTAGAATTAAGCAACTAACGCATCAGACAGCAGTGCGTAGCACTGCTAAAAACTAGCAAGTTTAGAATTTCGAAATTTACTGCATAACACCATTTGCTCATTGGCAAGGCGGAGCTACAGGCTTCTGACCTGTATTCTTGAAGCATAACCTTGCGTCTTAAATGGGTTCTAATTTTTCTTTTACACCCGCACACATATTATCACTTAAATACATACTTTCATTAAAAAAGGCGGCCTTTCCATCAAATAATTGTAAAGATTGTATAAAAAAACTGTTAACTTCGCGCAAAAAACACAAGAAGACTAAATAAGCTCAAACAACCATAATGAAAAAAACCCATAGAAATCCCTATTAAGAAGCCCCAACAAAGAATAAAATCAATTAATAGTTTCAGTATCTCTTTTATAAAGACAAACTTAACATCAGCAAAACTTATTTACAGAAGCAAGAGGAGCATCATGTACGAAAACCTGGCCTTATACATCAATGGCGAATTTCTTAGTGGCAGCGGTCGTGACAGCCAAGACATCATTAACCCATCTACCTTGGATGTACTCGGTAAACTGCCCCATGCCACAGAACAAGACCTGGACAATGCTTTGGCAGCCGCCCAGACAGCATTTGAAAGCTGGCGTCACAGCTCCCCTATGGAGCGCTCAGAAATCCTGCGCAAAGTCGCACAAATGAGTCGCGACCAAGCCGAGGAGATTGGTCGCAACATCACTCTGGACCAAGGTAAACCTTTGCATGAAGCCATTGGCGAGGTTAAAAGCTGCGCTGATCATGCCGATTGGCACGCAGAAGAGTGCCGTCGCATCTAC
>DATGSS010000014.1:0-14102 GCA_035302345.1 Paenalcaligenes sp.
GTCATTATTGGCGGCGCGTTTGGCAAAATCATTGACTCTTTGGTCAATGACATCATTATGCCGATAATTAGCTATATTTTAGGCGGTGATGTCGATTTTGCGAACTATTTTACCGTATTACGTACACCAGAGGGCTATACCGGGCCTCATACCCTGGAAGAGCTCAACGCTGCTGGTGCGGTCGTGTTTGCTTGGGGTCATTTTATCACTATCTTGGTGAATTTCACCCTGCTCGCATTTGTGGTGTTCTTGTTGGTCAAAATGATCAACAAAATGCGTCGTACTCTTGAGCGCGAACAAGAGCAAGTAGCTGCAGAAGAGCCACCGGCACCTGCTGAAGAGGTCGTTTTGCTGCGCGAGATCCGAGATTCTCTTAAAACACAGGATCAAAGCCCATCAAAATAAATTAAAAGGGATTATCTATATCGATAAATTCGACCTGTACCCCAAAGTGCTCGGCTAGGTGTTCGCCGAGTGCTTTGGCGCCGTAGCGTTCAGTAGCATGATGGCCCGCTGCCATAAATGCAGTTTCATTTTCTACCGCGTAGTGATACGAGTGCTCTGAGGCTTCGCCCGTGATGTACAGGTCAACCTCAGCAGCAATGGCATCGGGCATAAAACCCTGGGCACCCCCGGTACACCATGCAACTGTATGTATTTTATGTTGTGGGTTGCCAACATAATGTGGCGCTCTTTGCAAGACTTTTTCAGTATGTGCTGCGACTTCGGCCAGTGTTTGCGGCGTTTTGAGTCGTCCTAATTGGATGAGGTTATGCGGACCGGTGCGCATGAGTTCGCCCTCTGCATTACGGTCCAATTCAAAACCGAGCTGCAAGCCCAGTTGGGTGTTATTACCAAATACTGGATGACCATCCAAAGGCAAATGGTAGGCAAAGACGTTTAAGCCGTGGGCCAGGGCAGCAGCGATGCGCCGCTGTTTCATGCCAATGATGCAGGGGTCTTCGTTTTTCCAAAACCACCCATGGTGCACCAAGAGGGCATCAGCATTTTTTTCAATGGCCACATTGATTAATGCCTGAGAGGCAGTGACCCCTGTGATGATGGTTTGGATGTCTGCACGTCCTTGGAGTTGTAGACCGTTGGGGCAATAATCTTTGTATCGCCAAGGCTCTAATAAATCGTCTAGCCAGCGTGCGAGTTCTTTACGGTGGATACTGCTCATAGCGTGTTTTATTTGAATGGAGTTTTGGATGGGTGAGTGCCCGGCAGGCGGTGATTGGCCCGCCGGTCGCTATGAGTCCATCTTAGCAATTCTTAGTCGATAGCGCTAATGACGTAATCTACAATAGCGTTGCGCTGCTCTTCACTGAGGGTATCGCCAAAGGCAGGCATTGCACCCATTCCCTCGATTAGAACTTTGTGGATACGGTCGGCTTCTGGGCGTAAATCATCCAGATCTGGGCCGATATTACCTGTGGAACCGGCATCTTCGAGTGTGTGACAGATCGCGCATGCCATGGGTTGGGCATCGCTAAGAAAGAGTTGTTTGCCTTCTTCTAGATTGTCTGCAACTGCGATAGAGGCTGTGCCAAGCCCAATAGTGGTGACCAGGGCAGCGGAAAGTTTCAACAAATAATTCTTGCTCATTTAAATCAATCATCCATCAAAAAAGCCGAGATCGCGCGAAGACGATCTCGTGCTTTAAACAACAAACTGTTTTACAACCTCAACGGTATTATTAAGTGACCGTGATGCTGAGCATGTGGTCATGCCAGCTATTGTTGAGATACCCGCGGTTATTTTCCAAACGCTCTTCGGGTTGTGTCTTGCCATCGGCGTTGGTGGCGCGGCTGGTGACCTCGTATTTGCCGGGTTCGAGCTCGACTGGGTAGACGAACTGACGCCAAGCATAGGGACCTAGATCTGGGCCGATAAATTTAGCTTCGTGCCAAGTTTCGCCACCATCGACAGAGACCTCGACACCAGTTACGTCACTGTTACCACCCATGGCCAGCCCTTTGATTTGAACTAAACCACTCTTTAGCTTTTGATCAGGTTCGCTAGGCTGAGTGACCCAAGATTTAACGGGCATTTCCCAGACAGAGTCGTACTCGGGATTGCCTTTTTCACCCAGAGGTGCCATGCGGTAGCTGTTTTGCTGGATGTTGGCAGAGGACTGATCCTCGGTAAAGGCGACCTGCTTGACGTATTTAATGCTGTTGACACCTGTGTATCCAGGGACTACGAGTCGTAAGGGGCCACCATGAGCCAGCGGTAGGGGTACACCGTTGATCTCCCAAGCCAAGATGGCACGATCGCTGATTTCAGCAGGCACCGAACGTTCGACCTTGACGGTGTCGGGGTCAATGCCCTCGGGAATCTCTTCGCCGCCTGTACTGGTCATGTATTTCATGCCATCAGCAATGCCACCGGTAGCCTCAATGAGCTTTTTAACCGGTACACCTGTAAAGATGATGCAGCCCGCAGCGCCTACGGTCCATTGGGTACCACTGGGCTCACTGGGGAAATAGCCGCGGCCATTACCAGAGCACTGCAAAATCATGGGTACGGATTCGAGACCCATGCGCTTGAGCTCGCCGACGGTAAAGGTAGTGGGGTTTTTGACCCCCTCGATGCGAATTTCCCAGCTGTCAGGATCGTGGGTAATTTCCTCTGGCGGTGGATTGAGGTTGTTGCGCACAAAGAGGCGATCCAGGGGAGTGATTAGGCCGTCACCAAATGCGCTGCGCTTGGTCTCCATGGTGTTGGCACTATGGATGATCAACGCGTCGGGATTTTTCCAAGCAGCGTATTCTGGGAGGGTGGGAGCGCCTTTGCTCTCGCTAGCAGCCAATGCTTTGGTTATAGGCGTCAGCGTGCCGATCGACGCCAGACTTATTGCGCCACCAGCGCGCAGCATGGCATGACGTCGTGAAAGATTGGTTGGCTTCATTAGATAAATCCTCTTTATTACTTATATTCAAGCGACTATGCAAGTATATGAGGTTTAAATAATTTAGACCAGTAAGCTGACTAAGGGTTTATGACTAGATTTTATTGGACGGCCTTGATTCTACTCGTTGTCCAGAGAGGTCTCTTGTTCTTCTTCGGGCCCTTTGACAAAGCGTCCCAGTAGGATTCCTATTTCATACAAAATACACAAGGGGCCTGCTAAAAGGAATTGGCTGATGACGTCTGGGGGCGTGACAACGGCTGCGATGACAAAAGCGCCGACAATGACGTAACCACGTATTTCGCGTAGTTTAGCCACTGAAACCAAGCCCGCTTTGATGAGCAAAACCACTGCCACAGGCACCTCGAAGGTGATGCCAAAAGCAAGGAACATGGTCATGACGAAACTAGAGTAAGCTTCGATGTCAGGTGTTTGGCTAATCGATTGCGGTGCGACCGAAGCGATAAATTGGAAAACCGTACGAAAAACGACAAAATAGCAAAAGAGCATACCCAAGATGAAGAGGGCAGTGCTAGAAACTATCAGTGGCAGCGCGAGGCGCTTTTCGTGGGTGTAAAGCCCAGGCGCGATAAAGGCCCAAGCCTGATAAAGCACATAGGGCAGTGTCACAATAAAGGACGCCAGTAGTGTGACCTTGACGGGGACCATGAACGGTGTAATTACGCCCGTGGCAATCATGGTGCTGCCCTGTGGCAAAGAGGCCAACATGGGTTGGGCCAGTGTGTCATAAATAAAGGCCGCACCGGGATATAAAAAAAGCACAACAAAAACAATTAGTACGCTGACGACCGCACGCAAAAGACGGTCACGCAGCTCAACCAAGTGTGAGATAAATGTTTCGTTTTGTGCTTCTTGAGTCATTGGCCAGGAGAATAATCAACGCCTAGTCGGCACCATCTGTGTCGGCAGCATCAGTGCTGCCAGGCAGGTCGGTGTGCCGTGGTTTGGCTTTGGGTTGGTCGGTACGCGTGTTTTTTTGTTCGGTTAGCCCGCTGCCTGAACGTAGGGCAGCAGCTGTTTTAGAGGCCACTGGACGGGTGGCTGGGTCCTGTGATTGAGGTTGGGCCTGCGATTCAGAGTCTTTTGTGACGGCCTCATTGGCGATTTCGTCAGCAGTGTCAGCGGCTTTTATCGCAGGGGTGTCTGTGTCGGCAGGTATCGCCGTGCTCTCGCCAGAGTCAGCCGGCTTGCCTGTCTTAGATTCGGCAGAGTCTGGGGTGAGGCCCTCGGTCACACTTTTACTGAGATCGCCGACACTGTCCTCTGTTTCTTTGCGTAGGCTTTGGACTGCATCGCGGGCTTCTTGGAAGGGATCTTTGAGATCACTTTCAAACTGTTTAAGAGGGTCTTTGAACTCTTTGCCCAAATCTCCGATAGAGCTTTTGACCGAAGAGGAGGCCTTTTGCATTTCCTCTTTTAGGTCTTTGATGTCCTCGAGCTCCATTTCTTTTTGGATGTCACGTTTGACATCACCCATGTAGCGCTGAGCACGGCCTAGCAGGTGACCCATCGTACGGGCGACCTTGGGCAAACGCTCGGGTCCGAGGACAATAAGCGCCACAACCGCAATAATAAGCAGTTCTGTAAAACTGATGTCGAACATGATAGTCGTCGATACCTGAATAAGGCCAAAGAACCTCACGCCACGTAAACACGGGCCGGGGATGGCCCGGTGACACGGCGTGAAATTAATTAGGAAGCGTCAGTTTTTTCCTTGGCTTGAACGTCAACGGTATTGTCATCATCGGCTTCGCGTTGGGCAATAGTGGCTTTTTCGTCTTCTTGGGCATCACGAATGCCTTTTCTAAAGCCTTTGACTGCACCACCTAAGTCTTCGCCAACGTTGCGCAACTTTTTGGTGCCAAAGACCAACGCCACGATGAGCAGAACAATAAGCCAGTGCCAGATACTAAAGGTCCCCATGAAAATCTCCTAATCTAAACCGAATCTTGGGTTTTTCCACGGCCGTTGGCCCCCAAGAATGTGTAAGTGTAAATGATGGACCTCTTGTCCACCGTCATCACCGCTATTAATGACTAAACGAAAACCACCTTCGAGGCCGGGTCGGCAGCCATTTTCAGCGGCTATTTTGGGTGCCAATGCCATCATCTTGCCCAGCCATTGCGCGTCGTCTTCTTGGATGTCTTGCATCGATACGACATGTGCTTTGGGAATGACCAAAATATGCACCGGTGCGGCTGGGTTGATGTCTTTAAAGGCGAGAAACTCATCGTCCTCGTATACCTTTGTGGAAGGTAGACTCCCCTCGATAATTTTACAGAAAATACAATTCTCGCTCATAACTTAAATCAAATAATGACCTAATAATTAATTCTTTCCCGAGCGTTGCTAGGCCAGGGTTATTTTGTGCGTGCTGCCTTTTCTGCCAAGCCCGAAATGCCCTGTCGGCGGGCTAACTCGGTAAAGACCTCTTCGGGCCGTACTTGATAGTAACTTAACACAACCAAACAGTGAAACCATAAATCAGCCATTTCACCAACAATTTGTTTTGGATCATCATCTTTGGCTGCGAGCACGACTTCGGTGGCTTCTTCGCCGATTTTTTTTAGGAAAGCATTAGGTCCGTCACGCAATAAACGCGCACTGTACGAGCTATCGGGGTCACCACCATGATTGGGGTGACGAGTTTCCAATAGATCTGCTAGCTGGCTAAAAATCTGGTTAAGGTGTTGATCTGAGTTTGAAGGCATGTTTGAGCTGCATTACATACTTAAAGCTTTATTGTACCGCGCTTTGGGGGATAGCGGCATTATCGGTAGATTTTTGTTGGATCTTTGAGTACGGGGTCAACTGCATGCCATTGGGGGCCATCAGGGCCCTCTTGTAGTTGCTGGTAAAAACAGCTTTCGCGCCCGGTGTGGCAGGCGATGCCACCCTTTTGCTCGACACTCAAGAGGATGACATCTGCGTCACAGTCCATGCGAATGTCATGCACAATTTGCTCGTGGCCAGATTCCTCGCCCTTGTGCCATAATTTTTGCCGTGAACGTGACCAATAAGTGGCCTTGCGGCTTTGCACCGTATGCTCGAGGGCCGTTGCATTCATCCATGCGACCATTAGTACTTTGCCGCTTTGCCAGTCTTGGGCAATCGCAGGGATCAGTCCCTGAGCGTCAAATTGAACCTGGGTTAGCCAACTCATGGATGCATCCTCTTTATTTAGTATGGATTCCTTGGGCGTTTAGAAACTCTTTGGCGGCTTCTATAGTGTGCGTGCCATAATGAAAAATGCTGGCTGCCAGAACACCCTGAGCCCCGCCTTTGAGAACGCCATCTGCCAAATGCTGTAGTGTTCCTACACCTCCCGAAGCGATGACTGGGATATTGACAGCATCGCTGATAGCCCGAGTGAGGGCTAAGTCAAAGCCAGATTGAGTGCCGTCTTGGTCCATGCTGGTCAATAATAGTTCGCCGGCACCTAATGATTCGACCTGTTGAGCCCACTGGATGGCATCCAATCCGGTGCGGTGTTTACCCCCACGGGTACAAACCTCCCAATGAGGTTCATCTGCTGTGGCCTGCTGTTGGAGTTTGGCATCGATCGCGATGATTAATCGCTCGCTGCCAAATTGTTGTGCTGCCTGTTTGATGAGCTCGGGGTGATCGACGGCAGCGCTATTGATAGAGACTTTACTCGCGCCGGCAGTAATCATGGCCTGCAGATCATCTAGGCTACGCATGCCACCACCGACAGTAATAGGGATTTTTGTTTGCTGACTGAGTTGGGCCAAAATGCGGTGGATGACGGCGTTATTCGTAGCATCCCCAGTGATATTGAGCAAAACAATCTCATCGGCGCCGGCCTGAGCATAGCGCGTGGCGACTTCGATGGGGTCACCGGCGTCGTTGAGGTCTACAAAGTTAACGCCTTTGACAACCCGACCGTTGGCCAGGTCCAGGCAGGGGATGATTCTACATACGGGCTGAGTCGAGCTCATGACTACTACCTATTAATCGCGGTGATTCAGGCATTGGCGTCCAAAGAGGTTTAAAGGGCGTCAACGTAGCGCTGTGCCTCTTGGAAATCGACAGTGCCCTCGTATATGCTGCGGCCTAGGATGACGCCTTGGATGCCCTCGTCGGTGACATCGCATAGGGCCTTGATATCGTCCATCGACGAGACGCCGCCCGATGCAATGACGGGGATATTAACAGCACGCGATAGCGCCAAAGTCGCAGGGATATTGACCCCGGTTAGCATACCGTCACGACCAATATCCGTGTAAATAATTGACTCGCAGCCATAATCCGCAAACTTTTGGGCCAGATCAATCACATCATGTCGGCTGAGTTTGCTCCAGCCATCGGTGGCAACTTTGCCATCGCGAGCATCTAAACCCACGATAATGTGACCTGGAAATGCAGCACAGGCATCGCGTAAAAAACCGGGGTTTTTAACGGCAGCCGTGCCAATGATGACGTATTGAATACCCAGATCCAAATAAGTTTCTACAGTATCCAAATCGCGAATGCCACCACCGATTTGAATAGGGGCATCACCGTCAACAACATCGACAATGGCCTCGATGGCCTCGCGGTTAACGGGCTTGCCTGCAAATGCGCCATTTAGATCCACTAGGTGCAGGCGTTGGGCCCCTTGGTCGAGCCATTGTTCGGCCATCGCTGCTGGGTCATCAGAAAACACAGTGACCTCATCCATATCCCCCTGACGTAAACGCACACAGCGACCATCTTTGAGATCAATAGCAGGTATTAACAACATGGTTAGAGTACTCCCTTGGTCGATGGAATCACGCCTTCGTTGCGTGGATCGGGTTCAAGGGCCATGCGAACGGCACGCCCAAATGCTTTAAAAATGGTTTCGCATTGATGGTGGGCATTTTCTCCACGTAAATTATCAATATGCAATGTGGCCTGTGCATGATTGACAAAGCCTTGGAAAAACTCGCGAACTAATTCGGTGTCAAAGGTGCCTACTTTTTCACGATGGAATTGCGCATGAAAATACAGCCCAGGGCGCCCAGAAAAATCGATGACAATACGACTTAGTGACTCGTCCAAAGGTACATAGGCATGTCCATAACGACGGATGCCGGATTTGTCACCAATGGCTTGGGCAAAGGCCTGGCCTAGGGCGATCCCAATATCCTCGACTGAGTGGTGATCATCAATGTGAGTATCGCCATCGCAATATACTTTAAGGTCAATAACCCCATGACGGGCGATTTGATGCAACATGTGATCCAAAAAGGGCACACCACTGTTGAGGTCGTGGCGTCCTGTGCCATCTAGATTGACGGCTACTTGAATCTTGGTTTCATAGGTATCACGAGAAATTTCAGCTTTGCGCATGAGACAATCTGCTATTCGGTAATTGATAATCTGAGTTTGGCGCTTTGAGCGTGTGCGTACAAGCCCTCGCCCTCGGCTAAGGTCGCTGCGACAGGACCTAATGTTTGAGCGCCTGTATAAGAGACGTGGATGAGACTACTGCGTTTTTGGAAA
This sequence comes from Paenalcaligenes sp., assembly GCA_035302345.1. Lineage (GTDB taxonomy): Bacteria > Pseudomonadota > Gammaproteobacteria > Burkholderiales > Burkholderiaceae_B > Paenalcaligenes. Next base: position 8,423 of record DATGSS010000014.1, read on the forward strand.
TCATAGACCCCCAGCGGCGATGAAAATCGTGCCGTCTGAGCAGTAGGCAAGACATGGTTGGGTCCAGCACAATAATCACCTAATGATTCAGAGCTATAGGGTCCCAGGAATATTGCCCCTGCATGGCGGATACGTTCGAGACAGTAGTCGGGTTCGACGGTGGCTATTTCTAAGTGCTCGGCAGCTATAATGTTGGCAATTTCACAAGCAGTGTCCAAATCAGGGACATGAATTAAAGCCCCTCGATCGCCTAAGCTAGTGCGAATGATTTCTTCGCGCGGCATAGTGGGTAATAAACGATTAATTTCAGCCTCGACTGCATCTAAAAAATCAGCATCTGGTGAAATTAAAATGGCTTGGGCGAGCTCGTCGTGCTCGGCTTGTGAGAAAAGATCCATCGCCATCCAGTGCGCTGACACGCTGCCATCGGAAATAATTAGGATCTCGCTAGGGCCAGCAATCATGTCAATGCCAACTGTTCCAAAAACCCGTCGTTTGGCTTCGGCAACATAGGCATTGCCGGGGCCCACAATTTTATCGACAGCAGGGATGGTTTCGGTGCCATAGGCTAAAGCGGCAATTGCTTGTGCCCCGCCAATAGCAAAGACGCGATCGACACCCCCTAGGGCTGCAGCGGCAAGTACCAAATCATTGCGCTCGCCACCTGGGGTGGGCGTGACCATGATGAGGTCTTGGACACCTGCGACTTTGGCGGGCAAAGCGTTCATGAGCACTGACGAGGGATAAGCAGCCTTGCCGCCGGGTACGTATAAGCCCACCCGATCCAATGGGGTGATGCGTTGGCCCAGGCGTGTGCCGTTAGCCTCGGTATAAGACCAGTCCTCTTGGAGTTGGTGCTCGTGGTAGGCACGGATGCGTGCTGCCGCAGTTTCTAGGGCAGTGCGCTGTGCATTGGGTAAGTTGTCGAGTGCCTCTTGGAGGGTTTCTGGTGAGATTTCCAAAGCAGCGACATCAGTAGCCTCGAGTGCATCAAAACGTTGGGTATAACGCAACAGGGCAGCATCGCCTTCGCGGCGGATGTCGTGAATGATATCGCGGCAGATGGTCTCAATGGATGCGTCTTGTTCTTCTTCGTAAGCGAGCAAGGCGCGTAATTCTGCATCAAACTGCGATGTCGTGGAATCTAGGCGTCGGATGACCGTCATGAAACTATCCTAAGTAATGACCTCTAAATTGTAACCTTTTTATTTAGTTTTGGGGCTCGGGCTGTATGGCGGCATGCATGAGTGCGTCCATCAGTGGCTGCAATTCGGGTTGGCGGGTTTTTAGTGCGGCCTGATTAATAATCAGTCGCGAAGAAATATGTGCAATCTCTTCAACCTCGACGAGGTTATTGGCCTTGAGGGTTCCCCCTGTAGAGACCAAATCAACAATGGCATCAGCTAAACCCACCAGCGGTGCGAGCTCCATTGAGCCGTAGAGCTTGATGAGGTCTACATAAACACCTTTGCTGGCAAAGTGCTCGCGTGTTGCGCGGATGTATTTAGTCGCGATTCGCAGCCTTGAGCCCTTGTGTACGGCATTGTGGTAGTCAAAACCCTCGGGTACTGCGACGCTCATGCGACAGCGGGCGATATTTAAGTCAACAGGTTGATATAAACCGCCGGGATGATGCTCCATATGCTCGTACAAAACATCTTTGCCTGCGATACCAATATGAGCGGCGCCATATTGAACATAGGTAGGCACGTCAGTGGCACGCACAATAATAATTTGCAAATCATCTTGGCTGGTGGGCAGGATGAGCTTGCGAGAGGTTTCCGGGTCGCCCAAGACTTGGATGCCTGCCTCATTAAGTAGTGGCAGGGTTTCATCAAAGATGCGGCCTTTGGAAAGCGCTAGTGTGATGGGCTGTGGGGTACGATTTGGATTTGTCATGCTAAGAGGGGGTCGCGTATCAACCAGTTTGTGTTAACTCAGGCGGTTTATTTCAAACGCTCTATCTGCGCGCCAGCAGCGGCGAGCTTGGATTCCATGTTCTCATAACCACGATCCAAATGGTAGATGCGCTCAATGATGGTGTCGCCCTGGGCGGCCAAACCGGCGATGACCAGGCAGGCCGAGGCCCGTAGATCTGTGGCCATGACCCGAGCGCCATACAGTGTTTCGACACCTAGAACGCGTGCCGTGTGTCCTTCGGTTTTAATGTCAGCACCCATGCGGCGTAGCTCTTGGACGTGCATGAAGCGATTTTCAAAAATGTTTTCCGCGATGGTGGCACGGCCTTGGGCTAAGGCGTTGAGCGCCATGAGTTGGGCTTGCATATCTGTGGGTAAGCCCGGATATTCGCGAGTGCTAAAGCTGACTGCGTTTGGGCGTTGACGCATGCGCGCATGAATAGTGCGTTCATCGCAACGGATTTCCAAGCCAGCTTGTTGTAGTTTGTGTAGGGTTGCCTCGAGGGTATCTGCCTGCGTTTGGTGCAAGGTGATTTCGCCTTGGGTGGCACCGACCGCACACAAAAATGTGCCGGTTTCAATACGATCCGGCATGATGTGGTGTGTGGTGCCATGCAGTTTTTCAACCCCTTGGACGACAATTTCAGCAGTACCGTGTCCTTTGATGCGGGCACCCATGGAAATCAACATGTTGGCCAGATCAACGACCTCGGGTTCTTGGGCTGCATTTTCGATGATGGTTTCACCATCGGCCAGTACGGCAGCCATAAGTAGGTTTTCTGTTCCGGTGACTGTCACCATGTCGGTGCGAATGCGCGCCCCTTTCAAGCGCTGGGCGCGGGCAATAACAAAGCCGTGTTCAAGCTCGATCTCAGCACCCATGGCACGCAGCCCTTTGATGTGCTGATCCACAGGACGCTGGCCGATGGCACACCCCCCGGGCAAGCTAACTTTGGCTTCTCCAAAGCGGGCCAATAAAGGGCCCAATACCAAGATCGAGGCGCGCATGGTTTTCACCAATTCATAGGGCGCCTCGATGCTGTCGGGCTGATCGGCACAGAGCTCGATACTGTGACCGTCGCGTTGGACTTTGACACCGATCTGAGATAACAAAGCACAGGTCGTGTCGATATCGCGCAAGGTGGGCACATTGTGCAGTTGCACCGTTTGATTGGTTAACAAGCTGGCACACAAAATGGGCAGGGCTGCGTTTTTGGCGCCCGAGATCGTGATATCGCCCGTTAAGGGTTGCCCTCCTGTGATGCGCAGCTTATCCATTTTGCTCTGCCTTGTATTCTTCGGGGGTCAGTGTGCGCATGGACAGGGCGTGTATTTCACCGGTATCCATGCGATTGCCCAAGGCAGCATAAACACGTTGATGACGGCGGATGCGATTTAGGCCCTCGAATTCAGAACTGACAATGATGGCCTCAAAGTGTGCGCCATCGTCGCCAAAAACCTCGATGTGTTCGCACTCTAAACCGCTAACAATATAATCACGTACTTGTTCAGATGTCGTTACGCTCATGATTTATCCCGTAGGTTAATTTCGTAATTTATAGCCTGATTTGAGCAGGCGTAATGCAATTAATGACAATAGGACGAATGCAGTCCCGACCACTATAAGACTATGCCATGGAGACACGTCGGAAGCTGCAAAGAACCCATAGCGGAAGCCATCAATAGTGTAAAAAATAGGATTCCATTGGGAAACTACTTGCCAAAATGGGGGTAGGCTGTGGATGGAATAAAATACCCCCGACAAAAAGGTGGCGGGCATAATTAAAAAGTTTTGGAATGCTGCAAGTTGATCAAACTTTTCTGACCACAAACCAGCGATGACCCCCAAAGTAGCCATGATCCCACAAGATAGCACAGCAAAGGTGATAACCCAGGCAGGATACGCGACGGGCAGGGTAACGAAAAATAAGGCGGTAATGCCGATAAACAACCCCACACACAGACCACGAATAACAGCGGCTAATACATAGGCTGAAAAGATCTCGCGATGCGATAAGGGAGGCAATAAAATAAATACCAAGTTACCCGTAATGCGGCTTTGGATGAGCGATGAAGAAGGGTTTGCAAATGAGTTTTGCAGCATGCTCATCATCATTAGCCCAGGAATCAGAAAACTCGTATAAGGCACCGAGTCATACACACTGACGCGGTCCTCGAGCACCTGAGCAAAGATCAATAAATATAACAATGCGGTCACGACGGGGGCGGCCACTGTTTGGAAGCCCACCTTGATGAAGCGCATCATTTCTTTGTGCAGTAGGGTCAGAAAGCCGCTGCCACCGGTCAATTGGGGATGTTTCATAGGTGCTGCTGTGGCGCTGCCAGATGAATCACTTTGTGGCACGCCCCAGCGCTTAACAGGTTCGGTTTGACTCATGCGGTTAGCCTCTTGGATTTTTCACTGTGCATAATGCGTACAAAAGCATCTTCTAAATCTGTGCTGCCAACGTTTTCTAGCAACGCCTGCGTGGTATCAAGAGCGACAATTTCGCCCGCTTTAAGCATGGCAATGCGGTTGCATAGTGCCTCGGCTTCTTCGAGGTAATGAGTGGTCAGCAAAATAGTGTGCCCCTCGCGATTGAGTCGCGAGATGAATTCCCAGAGGTTGCGACGTAAATCAACGTCTACACCCGCTGTAGGTTCGTCTAGGATAATGACTGGGGGGCGATGCACCAGTGCTTGGGCGACTAACACACGGCGTTTCATACCGCCAGATAAAGCGCGCATATTGCTTTCGCTTTTGTCGCTAAGGCCTAGGTTATGGAGAATTTCGTCAATCCAATCATCGTTATTGCGCAGGCCAAAATAGCCAGACTGGATACGCAGGGTCTCGCGCACGGTAAAGAAAGGGTCGTAGACGATTTCTTGGGGGACAACGCCCAATGCGCGTCGTGATAGACGGAAATCATTGACGACGTCATAACCGCAGACGCTGGCGTGTCCGGTACTGGCATGGGTTAGCCCAGCCAGTATAGAAATGATGGTGGTCTTGCCGGCACCATTAGGGCCTAACAAACCAAAGAATTCCCCATGCTCAATGGATAGATCAATAGATTGCAGTGCCTGGACGCCCTGGTTAGGGTCAGTCATGCCCAGCAATCCTTTAAAGCCTTTGGCAGGGGCGTAAAAGGTTTTGCTAATGTTCTCGAGATGTATTGCCGTCATAAATAAGGGACAAAAAATCTGGCCTAACGATAAGGCCAGACTTGGTCATTTGTGAAAGGAGCATCACCTACTATGCCCCATGTTGAATGAAAGGTAGGCGGGCCGAGTTGTGATGTACCTAGCCGAGGGTGTGTGACTGTAGAAATCGGCTTAGGGACGATTTTTGCTGTTTAACGCCTCGATCAGGCCGTCAAAGCCGCGCTCGTTAATGAGCTGTGCAAACTGGTTGCGATAGTTTTGGATCAACCAGATACCCTCGATATTGAGATCGTAGATCTTCCAGCCGTCGGAGGTGTTTTCCATTCGATAATCGACGGTGACGTCGGGGTTGTTGCGTTGGACGACAACTGTGCGTACGACAACGTCAGCAGCGTCGGGATCACCGCGGAAAGGCTGGACTTTGATCTCGGAAAGCTGGTCTACCTTGGATAAGGCGCCGCTATAGGTGCGAATCAGGGTGCTTTTAAAAGCCTCTACCAACCGCTCGCGCTGATCTTGATCGGCCTGACGCCAGTTTGGCCCTGTGGCCAAACGTGTAGTTTTCTCAAAGTCAACATAGGGTAGCACATATTCGT
>DATGSS010000015.1:0-4811 GCA_035302345.1 Paenalcaligenes sp.
GGTCGACAAAAGCAAAAACTAATTCTGCACTGATATTACCTATCGGCGCACAGTCAGATGCAACGACTCAGCATTCATTGCATTTAGACGACCAGGAAATAGGAAACGCCCCGCAGCAAAACAGCGGGGCGTTTTTTTGCACACACAGGACGATAGAGCAACGAACAAAAGATCGCTGCTACATAAGTTGCTTATACAAGGCGCTCAGAAGGAGATGTTTTGAAGATGTTCCGAGCGTAGTGAGATATCAAAAAACAACTCCTGCAGAGCGACCAAGCAGCAGCTAGCATGCCGTAGAAATACTGCAGCACTGAAACAGCACAGGCATCGTAACGAAGTTTCCTCCGAACCTTGCTCGTTAACACTCGCTGTGAAGCATTTTCATAAACTTTGCCCGGCTGGCCTGCATTGCGTAAAATAAACCCATCACTTTAAAACTAAACGGCATGTATGCAAGAACAATCTACAGAAGATAAGCGCCGCCGCGGGATATACCTACTACCCAACGCATTTACCACCGGCAATTTATTTGCGGGCTTTTATGCCATTGTGCAAGCTATGAATGGTCATTATGAGGTCGCCGCCATTGCCATTTTTTTGGCTATGGTATTTGACGGTATGGATGGGCGCGTAGCACGACTAACCAACACCCAATCGACCTTTGGCGAGCAATACGACTCGCTGGCTGATGTCATTTCCTTTGGCATGGCACCTGCTTTGGTGATGTACGTGTGGATACTACAGGGGTTGGGTCGCTGGGGCTGGTTGGCAGCTTTTGTATTCGTGGTGGGTGCTGCTTTGCGTTTAGCACGTTTTAACATCAATATTAAAGTCGTAGATCAGCGGTTTTTTCAGGGCTTGCCTAGCCCGGCAGCTGCAGCTTTAGTGGCGGGCTTTGTATGGTTGGCCGTGGATAACAAAATCACTACCAATGAGACCGCTTTAGCCTGGGTAGCTTTTGCTTTGACGATCTACGCTGGGGTTACCATGGTGTCTAATGCACCCTTTTACAGCGGTAAAAACTTTGCCTTGGGGCGCAGCGTTCCGTTTTGGATGATGCTGCTCTTTGTATTGGTATTTGTTTTTGTCTCTAGTGACCCGCCTATTGTGCTCTTTGGCCTATTTGTCATTTATGGGCTGTCTGGATGGGTGCTGATGTTTTGGCGCTGGCAGCGTGCTCGTACTCTGCGACAGCGCCGCCGTGAACGGCATCAGGCCAGACAACAGGGCATGGATGATACAGACGCTTAATTGCTTAGACCTGCGGCCTGCTTAAACAGTCCGCCTGTCAGCCCACTTGTCAGCCCGTCCTGGCCCTTAGCCTTAGCTTTAGCCAGGACGCGCTGTTGTTTTATAGGCCCATCCAGATTTGGCCGTCGTTATCTCTGGGGTCCATACTGCGCTGCAATGCATGGACGCGGTCATTTTCATCGAAAAAGATGTTCATCATCATCGGCCAAACATTATTTTGTTTATAGCGGTAGCTCCAGACCTTCATCCGGACACCGATATAAGGTGCTACGGATTGCTCGGCCGGGGGACCAAAATTGCAGCCCACTTTGTCTAGGTCCCAGCTATTTTCGCCAATGTCACTTTCTACTTCGGCAAAAAGTGGATCGCTAAGGACCTGTTGAATATCAACTAATTGGTCGTTGTCATCAAAGACACCGCGCCAGGCGTAATAGCCCATAGGCTGCTGTGACCATACACGTAAGGTAAATGGGGTGTTTTCACAGGTGACCGTAGGCGAGCCGTATTGTTGTTGTATCTGTGCGTATGTACTGCCTTCGGGAAGTTCGGCCATTGAGGTGCACCCCACCAGCAGGAGGGCTGAAATTGCTGTGATCACTAATGAATTAGGATGGGGGGAAAAGTGTTTGGCTAATTTAGTTGTTGCTTTAAACACGCATGCCTCCTGTGTTTTGAGGGTGGGGACTGACAAACGAGCAACACTTTGCGCGTTTCAGGATTATCTAGTTATAATTATATGACTTTTGGCGCGGTAACTTTATTTACATGTTTTTTTACGGCGCTGTAAAAAGTAAGGTACAATTTTATCGTTTTATCGTTTTATTGGTTTATCACGTCAGGGCACCTCGGCTCTGTCGCATGTATTAGAGGGATTTATGACAGTAGAAAATCTTAAAAAAGCTGAAATCGTCGAAGAGTTTCAGCGTGAATCGGGTGACACAGGTTCGCCCGAGGTTCAAATTGCGTTGCTTACCGCGCGCATCAAGACACTAGGTGAACACTTTAAAGATCACAAAAAAGATCACCACTCACGTCGTGGTCTATTGCGCATGGTTAGCCGCCGCCGCAAATTGCTCGACTATCTCAAAAATCGTAATCCCGATGCTTATTTCGAACTCATCAAAAAGCTCGGTTTACGTCGATAGTACGGGACAGTGTTCTCCCAGTTAGAATGCTAGCAACCGTGCATAGTGCGAACTGAGTTCGTCGCTGTGCACGGTTTTTCATTGTAAGGATATTTAATGTTCAATAAAGTCACAAAGTCATTTCAGTACGGTGACCATACCGTCACACTCGAGACCGGTGTGATTGCCCGACAGGCAACTGGCTCAGTGCTGGTCACAGTAGAAGATACCGTTGTGTTGGCCACTGTAGTAGCAGAACGCGAGGCTCGCCACGGACTTAATTTTTTCCCGCTGACTGTAGATTACATCGAAAAAACTTATGCTGCCGGCCGTATTCCTGGTGGTTTTTTCAAGCGCGAGGGCAAGCCCTCTGATCGTGAGGTCTTGACCGCTCGTCTCATTGACCGTCCATTGCGTCCCTTGTTCCCCGAGAGCTTTAACAACGAGGTACAAATCGTCGTACACGCACTGTCGGTCAATCCTAATATTAACCCTGACGTACCCGCTTTGATCGCAGCTTCTGCTGCTGTGGCTATTTCGGGTGTGCCCTTTACAGCACCGGTTGCTGCCGCACGTGTCGGCTATATCGATGGCAACTATGTGCTTAACCTCAATACGGCCGAGCTCGAAGACTCCCAATTAGATTTGGTTGTGGCTGGTACAGAGGCAGCTGTACTGATGGTTGAGTCCGAGGCCAAAGAGCTTTCCGAGGACGTCATGCTGGGGGCCATTGCATTTGGTCATGAGCACATGCAAGCGGCTATTCAGGCTATTAAAGAGCTGGTCGCCGAGGCTGGCAAGCCCGCTTGGGACTGGGAGCCCGAGCCCGTCCAAGACGAGCTGGTAAACAAGATCAAATCTTTGGCGCAAAGCGATTTACAGGCCGCTTATAAAATTCATCAAAAGCAAGCCCGCACGCACGCATTACAAGATGTACGTGAAAAGGTCTTTGCAGGTCTCAATGCCGAGGCTACCGAGGAAAATCCTGTGGATGAAAATGCCGTCAAAGAGATTTTGCATGATCTCGAGGCTGATATCGTTCGCAGCCAGATCCTCAATGGTGAGCCCCGTATCGACGGGCGTGACACACGCACCGTGCGTCCTATTGAGATCGAGCTTGGCTTTTTACCCCGCGCACACGGCAGTGCATTGTTTACACGTGGCGAGACCCAAGCTCTCGTGGTAACCACACTAGGTACCCGTCAGGACGAGCAAATCATTGACTCTGTCATGGGCGAATCGCGCGATCGCTTCATGATGCACTACAACTTCCCACCCTTTTCTACCGGTGAGGTTGGACGCATGGGTGCTCCTCGTCGCCGTGAAATTGGTCACGGTAATCTGGCCAAGCGTGCATTGATTTGTCAGTTGCCTACCGCCGAAGACTTCCAATACTCAATCCGCGTGGTCTCCGAGATTACTGAATCTAACGGTTCTTCCTCGATGGCTAGTGTATGTGGTGGCTCTTTGGCCATGATGGACGCCGGCGTCCCCATGAAAGATCACGTGGCAGGGGTTGCCATGGGTCTGATCAAAGAGGGGGGCAAGTTCGCTGTATTGACCGATATCCTGGGTGATGAAGACCACCTGGGCGATATGGACTTTAAAGTCGCCGGTACACGTAGGGGGATTACCGCTTTGCAAATGGATATTAAAATCCAGGGCATCACTACCGAAATCATGCAGGTGGCTTTGGCCCAGGCCAAAGAGGGTCGCTTCCATATTCTGGACGAGATGCAGGCAGCGATTGAGGGTTCGCGCAACGAGCTTTCCGAGTTTGCGCCACGCATGCTAACCCTCAAGATTAACCCTGACAAGATTCGTGATGTGATTGGCAAGGGCGGCGCGACTATTCGTCAGTTGACCGAGGAAACCGGTACACAGATCGAAATCGAGGATGATGGCAGTATTACTATCGCCAGTGTTGATCTGGAAAAAGCCCAAGAGGCAGAAAACCGTATTCGCGAACTCACCGCTGATGTCGAGCTGGGCCAAGAATACGAAGGTCCAGTACTACGAGTACTTGATTTTGGTGCCATTGTGCAGGTATTGCCTGGCCGTGACGGTCTGCTGCATATTTCCGAGATCGCCAATTACCGCATTAACAACATTAACGACGTGCTCAAAGTAGGGCAAAACGTTCGTGTTAAAGTGATCGAAGCCGATGACAAAGGGCGTTTGCGTTTGTCTATGAAGGCTATCGGTGGTATCGAGGCTCAGGGTGGCCCTCAGGCCCCCGACCAAAAAGGTGGCGACAACAACAGACAAGGACGTCAGCGCGACCAACGCAACTAAGCCCTGACGCATATTCTGTTTGAACTAGCCCCTTGGGTCATATCGGCCTGAGGGGTTTTCTTTTGATTCATCTCAACACACACTGTGTTTATGAATACTAAAAATAATGCTGTGGGAGATCAGCCCGGCTGGCTGCTATTA
>DATGSS010000016.1:0-9633 GCA_035302345.1 Paenalcaligenes sp.
TTTTTTATGGTTCGATGCTAAAATCCCTCATTGCAAAAAACAATATCTACTTTGTAGCAATGACCCAAACCAAAAGTCGCATCCGCAGTTACGTCACCCAGCGTGCACATATTACTCCAGGGCAAGCTCGTGCCATAGAAACGCTCAAACCGATATGGGGGATCCCATATCAAGATCAACCTCTTGATCTGGCTGCAGTCTTTGGACGACAGGCACCCACCTCTATTGAAATCGGCTCGGGCATGGGCGAAGCCACTGCTGAAATCGCCCTACAACGCCCCGCAGAAAACTTTATCGCCATCGAGGTATTTGACGCCGGAGTTGGCGCCCTACTGCGCCGCATCGAAGAACAGAACTGTCATAATCTACGTGTTATTCAACACGATGCCGTTGAAGTGCTCCAACACATGATAGCGCCGCAAAGCCTGACAGAAATCCGCGTCTTCTTTCCTGACCCTTGGCCTAAGAAAAGACATCACAAACGCCGCATCATCCAGCCTGCGTTTGTCTCCGTGTTGAGCTCACGGCTAGCCTCTGGAGGACAAATCCATTGTGCAACAGACTGGGAGGACTACGCCTGGCAAATGCTAGAAGTCCTCAGTGCCGAACCCAGCTTGCGGAATCAATACACAGATTTTGCCCCACGGGGTGAACGCCCTATGACCAAATTTGAACGACGCGGCCTGCGCTTGGGCCATGGTATCTGGGACCTCGTTTTCAAAAAAAGATAAACATAGATAGCGCTCCCTCTTAACGCTTTAAACCATGTCTCAAGCAAAATGATGAGAATGAAGTAAAATTGATGAAAACCCTCGCTCAATGTGGACACACACCATGGGCAGGCAGACATTCATCATGCTAAGCACTAATCCCAATTGGTAGAGAGAATGAAACAAATAGATGTCATCATCAATGGCGAAACACGCCAGATAAAACCGCAAACACTACGCGCCCTACTCGAAACGCTGGATTTTGCTGACAAGCGGGTAGCGGTTGAATTAAACGGGGAAATCATCCCTAAAAGCGCGCACGCAGACACAACAATCCGAGCCCAAGACCGTATCGAAATCGTCGTCGCAGTCGGTGGTGGATAATCAAAAAACAGATCCTGCAGAGCAGCAAAACAGCAGCCCCGAAACAAGAAAGTCCCGGAACAACGTTTTCTCGGGACTTTGCTCGTTAGTACTGGCAGGGCAACGCCCCAACAATTAGCGACGACGACGTTTGCGGCGCGTATTTCGACGGCGTCCACCCCCCCCACCTGGCATGCCACCCCCTGGCATTCCAGGCATACCGGGCATTCCGCCGCCACCGCCCCCTAACAAACCACCTAGCCCACCCCCCATGCCACCACCCAAGGCACGCATCATGCGAGCCATGCCACCGCCTTTCATCTTTTTCATCATGCCTTGCATTTGTTCAAATTGCTTGAGCATGCGATTGACTTCTTGGACTTGTACCCCAGCCCCAGCTGCAATGCGGCGCTTTCTAGAAGCACGCAGTATTTGGGGTCTGCTGCGTTCTTCTGGAGTCATGGAATGAATGATGCCTTCGGTGCGGCGCAGTTGTTTTTCTGCTTCACCCCCCTGTATCTGGCCGGCCATTTGAGAAAGTTCGCCGGGCAGCTTTTTGAGCAAAGAGCCCATGTCGCCCATTTTTTTGACCTGCTGCAGCTGCTCTAAAAAATCGTTTAGGTCAAAGCTTTTGCCCGATTTAATGCGCTCGGCCATTTTTTCTGCTTCGGCGACGTCAATATTGCGCTGAGCTTGTTCAACCAGGCTAACGACATCACCCATGCCCAGAACGCGTTGCGCCATTCTTTCAGGATGGAAGGGTTCCAAACCATCCATTTTTTCGGAGACCCCGATGAATTTTAACGGCTTGCCTGTGACATGACGTACAGACAGCGCGGCACCCCCACGAGCATCACCATCAAGCTTGGTCAGCACCACCCCAGTCAAGGGTAGTGCTTCACCAAAGGCTTGGGCGACGTTGACTGCGTCCTGACCTTGCATGGCGTCGACGACAAACAAGGTTTCAACGGGCGTGAGCGTTTTGTGCAAGGCTTGGATTTCTTGCATCATTGCTTCGTCAACCCCCAGACGACCCGCCGTATCAACAATCAATACATCATAATGGTGACGTCGCGCGTGCTCTAAGGCGCGCTCTGCGATGGCGACTGGCTTTTCTGTGCTTTGGGTAGGTAAGAAATCCACGCCTACTTGTTGGGCGACTGTTTCTAGCTGGTCAATGGCTGCCGGTCGATAGACGTCAGCACTGACCACCAAAACTTTTTTATTGCCACTTTTGCGGCCTTTATGCGTATGTTCTCCGGCCTGGAGCCAGCGGGAAAGCTTACCTACTGTGGTAGTTTTACCGGCCCCTTGGAGACCTGCCATTAAAATAACAGCGGGAGGCTGCGTCGCCAATGAGAGCTCGATTTCCTCGAGAGGTTGATCACCCCCCATCAAACGGGTGAGCTCTTCGTGCACGACGCCGACTAGAGCTTGTCCAGGGTTCAATGAATCGACAACCTCGGTACCCAAGGCTTTGGTCCGCACTTCTGATATGAACTCGCGCACTACGGGCAATGCCACGTCCGCCTCGAGCAAAGCCATACGTACCTCGCGGAGCATCTCCTGAGTGTTGGCTTCTGTCAATCGGGCTTGACCGCGCATTGTTTTCACAATACGCGACATGCGTTGTGTTAGATTTTCGAACATATAATGTGTTTCGCTTAAAGTATAATTTTAAAAAGGCATGCTGGCTTAACCTTTTGCCAGTTTATGCACTATGATTATCTTTTTGACTACCCAATATTAATGCCGTTATATATTTTATTTTATCTGCTTGCCGCAGCAACCTACACAGGCTTGGCTGCCTGGATGTGGCGTTTGCTCGTACAACACCAGGGTCCTATTGGCCAACTATCTGCTGGCTTTAAAGGCGCTTTGCTGGTAGCCCTTATTTTACATGGGCTTGCCCTAGGACAAAGCATCCTGCTACCACAGGGGTTGTTTTTGGGTTGGGCTGTCGGGCTGTCCACCGCTATTTGGCTAGCCATGGTGGTCTTTTGGATCGAGAGTTTTTTCCTCTCGCTCAATAGCTATTTATTGGCACTATTGCCATTGTCAGCGGTTGCGTGTTTATTTAGCCTGTTTTTCCCACAGGGCAGCTATGTCGTCGCGGCACACAACGATTGGGTTCAGGGGCACCTGATTATCGCACTGATTTCCTATGGTTTAATGGCTGTAGCAGCTGTTTATGCGCTATTGGTGCTGTTTTTTGAACGCTACCTGCATCAACCAGCCACCGAACAACGTAAACGTCCTGTACTGTATTTAGCCCTAGAGAGCATGCCACCATTACTCACCCAGGAAAAGCTGCTGTTTCATTTTATTCGCTTTGGCTTTGCGGCTTTGACCTTGGCGATGGTTAGCGGCTCTTTTGTGTCCGCTATGCTGACGCAGCAGTGGTTTCCATTAGACCATAAAACTGTGTTTACTGTCCTGTCCTGGCTTACCTTTGGTGCTCTTTTAGTCGGGCGTCGCCTTTACGGCTGGCGAGGTCGGGCAGCTGTGCGCGCTACTTTATTAGGATTTATTTTGTTGCTGCTGGCTTATTCAGGCAGTCATTTTGTGCTGGATGTTCTTTTAAAGCGAGGTTCAATTGGGTAAGTTATTTTTCTGGATCGGAGTCGTTGTAGTGCTGATGATAGTCTTGCGCATCATCTCTTACAGCAAACACCGTCAACGGGTCCAACAATCGCGCAACAATCTAAGTCTAGCGCGCGGCAAAGAGCCAATGGTGCGCTGCGCGCATTGTGGTATCTATCTGCCACGGTCAGAGGCATTAATGAGCAATCAGCACACTTGGTGCAGTTTAGAGCACGCCAAACTGGGAGTCCGTCACTAACCTATGCGTCCACTTTATTCAGTGGATAGCAAGCGCTCTGCTGTGATATCTGTAATCTGCGCGCAGCCTGCCAGTGCCATGGTGACCTCTAACTCTGTACGCATCATGTGCAATACATGAGAGACCCCGGCCGCCCCTGCGACTGTCAAGCCCATAACATAAGGTCGGCCAATAGCCACGGCCTGTGCGCCTTGGGCCAATGCAATAAAAATATCGCTGCCACATCGCACCCCACCATCCAGCACCACCGGGACCCGCCCCCGTACCGCACTAGCGACAGCTGGCAAACAACGTAAAGGCGCTGGAAACGCATCCAACTGGCGGGCACCGTGATTCGAGACCATGATTCCTGCTGCGCCCACTTCTACTGCTAATCGAGCATCATCTGGATGCAAAACCCCCTTCAGCCAAACAGGCAATGGACAAGCCTCGATAAAAGCTTGCACTTGAGGCCACCTGGGCGCGCCATGCATCAAGCCGGTACCAAAAACAGGGCTTTGCCCTGCCGCGGCCAGGTGCTGTGCAGGAGTTTCAAAATCATTTAACAAAGGGGTTTGTAAATGAGGTGGGCGGGTTTGCCCCGCACGCTGTTCACGATATCGCATCCCCTGAATGGGCGCATCCAGCGTGAGTACGATTGCACTCACTTGAGCATGCTGGCAACGCTCCCATAGAGCTTCTGTAGCTGCCCAATCATCATGCCAATACCATTGCAACCATAATTCTGCCTGGGGTGCCGCAGCGCGAATGGCCTCGAGGCTCGTCGTGGACTGCATGCTAACCATAAAAGGAGTATTCATAGCCGCAGCAGCCTGTGCTGTGGCCTGTTCGCCATCTGGGTGCGCCCAGCGTTGCCAAGCCACGGGCGCTAAAAATAAAGGATAAGCATAGCTTCGCTCGTTAAACTGGATATGGGTGCTGCCCGCTGTCAAATCCTGTAGCACACGAGGGATAATTTCATAATGGACAAAAGCTTGTTGGTTTTTTTTCAGCCCTCGTTCTTTCTCGGCACCACCACTAAAATAGGCCCATGCAGCTTCGTCAAGCTGCGCTTGAGCGTAGGGCCAATAATCCGTCACTGTCACGACATCAGCAGGAATTTCACCCGTACCCGACATTTGACTCTCCTGGGGCAAAGTTCACATTTCGCCCTCTATTGAATAAAAAATTATAACTTTTTAGACCTCGGCCCACTCGCGAATCAAGTTGTGGTAGACCCCAGTCAAACGTGCCAATTCAGAACTATCAGTTTGTTGGTGTGCCAATCTTTGAATGGATTGATCCAATTCCCAAAGCAAAGCACGTCGATGGGCCTCTCGGACCATGCTCTGAGTCCAGAAAAATGAACCCAGACGCATCCCCTCGGTCACAGGGTTTACGCGGTGCAGGCTGGTGCCTGGATACACCACCAAATCGCCAGCATTTTGTTTGATATGTTGTGTGCCGTAAGTGTCCTCGATGACCAATTCTCCGCCCTCGTACTCATCGGGGGGGCTTAAGAATAAAGTCGAAGAAACATCACTACGTATGCGTTCTTGCGTGCCAGGCACATTGAATATAGCGTTATCAATGTGATTACCGTAAGTCTGTCCGCCTTCGTAGCGATTAAAACGTGGCGGCAGCATTTTTGCAGGCAATGCGGCAGCAATAAATTGCGGATGACTTGCCAGCCGCTGCATGATAAGTGCTCCAATCTCTTTGGCTACCGGGCTATCTAGCGGCAACTGCTGGTTTTTCTTGACGTCGGCCGCCACATACCCTGCGGTGTTAAGACCGTCCTCCCATTGCGCTGACAGCAAAGCCATCCGACATTGTTTGACCTCATCAGGACTGAGTATTTCAGGAATCACGATTAGCATGGCCTCTCCAATGCGAAAAATTTATATCCACAAGCATAGCCAAAAAAGCAATGCCCCTGCCTGATCAGGCACAAATCCTGTTCAGACAAGGGCAAAGATGGCTGTACTTGAATAAGTGCTCAACACCACATAGCGAGATTACTCAAAGTGATAGCTGGCATTCAGCATGATGGAACGGCCGTGGCCGACATTGGCAAACAACCCTACATGCGATGCATCCCAAACACGTGTGTCAGTCAAATTATTCACGTTCAGCTGCAAATCAAAGTTTTTATTGACCTGGTATTTCACCATCGCGTCAACTACCGTATTTGAAGGCAGTTCATACTTGTTGGCATCATCGACATAACGCATGCCGGTATAGGTCACCCCACCACCCACACTCCATTTGGGATCTAGCTGATAGGTAGTCCATAAAGTAGCGCTATGTTTGGGGATGAACTTCATGCGCTTGCCCGAGTAGTTTTCACCATTATTGACGTAGTTAAGCACCTTTGAATCCAGATAAGTATAGCCCGCCCAGATATCCCATTTAGGTGTAATTGCCCCTTCAACACCAAGCTCAAAGCCGCGCACACGGTTTTTTCCGTTCAAGGTCACCACATCGTCTAGTATGGGGTCTTGCGAACGCGCATCAGTTTTCTTGGTTTCAAAGACAGCAGCTGTAAAGCTCATTTGCTCATCAAAGAGATCCCATTTGGTACCTAGCTCCCAAGAGCGGCTCTTTTCAGGTTTTAAATCATGTACAGTCGCCCCACCTGCTGGTCCATCTGCTCCCCCCGCCTGTCCCAGATTTTCCCCAGCTGGGTTTGCCGAAGTGCCGTAGGATAAATACACACTGCCGTAATAGACGGGCTTATAAACAACCCCAGCTTGGTAGCTCCAGATGCCATCCGTTCTGCCTGCTGCAGGTATGATTGCACCCCCTCTGCCAGTGGTTTCATCTGCATGCACCTTAAAGCGGTCATAGCGCACCCCACCACTGAGGTACCATTGCTCGTTGAGCTCAATGGTATCCATCAAATAAATGGCTTTGGTGTCGATATAACCATCACGGGTTTTAGGCCCGTAGCTAATATTCGAGCTATAGCGCTTATTGGGGTTGGGATTCCAAAATGAATCAGTATCCTCACCGGGCAAACCATCCATAGCCTTGGAATACAGTCGCTCACGGCCGAATTCCACGCCAGCTACGAAATAATGACGTACTGAGCCGGTATCAAACTCACCAAAAATATCTGTTTGGTTAATCAGCGATTTGCTTTCACGCCAGCGCGCCCGATCAGAGCGCGTGAACTGCAGCCCTGCCCCCTCTGTAACACATGCCCCCGAAGTAGCATTTTCGCAATTATCAAATGATGGGCGCGTAAACAAATAGTGATTGAGCGATTTCCCATAGCGCGTGATGTTGCGCACAGTCAGATCGTCGGCGAAGTCATGCTCGATGGTGGCAGTCGCCGTATCAAATTTATTTTGCCGGAAATCAACGTCTTTACGCCCATAAAAATTTTTCTTATTGGGCTCTAATGGACGAACGCGATCGGGAACAGCATCGTTTCTGAATGGAATGCCCATATCCGGTGTGTCTTTGTTTTCAATATGGGAATAACTGAGGGTAAAGCGAGTCGGTGTTCCCAAACCAAAAGATATGGACGGCGCAATACCCCAGCGGTTGTATTTAACATCATCACGGCCGGGGATATCACCGCCCATGCGCATGAGATTCAAGCGCATCGCCGAGGTTTCGCCCAAAGTCAGGTTGCCATCCAAGGTCAGGCGGTGTTGACCGCCGTTACCGACACCCACCGTAGCGTCAGCAAAATCATAGGCCTTGGGGGTTTTGGTTTGCATATTGATGCTGCCCCCCGTGCCGCCACGACCGGTCAGTACACCACTAGGGCCTTTAATGACCTCGACGGACTCTAGATTAAACACCTCGTGATAACCACGGGCATAATCACGCATGCCGTCAATAAAGATATCAGTACTGGCCTCATAACCACGGATGAAAGGTCGATCACCAGTGGGCGTACCTCCTTCGCCAGAACCCAAGCTAATGCCAGGCGTATTACGCAAGACATCCTGTAATGAAGTGGCACCACGATCTTTAATAACCGCTTCGGGGATGACATCTACGGTACGTGGGGTGTCAATGAGTGGCACTACAAATTTAGGGGAACTGGCCTCGCGGGTTTGATAACCGTCCCCGGTGCTCCCTTGGACAGTGATGGTTTCAAACTGTTGCACACTGCGAATGTCCGCATCATCCTGTGTTTCTTGTTGACCGTCCTGGGCCCAAGCACTAGCAGAGGCCATCAAGGCACTGCATAATGCGGCATGTACTGTGTTTTGGCCCACACGATGTACAAAGGGCAGACGTTGCGCACTCATGAAAAAAACTCCAAATTCACTGAATTAAAAGGTAATAATTAAAACACACCGACAAATGATAATCATTATCATTTGCATAATCAATACCCTCTTGCATTAAATTTGAAAAGCAATTCTCCAAGCTAACTACCGCACTGCTTTCCAGACCCCTCCTAGGGGTTTACCCCTAGACCAAATAAGCTGTGTGTTCGCGGCCACATTTAAATAATTCTAATCGCATCACCCCTCCTACAACCGCGCACAAGAAAAGCCGCCAAGACTGCAGTCTTGGCGGCTCGAGACCCACCTAAATCACAGCGCATCTGGGTAGATGCTAGGATCAGTATGGATACGTCACTATCGAGGCATATTTTGCATCAATAAACGGTTCATACGCTGAACAAAACGTGCAGGCTCTTTGAGCTGCGCGCCTTCGGCCAGCATAGCTTGATCCAGTAGCAGCTCGGCCCACTCATCAAAACGCTCGTCTTCAACTTTTTCGATGTGTTCAATTAATGAGTGCTCGGGGTTGATTTCTAAAATCGGCGTTACCGTGGGGGCCTCTTGTCCAGCCGCCTCTAGCAGACGCAGAAAGTGAGGACTCATTTCACCCTCATCAACCACCACACACGCAGGTGAATCCACCAAACGCATGGTCACGCGGACCTCTTTGACGGTCTCACCCAAACTCTTTTGCAAGCGCTCGACCAAAGGCTTGTAGCGCTCGGCGACCTCTTCGTGATGCTTTTTCTCGTCCTCATCGGCGAGCTCATCTAAATCGACGCCACCTTTGGCTACTGAGACCAAATCCTTTTCATCAAAGTCAGTCAAAAAGGACAACATCCATTCGTCAATGCGATCCGAGAGCAACAACACTTCGATGCCTTTTTTACGGAAAACCTCTAAATGCGGGCTATTGGCCGCAGCCTCATAGGTATCTGCAGTCACATAATAAATATGTTTTTGCTCGTCTTTCATGCGACTAACATAGTCCTCGAGGGAAACATCCTGAACCGAGCTATCGTTGTGCGTAGAAGCAAAACGCAGCAGCTTGGCGATGCGTTCGCGGTTTCCAGCGTCCTCGCCAGTACCCTCTTTGAGGACTTGCCCAAATTGGGCCCAGAACTGCGCGTATTTTTCTTTATCTTTTTTAGCTAAATCAGCCAGCGTGGACAGCACACGACGAGCACACCCCTCGCGGATAGAACGTACGTCGCGGCTTTCTTGCAAGATCTCGCGCGAAACGTTTAAAGGCAGATCACTAGAATCTACAACCCCGCGAACAAAACGCAGATAACCGGGCAATAACTGTTGGGCATCATCCATGATAAATACCCGTTTTACGTACAGCTTGAGCCCATGTTTGGCATCACGGTCCCATAAATCAAAAGGCGCGCGCTTGGGGATATATAACAACTGAGTGTATTCGCTGCGCCCCTCGACCTGGTTGTGTGTCCATGTCAGGGGGTCCTCATAATCATGGGCGATG
>DATGSS010000017.1:0-43166 GCA_035302345.1 Paenalcaligenes sp.
TCACGTTTGTCGGTGGCTTTCTGTCTCTGGCATTTCTATGCCTGCTTTTTGGTTAGGGTTGGGTTTAATAGTGATTTTCTATGCCCAGCTGGGGCTGTTTCCGGCTGGGGGTCGTCTTAGCCAGGGATTATCACCACCTGAGCATGTGACGGGTTTTTATATGATTGACGCATTGCTGAAAGGGCAGTGGCAGTTGTTTTTTAATGCTGCGCGTCATATGGTTTTGCCGGCGATTACTTTAGGGTTTGTGCACCTGGGAGTCGTGTCTAGACAGATTCGCTCTGCTATGCTTGAACAGCTCAGCGAGGATTATTTGCGCACAGTTCGGGCTTATGGGTTACCCCGTCGACGAATTATTTTTAGATATGCGCTGCCCAATGCACTGTTGCCTTCTATTACGGTGATAGGCTTGTCCTTGGGCGATTTACTGTACGGTGCGGTATTAACTGAAACTGTGTTTGCCTGGCCCGGGATGGGTTTGTATGTGGTGGATTCCATTCAAGCTTTGGATTTTCCGGCGGTGATGGGCTTTGCCATCTTGGTCTCCTTTGTTTATGTATTGCTCAATTTGCTGGTGGATTTGCTGTATCGATTTGTTGATCCGCGCATCAAAGAGGTGGGCTAGGAGAGTACCATGGCGAGTGCAGGATACAATCGTTCCGCGTATCTATTCTTTCAGTTGCGTAAAAGTCCGCTTACTTTGGTTGGGCTAGCGATTATTTTATTGATCTGTCTGGCAGCCTTATTTGCACCCTATTTAGCCCCTCATGAGCCAGACATGATCAATTTACGTGCCCGCTTGCAGGCTCCTTCATGGGCACATTTTTTTGGCACAGACGAGGTAGGCAGAGATATCTTTAGCCGTGTCCTACACGGAGGCCGGCAGTCTATAGGGGTCGGATTGTTTGTGGCATTTGTGGCTAGTGTGCTGGGTTCTATTGTAGGTTGTTTTGCTGGTTTAACTGGTCGTTTTGTTGATACTGCAATTATGCGCGCTATGGATGTGGTGCTTTCGGTGCCTTCGTTAGTATTAACCATGGCGTTGGCGGCTGCTTTAGGACCCAGTCTGTTTAATGCCATGTTAGCGATTACTTTTGTGCGCATTCCATTTTATGTTCGGTTGGCACGGGGCCAAACGCTAAGCATTCGTGAAATGACTTATATCAAAGCGGCACAAACCTTTGGTGCGAGCCGTTTGCATCTATTACGCTGGCATGTATTGCGCAATGTGATGCCCCCAATCGTCGTGCAAACGACATTGGATATTGGCAATGCGATTTTGATGGCTGCAGCTTTGGGATTCATTGGGTTGGGCGCCCAACAGCCTGCTGCTGAATGGGGGGCCATGATAGCCTCGGGCCGTAATTTTATTTTAGACCATTGGTGGTATGCGAGTTTTCCTGGTTTTGCAATTTTATTCACTGCCATTGGTTTTAATTTGGTGGGGGATGGTATTCGAGACATATTGGACCCCAAGCAACGGGCGAGGTAAGCACAATGACACAGCGTGTAGTCTTTACCGATAAGCATCAATCCACCGATATTGATTGGACAGCTGCGCCAAAACCTCAGCGTCCGGTCTTGGATATCAATGATTTATGGGTTGAGTTCCCTGTGTTTGGTGGCCGTGTACAGGCGCTTAATGGGGTAAATTTACAGGTACATGCGGGCGAGGTGGTTGGGTTGGTCGGCGAGTCTGGTTCGGGCAAATCTGTGACTGCGATGCTGGCGATGCGTTTGTTGCATGAGGCCCAGTATCAGGTCAAAAAAGGTGCGATTCAATTGACGGAACATGATGTTTTTTCGTGCACAGAAAAGCAAATGCAGGTCCTGCGCGGTAGCGAGGTAGCTATGATTTTTCAGGAACCGATGACCGCTTTGAATCCCACCATGAGGATTGGCCAACAGATGATTGATGTTGTTTTGTATCACGAAAAGGGCACGCAACGCCGTCAAGCCCGAGTACGTGTTATCGAACTGCTCAAGGCTATGTATATCGCTGACGCCGAGCAGGTATTTGAGGCCTATCCTTTTGAGCTATCAGGCGGGATGCGACAGCGCATTATGGTCGCTATGGCATTTTCTTGCGCACCACAATTATTGATTGCAGACGAGCCAACAACAGCGTTGGATGTGACAGTGCAAAAACAAGTACTCAATCTCCTTAAAGAGCAAGCACAGAGGATGCAGACAGCCTTGTTAATCATCACACATGATATGGCGGTAGTCTCTCAGTATTGTGAGCGTATTTATGTGATGTATGCTGGCACGGTTGTCGAGTCAGGACCTACAACACAGGTAATTCAACGGCCTGCGCACCCCTATACGAAGGGTTTATTGTCTGGAATTCCCACCCCGCAAACGCGTGGTCAAAATCTGTCCACTATTCCAGGCCAGCCTCCAAATTTGCAGCATCTACCTGCGGGTTGTGCCTTTCAAGAGCGCTGTTCCAAAGCTTTTTCAGCGTGCATTCAACGGCCCTCGATGTATCCCGTTGGCCCTGATCAAGTAGCAGCTTGTTGGCTATATGAGTCTTCGCATGTGCATGAGGAAAGGCCATGAACAAGCCTTCCAACAATAATCAGGTCGCCTTGGATGGGAGCACCAATGACCAGCTTTTGCTGCAATTAAATGATTTGCACATGCAGTTTCCGTTGGCTCATAATTGGCGTGGTCAGGTCACAAGTGTGGCGCATGCTCTTAATGGGGTGAGTTTTGATATATACCGTGGCGAGACTTTAGGCATTGTGGGTGAGTCAGGATGTGGAAAAAGCACCTTGGCACAGGTATTGATGGGCCTATACACCCCTACCCAAGGGCAACTACATTGGCATGATCAACATCGAAATATGCAGGTAGTTTTTCAAGATCCGCAATCTTCATTGAATCCACGTTTACGTGTTTGGCAGGTAATTACCGAGCCTTTGTACATCCAGGGGATGCGCCAACGCCGGCGACTGAGAGCACGAGCCGCACAGCTAGCCGAGCAGGTGGGCATCCGCGCCGAGTACCTGGACCGTTTCCCGCACGAGTTTTCTGGAGGGCAACGCCAGCGGATAGCTATTGCACGTGCATTGGCACCTGATCCGCAGGTGATTATCCTGGATGAGCCGACCTCGGCCCTGGATATTTCAGTACAGGCACAAATACTCAATCTATTGCATGATTTGCAAAAAAACCTACAGCTGACTTATGTGTTGATCACTCATGATGTTGCAGTGGTTCAGCACCTAAGTGACCGTGTCGCTGTTATGTACTTAGGGAAAATAGTCGAATTGGGTCCTACTGAACGGTTGCTTTCTGAACCGCTGCATCCGTATACACAGACTTTGCTTGATGCCGTGCCACAGTTAAATATAGGTGAGACACCGGCTGACTTGGAAATTAAAGACGTTGAGCTACCCAGTAATAAAGAATTGCCTACTGGTTGCGTGTTTTATGATCGGTGCCCCATCCGCCAAAAGCCATGTCAACAGCTGCAAATGCTATTACCCTTAGAGGGGGATGCAAAACATTTATTGCGCTGTCAGGTGCGTGCTGAGCGTTGGGCAATGGACCAAAATTGAGGTAAAAAACACTCAGCCACCAGGAGTGGGTGGTTTTGATACCAAAATGTAGAACAGCGTGCCAATAGCGGTTGTGCTGATTTTACAGGGCTTTTTGTATGGGCAGCCGTTTGAACGACTGTATTGTACAGAGGGTCCCGCTTGCCAAGTGCACACACCCAAAAGGGGCTGCGCGTGATGTTTGGGTTATGGTAGAGCATATCGGCCAGAGGTCGGTTAGCCAAACCGCGGATGCCTCGCCAGCAGCCTTTAGAGTCCTCTAATCGAGTAAAACTGCGGGCTGTCACGCATGGGATACCATCTATGCTCATGTAAATTTCACGTACCCAAATGGCGCTACCGCGCTTAGCCTGGATCATCCAGGCCTCGGAATCAGAAAGGGTGCTAGCGTACTCGCGCAAAACAATTAAATGTAGCGAGCCTAAAGTACGTAAGCCAGCGGTGAGTGCACCAGGACGTAGCAGCCAGTGTGTCTGTAATTGTCCAAAATCTTGGGCATGCTGGGCGTCGAGCCACGGTGCTAGAGGGGTAGGCGCGTTTGATTCTGTCATGCTGTAATATTAATCCAGCAAATAAAAAATGCCATGCATAACATGGCATTTAGTATGTTCTGGTGGGCCCAGCTGGATTTGAACCAGCGACCAATGGATTATGAGTCCACTGCTCTAACCACTGAGCTATGGGCCCAAAGAAGAGCACATTATTACATATCTATCCTAGTTTTGTACAGTAGTACTTGTGGTTTTAGTGATATTGCTTATAAAAGCGTGCCTGTCAGGATGGCTGCTGCGACTGAGAAGTAAATAATCAAGCCTAAAACGTCAACCAGTGTAGCTACTAATGGGGCCGAGGCACTGGCAGGATCTAAGCCGACCCGTTGTAACGCAAAAGGCAGCATTGAACCAGTTGCCGAGCCAAAGGTGACGATACCGACTAGCGCAACCCATACAGTGATACCCAGCAGTATATAGTGATCACCGTAATCATAAATGCCTAAATTATTCCATAGAATTATGCGGAAAAAACCCAAGGCGCCTAATAGGGCACCCAAGACGACACCCGTGGGGATCTCACGTACTAAAACACGCCACCAATCTTTTAGGCGGACTTCTTCTAGCGCTAAACTACGTATTAATAAAGAGGTTGCTTGCGAGCCCGAGTTACCCCCAGAGCTCATGATTAGTGGGATAAACATGGCCAACACAACCGCTTTTTCTAGTTCCATCTCAAAGTGTTGCATGGCGCTGGCGGTGAGCATCTCACCAACAAACAGCAACGTTAACCAGCCGCCTCGCTTGCGAAGCATTGTGCTAAATTTGATTCGTAGATAGGGCTGGTTTATAAATTCGGCCCCCCCAAAGCGCTCCATATCTTCGGCCGCCTCGTCCATTAAGGTATCGAGCAAGTCATCTACCGTGACGATCCCCAAGATATGGTTGTGCTCATCTACCACGGGCAATGCCAGGTAGTCATAGCGGCGGATGGTTTGAGCGGCTTCCTCGCGAGGTTCCATAGGGTCCACCGTGATTGGCTCATCGCCTTGCCATAACTCAGTCAGCAATTGTTCTGGTTGTGCGCTCACCAAATGGCGTAGTGAGACCACAAATTCAAGCTGCTTTTTATCATTGATGACATAAATGGCATAAGCAGTTTCCTTGGTGTCGTGGACTTTTCTGACGTATTCGAGTGTTTGTTGGACAGTCCATGTGTTGGGTACCTCGATGAATTCTGTCGTCATCATATTGCCGACGGTGAATTCGGGGTAGCTCATCAGTTTAAGGATGGAAGCACGCGTTTTAGGGCTAAGCAAATAGTTAGCTGCGGCTAGCTCGGATTTGTCTAATTGTAGGAAAAGATGCGTGGCGCTGTCTTCGGCCAAAGCCTCTAGGATATCGCCGCGTTCTTGTGCAATGATTTGCTGTATGAGTGGTTGTGCATATTCGAACTCATTATTTTCGAGAAGATCGATGATGAGTTGATCTGGAAAGCTTTGTGCTTGTCGCAGAACCTCGGCAAGATCTAATTCGTTGAGTTCGGGAACTATCTCGGCGACATGAACCGGGCCGTTGAGATCAATAGAAACCATATTATTAAGTCGTTGTATCTTGTGTAAATGAGTGTCTCTAGCCATTGTACGAAACACACAAATTTTTTGGGTTAAAACACAGCAAAGATTCTTTGCTGAATCAATTTGTTGTTTGAGCAATAAACACCATTTTAATGCGGTGTTTTTAAGTCAGTTGCCGATTCAGTGACCAATGAACCTCAGGTCTGTGTTTGGTGTGGGTTTTGAGCGTTTGTTAAAGAGTTATCACCAAACTTATCCACAGGTTTTGGGGATAACTGCAGTGTTGCGCGAAATACCAAAAATATTATTTGTCAAGGGCAAGAGAGGCGAGTAAAAAAGTCGAAATCACTTTGATGTCAGGAAAAATGCTTAAGTTTCAATACCTTGCGGCCCAGTATGAAAAGTGGTTGCAACGGGTGCGTGTCAGGCTAAAAATAAAGCCAGGCCTTGATGGCACTGGCTTTGAGTGAAAATTAGTAGAGTGTTTGGTTTTTAAAACAAAGATATCCACCGCTGTGTATAAATGAGATTTATGAGTTGTCAAGGGTGTTATGGCGACGCTTTAATAAGCCTAATCGAACCTTGTCGTAGATGAGGTTATAAAAGAACGAATAAGGTAGGAAAAACAGCACTAAACCGATATCAACGACCAGAGCATGCCAGAGTGTCGTATTTACCCACCATGCTACCAGCGGTACCACCATGATGATGAGACCTAGTTCAAAGCAGCATGCATGCAATATACGTATCCAGATATTGCGGCGAAAATGATATTTGCGTTGCAAGACATCAAAGATCCAATTAAAGATCATATTCCAAAGCATAGCCATGCCCGAGATAACTGCAGACAATGCTGCCATGGAAAGAGCAGGTTTTTTGGTCATCCACATGGCCAAAGGGGTTGCAAATAAAATACCCAATATTTCAAATAGTACTGCGTGGAAAATACGCTCTTTGAGACTGCGTTGATAGAGTGCCTGCTCGCTGATAAATTCAAAGTCAGTATGAGCGTTTATGGAAGGATTATCTGACTGCATTTTGGACATATAAATGTTGAGTTGGTCCGTTTAGCGGGTGTAAAAATGATTGTAGCATTGGCGATAAATAGAAGTTCAATTTAACTAACTTAAGAATCATTTTTAGCCAGAGCTGTTAAACTTGGATAAGAGAATTCCAGGGCCAATGCGGCCCTATTAACATTGTGTTCAGGACGAGGATCCCATTATGAGACTAGCCAAGGGTTTGGGCCGTAGCTTAGCGGCTTTTAGTGTATTGACGTTGATGGCGTGTCAGACCACGCCCCAAGATGCTGCACCTGCTGACGAGGCGCCCGCTGAAACTACCGAACAACAGCCCGCGACGACCGCGCCTGCACAGCCTGGAGCCCCTACAGGCCAAGACACAGATGCTACTGATCAACAGGCTGAATATAGCCCGATGATGGTGTTTTTGGCAGACTTTGAGCCTGTCGATAATTGGGCTGAGGTTGTACTCGATGAGGAAACCACATTATACCTACAGCCAGAGCCTAGCTTTACTCGTGACGATTTGATGTCAGTGGAAACTTATTCTTCGGACAGTGGCGAGGGTTTATTAGCACTCATGCTCACAGACGCGGCACGTCAGCGCTTGGAAAACATCACCACAGAAAACCCCGACCGTCGCTTGGCTTTGGCTGTGGATGGAACGTTATTAGCAGTGCCTCGTTACTCGGAGCCACTGACTAATGGGCAGTTGGTATTTATGGTCGGCACCGTCGAAAATGCCCAGACAGCAGCCCAAATCATAGCTGGTGATGATGGCACGGCCACACCTTACGGCGAAGAATAATCACCGTTGTTGCTGGGGCAAAGGATAGCCAAGAGTTCGGTGTAGTATTTGGTGCGTTTAAATTGGTATCCAAAACAACCTGTTGACGCTAAAATGTACGCATTGCGTATATTTTAGATAGCATAAGGACATTATTATGGCGGTTGCTC
The DNA here is from genome assembly GCA_035302345.1 of Paenalcaligenes sp. GTDB lineage: Bacteria > Pseudomonadota > Gammaproteobacteria > Burkholderiales > Burkholderiaceae_B > Paenalcaligenes. The sequence continues at coordinate 7,614 of DATGSS010000017.1, forward strand.
AACAGGTGTTTTTGCGCGATGCAATGCGCAAGCTGAATTTGACCCGTGACATGTTTTCGGCACGTGTTGGAGTCAAAAGACGGGCTTTGGACACTTGGCTTTTACCTGAAAATTCTTTGGATTATCGGGCGATGCCCGAGGTCGTGCGTCGTTTTGTCACTGAGATCGTGGAAAACGAGGCGTTACTGGAAAAATATGCCGATAGTGCACCCCGGCGGGGCAGTTTGCGCGATCGCATCGAGGCCAACGGTAAAAATCAGTTGTTATCTGTCGATCAATTCACACGTGACAGTGTAGAAGAATTGTTTTCTTTGGCAGATATCATGCAACCCATCGCCCGGCGGCAAAAAGTATCTCGTGTGCTCGAAGGAGCAGTACTGGGCAATTTGTTTTTCGAGGCCAGCACCCGTACACGAGTGAGTTTTGGTGCTGCTTTCTGCCGGTTGGGTGGTTCCGTCTGTGATACGACAGGGTTTACGTTTTCTTCGATGGCCAAAGGGGAATCCATCTACGACACCAGTCGTGTCATGGGTGGGTATGTCGACGCGATGGTGATACGCCACCCCGAGCAAGGCTCGGTCGCCGAGTTCGCAGCTGCTACCAATATTCCTGTAGTTAATGGCGGTGACGGCTCGGGTGAGCACCCCAGCCAAGCCTTATTAGATTTATATACGATCCTGACCGAGTTTTCTCGTTTGGGTAAGCTTTTAGATGGTGCGCACATAGCCGTAATAGGTGATTTGAAATACGGTCGGACAGTGCACTCGTTGGTAAAGTTATTAGCGCTTTATCGCGGTCTAAAATTTACACTGGCATCGCCGCGAGGGTTAGAAATGCCTGCCGATATTATTGAGGCTATGGCGCGCCAAGGCAATCACGTGATTGAGCAAACCAATGATCTCGCGCAGGGCATCAAGGGGGCAGATGTCATCTACGCTACGCGCGTCCAAAAAGAACGCTTTCAGGCCGAGGACATCCAAGGCTATAGTCCCGAGTTCCAAATTACCCAGGCATTGGTTGATAAATACTGTGACCAAGACACCATCATTATGCACCCGCTACCCAGGGATAGTCGTCCTATGGCTAATGATCTCAGTACGGATCTCAACAAAGACCCTCGGTTAGCAATATTCCGCCAAACAGATAATGGCATCCCCATTCGGATGGCTATTTTTGCGGTCTTGATGGGGGTAGAGAACCTAGTTCAACACTCAATGCGCGATGTGACCTGGAGCCCACCATCGCATATTGGCCCTGATGATGCGATATTCCACGGTATGTACTAGTTTTTGTTATCGTTTTTAGTTTTATCAGGGCAACGCTCGCTAACGTATATTGCTCGTTATTTCGTGGCAATAGAGTGCGAGCGTTTTGTTTTACCAATAAAAGCGACTCTAAAACTCCACTTTATGAAAAGCCCAGCATTTTTCTGCGAGCCATTTGATATGGGTTAAGGTTTCGTCAGAAAAAAGCAGTCATACTGGAAGTATTTTCAGTGTGACTGACTTAGGCACGTTTTTCTTTGGATTAGAGCATGTATTCATTTTCATTACGGGATAAGCAACTATTACCGATCATTCAAGGTGGAATGGGGGTTGGCGTATCAGCCCATCGACTTGCCGGGACAGTTGCTTCTTATGGTGCTATGGGCACGATTTCTAGTGTGGACTTGCGTCGTCACCATGATGATTTGATGGCACCTGCATCTACGCCGCAAAATAAAGAGGAACGCAAACGCGACATTAATCATAAAAATTTGATTGCTTTAGATCGCGAAATTAAGGCCGCTAAAAAGCTTAGCCAGGGGCGTGGTGCGATCGCCGTAAATGTAATGAAAGCGGTCACACCCTATCCTGAATATGTACGTCAGGCATGCGAGAGTGGGGCTGATGCTATTGTGGTCGGGGCTGGCTTGCCTCTAGATCTGCCCGAGTTAACCAAAGACTATCCTGATGTGGCCCTGATACCTATTTTGGCAGATGCACGTGGGGTCCGTGTAGTCTTGCGTCGTTGGGCGCGCAATCAGGTCCAACCTGATGCTATTGTTATTGAAAACCCAAACTATGCCGCTGGACACTTAGGGGTGACCGACGCAAAAGAAATAAACTCTGAGTTCTATGCGTTTGCTCATGTCATTAAAGAAGTGCGCTCTGTACTCGAACAGCTGCAGATTGATCCTGATTCTATTCCTATTATTGCCGCGGGCGGTGTACATAAGCCCGAGCAGGTTAAAGAGCTCTTATCATTTGGGGCCAGTGCGGTTCAGTTGGGTAGTGCGTTTGCGGTTACCAAAGAATGCGATGCCCATGAAAATTTCAAAAAGGTTATGGTTGAAGCACAGCCAGAGGATATGGTGACCTTTAACAGTGTAGTTGGGATTCCGGCACGCGCGGTGCGCACGCCATGGTTGGATGCTTATCTGCACAAAGAAGAGAAATTACAATCAGTAGCGACTGAGCGCGATTGCACCGAGGGCTGGGATTGCTTGACCTTTTGTGGTCTGCGTGATGGTGTTGCCAAAGCAGGCCAGTTTTGTATTAATAGGCAGTTAGCCTATGCATTAAAAGGTGATGTACAAAGAGGGCTGTTCTTTCGTAGCTCCGAGCCTTTGCCTTTTGGATCAGCCATTCGCTCGGTATCAGAATTATTAGAATATTTGCTCAGCGCGCTGCCATTTAAGGGTTTATCTCTATCACCTGGCGCAACCTGATCAAACAACACCGCTCGTGACAGTTTGCGAGCGGTTAAGTGCGTGGTTTTAAAAATTAACGAACCAAGATGTTGGGCACATATTCTTTTAATTGTGCCAGTAATTCATCATCCAAGAGTTGACTTGCCTGATGTGGTGTGTCTAATAGCATTGGATCGATACAGCCATCCGTGCGGAAATTTTGAATTACCCAGTGTTGAACACCATATGCGGCGAGTGCTTCAGCCATGTCCTGCAAATGCTTGGATTGATGCAATGCACTATGGACGGTGCTGCGCACTTCATATTCGCATTGGCTATTGACAATCATTTGCAGGCTGTCTTGGATCATTTCTACTGGCTGTGCGTGCAAAATAACATCGTGATAATGATTCCAACTACTTTTTAAATCAAACCCTATCCAATTTAAATGGGGTAAAACTTCGGCCAGGCGTTTTGGATAGGCCCCAGTAGTGTGCAATCCTATTTTAAAGCCCAATGATTTGGCTGTTTTAATTGCCCCGGGCAAACCGGGATCCATGGTGGGCTCACCACCACTAAAAACGATGGCATCTAGTAATCCTTGGCGTTGGTGTAAAAATTCCTCGATTTCTGACCATTGAGGCGCCATGGGATGAGGGCTACGCGATTGCAAGTGGGGATTATGGCAATAACCGCAGCGCCAATTGCAGCCCTGCACAAAAGCAACACAGACTAGATGGTTGGGATAATCACTGGCGCTAAAGGGGACAAAACCACCTAATTGGATGGTACTGCTGTTAACAGAGGGGCGTTGAGATAGCATAAAGTCTGCCTTTACTTATTGCGACTGTCAGGGCGCCGCCCAAAACTATGCAGCCTAGTAGTAATACTAAACGCAATAGAGAAGGGCGGCGTGGGGAATAGGCCCACGAGCAGGTCCAATTAGCAGGTCAGACCTGTGCTTGGTGGGCCTGGGCACAGACTAGTGTTCAACAAAATGCACGCGCTCGTTAAATTCGCCCTTTTTGCCAATATTAAAAGATGAGGTGGGGCGATGGTAGCCCATGACACGTGTCCAGACTTCGCAGCGCTGGCGTTCTTGGTCGTTTAGTGTGGGTTGTGTTTGGTCTTTGTCGATCATTGTGTTTTGCATGACAACTCCTAGAGTATTTTAAAAATAGTAATAATAAAAATGAGAAAGCAGTGCTGCCCGATATATTCATGCTCAGTATGATGAGCTATTGAATTGATGCACTGTGTTTTGCTGCTAGGATTTCTTGGTCGCAGCGTGGGCAAAACTCGTGGTGTCCTGATAAATAACCGTGTTTTGGACAAATGGAAAAAGTCGGCGTGACGGTTAAATAGGGCAAACGATATTTGGATAGTGCTCGACGAACAAGTAGTTTGCAGGCGTCGGGACTAGAAATTGCCTCTTGCATATATAGGTGCAGAACTGTCCCACCGGTATAAAGCGTTTGTAGTTCGTCCTGTAGTGCTAACGCTTCAAAAGGATCAGTGGTGTAGTCAACGGGTATTTGTGTAGAGTTTGTGTAATAGGGGTTTTCTGTAGTCCCTGCTTGGAGGATATCCTCAAAGCGTTCGCGGTCCAATTTAGCAAAACGATATGTAGTGCCCTCTGCGGGGGTCGCCTCTAAGTTATATAAATGGCCTGTTTCCTCTTGAAATTCCACCATCTTGCTACGGATGTGCTGCAGCAAATCGATGGCCATTTGCATGCCTTGGGGGTGGGTCAGGTCATAGGCATCGTCAGTAAAATTGCGAATCATTTCATTCACCCCATTAACGCCAATGGTAGAAAAATGATTGCGTAAACTACCCAGATAACGACGGGTATATGGAAATAAACCCTGTTCCATAAGCTCGGTGATCGCAGTGCGCTTTTTCTCGAGACTATTTTTGGCCATCACCATTAATTCGTCGAGACGAGCATACAAGCCCGGCAAATCATTTTTATATTCATAACCTAGCCGGGCACAATTAATGGTGACCACACCTAATGAACCCGTTTGTTCGGCCGAACCAAACAATCCATTGCCGCGTTTCAGTAGCTCACGTAAATCTAGTTGCAGGCGGCAACACATAGAACGAACCATATGAGGCTCGAGATCAGAATTTACAAAATTCTGAAAATAGGGCAGACCGTATTTAGCGGTCATGGCAAAGAGTAAATCTGTATTGGTACCGTCCCAGTCAAATTCTTTAGTGATGTTGTAGGTGGGGATGGGAAAGGTAAACACACGCCCTTTGGCATCGCCTTCGAGCATTACCTCGATAAAACAACGGTTGATTAGGTCCATTTCGGCTTGCAGCTCACCGTAGGTAAAGGGCAAGACTTCGCCACCGATCAGTGGCTGCTGATTAGCCAGATCGTCAGGGCAAACCCAATCAAAGCTAAGGTTGGTAAATGGAGTCTGCGTACCCCAACGAGACGGTACATTGAGGTTGTATATAAATTCTTGGATGCATTGCCGCACTGCCGGCTCGCTCATGTTGTCCTTGCGGATAAACGGAGCGAGGTAGGTGTCAAATGAGCTAAATGCCTGGGCGCCAGCCCATTCGTTTTGCAATGTGCCCAGAAAATTGACCATTTGGCCCAGAGCGCTGCTCAGGTGTTTGGGGGGTGCTGACTCTACTTTATTAGGAACACCGTTAAACCCTTCTTGTAGTAGATTCCGTAAGGACCATCCGGCACAATAGCCCGAGAGCATATCCAAGTCATGAATATGGACATCACCTTCGCGGTGAGCGAGGCCTATATCAGGATCATAAATATGGTTTAACCAGTAATTGGCAGTAATATTTCCAGCCATATTTAGAATGAGTCCACCCAAGGAGTAGCCTTGGTTGGCATTAGCATTGACGCGCCAATCACTACGGTCTAAATATTCTTCCACCAATTGCTGGACATTGACCAAGGTAGGATTGGTGGATGCCAAACCATTATTAATCCCCTCTAGCCCAGAGTTAGGACCAGATGTCGTTGGCGCTTGTTTGGTCGCGGATTGAGTAGCTGTTTTTAAAGTCATAATCACTATATATGGTGTTTGGTTTGTCTTGGATGGCTATATATTGTGGTCTAGGTTAAACCCACTTTATTGCTTTTTCTTTGCGATAAATCATATGTAAGCCAATTAGATGACTCTTGCTTGCATGTTATAGGCGCAAAAAAACCCAACCGTGTCTCAACATACAGGGTTGGGTTTATTGGGTTTGTGCCGTTTAGAGGAGTTTCATCTGCTGTAAACCGTGGGCCGTAGTTTCTGGCGCGGCCTTGAGTCTTTTGGTCTTGGGTTTAGACTTGGGTCTGGCGGTGGGTGTTAACTGGTTTTGAGCGGGGTGCTCGTGCCCAGCAGCTAGGGCATCAGCATCGTCATCCATATCTTGACCTGCTTTGACATCGACGCTAACAGCATTAGTACCTGCTGGCTGGTAGTTGGTATTGAGCTGTTCCGGCGCATATAAAGACAGATCAAATTGTCCATTAACAATACCAATATCGCGCAAAATAGCCAGCGCCCGCAATGGGTTTTTAAATCGGCGCGGTTCTTTGCCGCGAGCGGTCACTAAAACCGCGTAATGACCAGAGCGCATCTCGATCTCAATAAAAAAAGCATCCCCTTGAGCTTTGAGCACAACACCACTAACGCCACCTGCTTGGGTAGTGGCGCGAAGCTGTTGCAAAGTAAAGAAATGGCTATGATTGCTATAACACATAGGGGTTGTTTTACGCAGTTTAATAAGTGTGAATGAAATTCGCGTGAATCACGCGTCGGGCCAAAGGCGCCAGGCGCAGTTCCCTAGTTTCATCTGGGGAAAACCAATGGGCTTGCTTAATTTCAGCCCCTACTTTAATAGGGCCGGGCCAATAGAGTGTATATAAATGGGCTTGTACAGTGTAGCCCTTTTCATTGGCGGCAGGTGCTGAAAACTGGCCCACTAAATGGGGTAAATAAGCCGGAACAGAAACACTGAGCTCTTCGTAAAGTTCGCGAGTGAGGGCTGCAATTGGGCTTTCTAGGCTTTCAATCTTGCCGCCTGCCAGCATATAGTGTTTAGAGTGGTCCTTGCGCACGAGCAAGACCTCGCCAGCATCGTTATGCAGTAGGGCAACAGCAAGATTTAATATAAGAGGTATCTTCATCAAATTTAAGCTGGAAGCTTTGTTGTTGAACGATATAATAGAGCATTGTTTTTCTTTGTACCAGTGTGGCAGATTATGACAGCGACAATTTTAGAGACTATTCCAGTAAATCAAAAGGTAGGTATTGCCTTTTCTGGCGGGCTGGACACCAGCGCCGCTATTTTGTGGATGCGTGAAAAGGGTAGTATCCCGTATGCGTATACCGCTAACTTGGGTCAACCCGATGAGTCCGATTACGATGATATCCCCAGACAAGCGCTATCTTATGGTGCCGAAAAAGCACGCTTAATTGATTGCCGCCAGCAGTTGGTTAACGAGGGTATTGCTGCCATTCAAAGTGGCGCCTTTCATGTCACCACGGGCGGGATCACTTATTTCAATACAACCCCGTTGGGCCGTGCTGTGACAGGCACCATGCTGGTTGCGGCCATGAAAGAAGATGATGTTCATATTTGGGGAGATGGCAGCACCTACAAGGGTAACGATATCGAACGTTTTTATCGGTACGGCTTGTTAACTAATCCAAAACTTAAAATTTATAAGCCCTGGCTGGATCAACTCTTTATCGACGAACTAGGTGGGCGGGCCGAGATGTCCGAATTTATGCAGGCTCACGGCTTTGAATACCGCATGTCTGCTGAAAAAGCCTATTCAACAGATTCCAACATCCTTGGGGCAACACACGAGGCCAAAGATTTAGAATTCCTCAACACCAGCATGCATATCGTTGATCCCATTATGGGTGTGCCTTTCTGGCGTGATGATGTCGAGATTCAACCCGAGGTCGTGACCATACGTTTCCAAGAGGGAATTCCTGTCGCTCTCAATGGCAAAGAGTACACCGACGTGGTCGAGCTCATGCTCGAGGCCAACCGTATCGGGGGTCGCCATGGTTTAGGGATGAGTGATCAGATTGAAAACCGTATTATCGAGGCCAAAAGCCGTGGTATTTACGAGGCTCCCGGGATGGCACTGCTGCACATAGCCTACGAGCGCTTGCTAACCGGCATTCACAACGAGGACACAATCGAACAATACCGTATTAATGGTATTCGTTTAGGCCGCCTACTGTATCAAGGGCGTTGGTTTGATCCTCAGGCCGTCATGCTGCGCGAGACCGCACAGCGATGGGTTGCGCGGGCAATCACTGGTGAGGTCAGCTTGGAGCTACGTCGCGGCAATGACTATACGATTTTGGATACCCAGTCTGATAATCTTAGTTACCACCCAGATCGTTTGACCATGGAAAAAGAAGGTGACGACAGCTTTACCCCCCGTGACCGCATTGGGCAGCTGACCATGCGTAATCTGGATATCGCTGATACACGTGAAAAGCTATTCACCTACACCAAGGTCGGTTTGCTGGCGCCTGCCCGTGATGGCCAGTTTGTACAGCTCAAGAGCGAGACCGAAGAAGACAGCAACTAAGTCGTTTACTAGGTTCGCTAATACCAAAGCCCCTGCGGGCATTACCCGAGGGGCTTTAATATTATTTCGTTGTGATTTTGTTGTGTCGCTGAATAACTGTATGCAGCGCGCCATTGGGCAGCCTATGACAGAACAAATCAGTCCAGCCCTATCAAGGTAGAACTCAGTCTAGTTTGCCTAGCAGTAGAAATTCCATCAGGGCTTTTTGTACATGCATGCGGTTTTCTGCCTCGTCCCAGACAACGCTTTGGGGCCCGTCTATAACGCTGGCGGTGACCTCTTCGCCACGATGGGCAGGCAAGCAGTGCATAAATAGGGCCTCAGGGTCAGCCAAAGCCATCATTTCATCATCAACACACCAGTCGGAAAAGGCTTTGCGACGTGCTTCATTTTCGTCTTCAAAGCCCATACTGGTCCAGACATCAGTAGTCACTAGATGTGCTCCGCGGCAAGCCTCGTGTGGGCTTTCAAAGACGCTCAGAGCATCGCCTGCATCACCAATGAGCTCAGGATCCAAGCTGTAGCCCTGAGGGGACGAGAAGTGCAGTTTGAAGCCGAGTAATTTGGCAGCCTGTAGCCACGTGTAAGCCATGTTGTTGCCATCTCCAATCCAAGCGACTGTTTTACCCGCGATGGAACCACGAAACTCATTATAGGTAAAGATGTCGGCTAGAATTTGGCACGGGTGGTATTCATTGGTCAGACCATTGATGACGGGTACGCGCGAGTATTTAGCGAACAAATCAATGCGCTCTTGGCCAAAGGTACGGATCATCACCAGATCAACCATCCGGGATATCACGCGCGCGGTGTCTTCTATAGGCTCGGCGCGCCCGAGTTGAGAATCATTGGTGGTTAAGTGAATTACCGAACCACCCATTTGATACATGCCTGCTTCGAACGATACGCGGGTACGGGTGCTGGCCTTTTCAAATACCATGGCCAGTGTGCGATCATGCAAAGTCATGTGCGGTTCGTAATTTTTAAACCGTTGCTTGATAAAGCGAGCACGTGAAAGCAGATAGAGGATGTCCTCTTTTGAGAGGTCGTCAAATTTTAAAAAATGCCGTATCGGAGCGGGATTAACCGTAGAACTCATAACTAAGCACTGCTGAAAACAAAAAATTAATCTTACCAGTAAAAACTTGTAATGACCAGTGGCCAATAGCCTTAGACCTTGGGATGATTTTTACTTCTTAGGATGTAGTCCTCGTGGCAATAGGTTACAATGCGCCTTGTTATTTTGCTTTAGGGCAGTGCTTATTGATTGGAAGTATATGACCGAGCATTCAAAATTAATTATTTATGGGGTGACACATAGTGACCAGCGATTTCGGCCTAGCGATTGGGCAGAACGCTTGGCTGGTGTGATGTCACAATTCAGGCCTGAGGGTAGTGGCGGAGGGCCGTTAACGTATTCTCCGTATGTTGTCCCTCGGTTTGTAGATGGGGTGCGCTGTGTTGTTGTAGACAGCCGCTTGCGTGATTTAGAGCCCCTAGCCTGGAAGTTCGTTTGTAATTTTGCCCACGACAATAAGCTTAAGACGTCGGGCATAGATTTCGACAAGGTCATGCAAGACTTATAAAATGCTGTCCAATGTGACTGCCAATACGTTAATAATTATACGTATGGTTAGTGTCTACAGGGGGCAGTGTAGATGTACAGTAGTTTAGTCAGTGTGGGCCAAAAGCGAGCTCGATCAAAAATAGGGTGCATAAATTGCACCCTATTTTAGTTTTGGCGTAGGCATTTGGATATGCCCGTACCCAATTAAACCTAGGTGGTTTAAGAGGACAAAGCCTTGATCGATTTGGCCAAGCGGCTCTTGTGGCGCGCTGCCTTGTTCTTGTGGATGATGTTTTTGTCAGCGACACGATCGATGATGCTGCAGGCCTTGCGGAATACTTCGTTGGCAGCGTCTTGGTCGCCGGCATGGATGGCTTGTTGGACGCGTTTCATCGAGGTACGCATCATTGAGCGCATGCTAGCATTGTGTTTGCTGCGGGCTGCTGCCTGGCGCGCGCGTTTTCTTGCTTGGGGTGTATTTGCCATATCTAAGTCAATTCTATGTTGTTTGATGGTTTAATTGGGTCTAAAGGGCTAAATAATAAACGATTAGCCCGGTCTTGTAAAGTGTCGTGGCCTAAAGCCGACCAAAAACAATAAGAGCATATAGACGCACATAGCACCGATTACGACCCCGCCCAGATAAAGAGCTCTGAGTATGGGGGTTGCCCCTAAAGCTAGCCAATCAAATTGCCCTTGTAAAAAATAAACAAACAAACTCATCCCTACAAGGGCAGGCAAGAGCTTGAGTAGAAATCTAGGCCATTGTGCTGACGGGCTAAATATTTTTCGCTTGCGAAGTATGTAAAACAAAGTGCTTGCATTGATGCATGCCCCCAGCGCAATAGAAAGCGCCAAACCGGAATGCTTGAGCCAAGGCACAAATAGTACATTCATGACTTGGGTCAATATCAATACAAAGATGGCAATACGTACCGGTGTTTTTATATCTTGGCGCGCATAGAAGGCTGGCGCCAAGATTTTGATCGCTAGTAAACCCAAAAGACCGACGGCATATGCGATTACCGCGCCCTGGGTTTGGAGGACATCTGCACCGCTAAAGGCACCATAGTTAAATAAGGTAGCTACCAAAGCCTGGGCGAGCAAAGCTAAACCTAAGGCTGCGGGTAAACCCAGTAGAAATATCAACTGTAGGCCCCAGTCCAAAAGGTTTTGGTAAGTGCTGTGTTCCTCTTTTGCATAAGCTGCCGATAGGTAGGGCAGCAAGACGGTGCCCAAAGCAACGCCAAGTAGGGCGCTTGGGAATTCCATTAAACGATCAGCAAAGGACAGCCAAGTGACACTACCGGCCTGTAACCAAGTCGCTATGTTGGTATTAATAAGGATAGAAATTTGGGCCACTGACACGCCCACCGTGGCTGGAATCATCTTTTGAATGATCTTGCGTACGTGCGCGTCGCGTAATGCTCGTCCTAAGCGCAAACTAGGGCGGGGTGCAACGCCCAAGCGCAGCAGCGCAATCCACTGCATCCCTAGTTGTAAAATGCCACCAGCCATGACACCTACAGCCAGCGCATAAATCGGTGGATCGAAATACTCGAGCAACCACAAACTGGCAGCTATCATGGCCAGGTTGAGCAGCATGGGTGTGAAGGCCGGGATGGCAAAACGGCTCCAGGTGTTGAGTACACCACTGGCGAAAGCCACCAACGACATGCATAGGATGTACGGAAACATCGCCCGTGTCATCCAAATAGCGGCCGAGAATTCTGCATGGCGCTCAGCGGCACGCATGCCGCTGGCCATCAAGCTGACAACCCAGGGGGTGGCGATGACCCCAATCAGGGTCACCAGCATTAAAACTGTGGTCAAGACTAAAGCCACCCGATCGATTAGTTGTTGGGTGGCATCAGCTGACTGGGTGTTTTTCACATCGCCTAAAATAGGCACAAAAGCCTGGGCAAATGCGCCTTCGGCAAATAATCTGCGTAGCAGGTTAGGGATACGAAAAGCGACCCAAAATGCATCTGTAAATCCCCCAGCACCAAAACTGCGCGCGATTAAAATATCGCGCAACAGCCCAGTGATGCGGGATAAAAAGGTGAAGCCGCTGATGACAGCGGCAGATCGGAATAGACTCATGGCTAGGCAGAAGACTACTTATGCGTAGTAGATAACTGCTTAGCGGGGGGCCATGCGAATGGCGCCATCAAGACGGATGGTTTCGCCATTAATCATTTCGTTATCGATGATGCTATACACAAGCTTGGCGTAGTCTTCGGGACGGCCCAAGCGAGAGGGAAATGGAATGCTCTCGGCCAAAGAATCCTGCACGTTTTGCGGCATTCCAAAGATCATGGGTGTGCCAAAAATGCCCGGTGCAATAGTGACACAGCGAATGCCCAAACTGGCCAAGTCACGTGCTACGGGTAGCGTCATGCCGGTCACGCCCGCCTTGGATGCAGCGTAGGCTGCCTGGCCAATTTGACCCTCGTATGCAGCCACTGAGGCCGTGTTAATAAGAACACCGCGCTCGCCGGTATCTTGTGGTTCGTTTTTGCTCATGGCAAAAGCCGCCAAGCGATTCATATTGAAGGTCCCGATGAGGTTAACGGTGACGACCTTTTGAAATAGCTCTAAATCGTGAGGTGCCTCGCGGCCAATAGTGCGTGATGCGGGCGCAATCCCAGCGCAATTAACCAAACCGTAAAGAGGACCAACCTCGAGAGCGGCATCTACTACTGCTTGGGCGTCTTGCTCGGAAGTGACGTCGCAGCGCAGGTAGCGTTGGTCTAGTTCTTTGGCGAGCTCTTGGCCGGCTTCGTCTTGGATGTCAGCAATGATGACCTTGGCACCATGCTCGGTGAGCATGCGTACTGTGCCTGCACCCAGACCGGATGCACCGCCGGTCACTATAAATACGTTGTCTTTTATTTTCATATATATCCTCTCATGGATTGAATCAAACCTCTATGAGTTTAACGCATCCAGAATACGTTGTTGAATCTCGTCGACGGTGCCAACGCCAGAGACTTTACGGTAGGCGGGAGCCATCTTATCGCCGGATTGTGCCCATTCGGAGTAATAAGCGACCAAAGGCTGGGTCTGGTTTTTGTAGACCTCGAGTCGATGTCGAACAGTAGACTCTTTGTCGTCATCGCGTTGAACCAGGGGTTCCCCAGTCACATCATCAATATCCTCTTGTTTTGGGGGGTTAAATGTCACGTGATAGGTACGTCCGCTGGCGGGGTGCATACGTCGGCCACTAATGCGCTCGATAATGACCTCTTGGGGAACATCAAGCTCGATGACATAATCAAGTTTGATGTTTTCTTCTTTGAGTGCATCTGCCTGTGGAATGGTGCGTGGGAAGCCATCAAAGAGGTAGCCGTTCTCACAGTCAGGTTGTTGTAAACGGTCTTTAACCAAGCCAATGATTATTTCATCAGACACTAATTGCCCGGCATCCATGATTTTTTTAGCCTCGATGCCTAGCGGGGTTTGTGCTTTAACCGCAGCGCGGAGCATATCACCGGTCGCTATTTGCGGGATAGAAAACTTTTCAATGACGAATGCGGCTTGGGTTCCTTTGCCAGCCCCTGGAGGGCCCAATAGTATTAATCGCATAAAGCATCTCCTGAATTTAAGCCACAGATATTAGCCGAAAAGTGAGCTATCCATCAATGCTCCTTTGGTTGGGGTTGGCATTAGATGTACCCCTGGTGGCAATTTTGTTGTGAAAAGAGGGGCGTGCCCCTGCGGTTTATATTATGAATTTGATATGTTTTTTTGCGCCAATAGTTTGCGCACCCGTGCGAGGTCCTGGGCCGTATCAATGCCGGGGGCAGGTGCTTTATGCCAGTGATGCACACGGATGATCTCGCCGTGCTCGAGCGCACGTAATTGCTCTAGAGACTCTAAGCGTTCTAAGACACCAGGTGCTAGGGTTGGGAAACGTTGCAGGAAAGCATTGCGATAGGCATAAATGCCAATATGATGTAGGGCTTGTGCGGGGGCGGGTTGGTCAAGGTCAGAAGAGGCTTGAGCCCAATCATGTGCGTCATTATCGTTGCGCGCCCAAGGGATGGGTGCACGCGAGAAATACAAAGCCTGTTGCTCAAAGTTACAAACAACTTTGACGGTGTTGGGATTAAATAACTGCGCCCGTTGTTCTATAGGGGCTGCAGCTGTGGCCATATTGGCCCGTGAGCCCTGCAATTGTTGAGCGACCGCATTGATTAGCTCAGGGTCTATCAAGGGTTCATCGCCCTGGACGTTAACGATGACTGCCTCGGCCGGCAATTTCAGTATCTGTGCTGCCTCAGCCAATCGGTCGGTGCCTGTTTCATGAGTGCGGGTCAGCACATGTTTGATGTTGTGTGCTTGGGCTAGGGCGGCTATTTGATCGTTATCGGTCGCAATATAAACTTTTTGGGCATTAGATTTTAATGCTTGTTGTGCGGTTCTAATGACAAGCGGCACGCCCAGTAGGTCAAGTAGCATTTTGTTTTTTAAACGCGCAGACTCAAGACGTGCTGGAATAAGTACGTGGAAATCCATAGTCGATGATTGTTAGTGCAGATGGGGATAAGCCCAGTATGTTTTAAAGCTCTTCAGTGGCAGGAATTTCTCGTGCCTCGTCTTCTAGCATAATAGGCATGCCATCGCGCACTGGAAACGCCAAGCGGTCAGCTTTGCAAATGAGTTCTTGATCCGCCTCTATGTAGTGTAGCGACGACTTGCAAACCGGACATACCAATACGTCTAAAATTCTCTTATCCATGGAAAGCCCCTTAGTGTGTTTATCGTTATTGACAGCTGATATTTTGTTTTTAACACGTTCCTAGACGAGTGCAAATAGGTGTATTGTTTTTCACTCTGAGTTGGTTTTGTAGCACCTCAACCCAGTTGCCCGGAGAAAAGTGAGCTTCTACGTGCACAATCCAAAAGCGTGGATCCATATGCCAAGGACTGTGCATGAGTTTGATTGCGTCTTTGGCGGTAATGAGGATAGGGGCCTGCTCAAACGATTGTAGGTCGCTGGCTTTGATTGATGCATGATCGGGTAGAGCGCGGGTTTGATCCAGTTCAAAGCCCAAGTCTCTTAGCATCCCGAAAAAACGTTCAGGTTGACCTATCCCGGCGAGGGCTTGGCAGGGATAAGGGAAAAACTCTTGCCAGTGTTTGATTGTGAGTTTTTTCTGACTGGCCATCTGTTCTATTTTAGTGGCCTGCAACCACATATCTACGTGCTGTGGGCTGGTTACCTGCTGTGTCTGAGCCTGTGCTAAATGATCATATGCGGCAGCCTCGGGATTGGCAGGGGCGGCACCGGTAGATCGCCTATTTAATACCCACTCTACTTGATGTAATCGTGTGGCGGGTTCGCGTAAAGGGCCTGCTGGTAATAACCAACCATTGCCAATACCTCGTTCGTCTTGCACTATGATTTCTATCGCCCTTGGCAAGGGGTAATGCTGCAAACCATCGTCAGCAATAATGACATTGGTGTCTGGGGCATAGTTCATGAGGGCTTGTGCAGCGTGGCGGCGATTGGGGTGCACGGCGATGGGGACTTGGGCCAGCTGGGCTATCAGGCTAGGTTCGTCGCCGACTTGTTGTGGGTCCAGAGGCGCGTGTCCAGCAATGGGCTTAGGTCCGATTTTGGCGCCATAGCCACGACTGATGACCCCCGGGCGCCAACCAAAACGTTTGAGTTGTTGACACAAAGAAATCACAGCTGGGGTTTTACCCACACCGCCTACAAAGATATTACCCACAATAATGATAGGGGGCATATCAGTATTCCAGCTTGGATAGTGCTTGGTTTGCTTGTTTTTAACAATGTGCGCGGTGAGCCGACTTAACGGATATAACAATCGCGCAAACAAACCTTTATGTTGCCACTGCTGGTGTATCCAGTGATTGAGTTTGGCTTGCATGTTGGTGACTTTATTCCGGTTGTCTTTCCGTGGCAAAGTGGATACGTTCGAGTTCTGCTTTATTAGCTGCCTCTAGGGCACGTACAACAGCGGCATGCCGTGCATCAGCATCGGCATAGATCAGCAATTCGTTTTTGTCTTCTAGATTGCGCATGGCCAACGTTAGGCTTTCATCATCACTGGCCAATATGCGCCCATTAAGAGCATATTGGCCTGTGTGGGTGATGAGCAAGATATTACCCTGAGTTGCTATTGTTTCTTGATTGCTGCCAGGTAGTTTTAGTTCCAGCTGTTCGATCGTTGAGAAAGTGGTCGTAGCTGTGATGAAAATCAATACCACCAATAAAATATCAATCAACGGAATAACGTTGATTTCTAACCTGTCTTCATCGGAGGTGGATTGCCAGCGAGGCTTAAAACGACTCATGATGAAAAGCGCTTTGCACAGTGTGCGTTTAGAGGGCCCTGTTGGAAGGCTGCGAAGACTGCTTAAGCGAGGATTGCCGTGTGTGGATAAAGTCTATAAAGCGATTAAATCGGGCAGACTCTATTTCTAATATATGCAAAAAATAATTCGCTTGACTACGAAAATAACGGTGAAAAATCAGTGCGGGAATCGCAATAATGATTCCAAATGCGGTGTTGTACAAGGCTATTGAAATGCCTCGGGCAAATTGATCAGGATCACTGCCCTGTGGGGTATAAGAACCAAATAGCTCGATCATGCCGATGACGGTACCAAATAAGCCTAGCAGCGGTGCAATCACAGCAATGGTGCCCAAAGCCGGTAAAAAGCGGTTCAGAGCAAAGCTGATGCTTTGGCCGATTTCGGCGGTGATTTCGTCGCGTTTGACAGCGGGCTGGTCGCGTTCTTGGATGAGTGCGGCATACAGTTGACCCAGAGGGCTTTGGCGTAAACGTTCTAGGCTTTCTATATTGGGGGTGTTTTGTTGGGCTAAATCCTGGGCAAATTGGCGTGCATCGCGAGGTGCGACACGCGCAGCGCGCAGCTGGTATAGGCGCTCTAGAACGATGGCAAGGCCAACAATTGAACACGCCAGCAGTAGCCAAATAGGCCAGCCTGCGGCCTCAATCAGTGTGTACACCAGATGGATCCTCAGTCAAGAACAAACAGTCGCAATGCAAAGTCTATCATAGGCCCGCTTTGAAGTAGATCTTTGCTGTTGTGCACAACCCGCTGTGGATAAGTAGAGTTGCTCACAGAAACTGTGGATAATAGAGTGTGAGAAAAGAGCTAACTCGCCATGGGCTTGGTGTTGCAGTTCTTTGGTTAATAATTAGCCAAGCTATCAATCTGTACCGACTTTATGGGCAGCTCGTGGTTGCTCTTTATTTTATAAGGTTAATTGAGTCACAAAAGTAAAAAATACGTTAGACTTAAAGGGTGCTGGCGTCAGGGGCGAAATATATTTTTGCCCATTTGACGCGCAATGATTTAGAGTAAAAATACAGTCTGCTGTAAAATAGTAGGTATTTTCATCTAGGTGATGTGGTGTTTTGCCACATATGAGTCAGTTTTAATAAAGGAAAATATCGATGACATTTAAACTACCCGAACTTCCTTATGCCATGGATGCTCTCGAGCCACAAATCTCAAAAGAGACTCTCGAGTACCACTACGGTAAGCACCACCAGACCTATGTCAACAACCTAAACAACATGGTCAAGGGCACAGAGTTCGAAAATGCCGAGCTCGAGGAAATCGTTAAAAAATCCTCTGGCGGTATTTTTAACAACGCAGCCCAGGTCTGGAACCACACCTTTTACTGGAATTGCTTGGCACCTAACGCAGGTGGCGAGCCCAGCGGTGCGTTGGCTCAGGCCATCAACGACAAGTGGGGCAGCTTTGAAGAGTTCAAAACAGCCTTTAACACCGCAGCCGCGGGTAACTTTGGTTCGGGCTGGACTTGGCTGGTGAAAAAACAAGACGGTAGCGTAGATATCGTTAATACCAGCAATGCAGACACACCCCTGACCGGTGATGATGTGCCTTTGCTGACCTGTGATGTATGGGAGCACGCCTATTACATCGATTATCGCAATGCACGTCCTGCTTACCTAGAGAAATTCTGGGAGCTTGCTAACTGGAAGTTTGTAGAAGAAAACTTCGCTGGCTAATTTATTTACGATTAGCTAAAAGCAGTACACAAAATACCCTGCAGCGTACAGTTGCAGGGTATTTTATTTTGGATCCTAATTATTGCGGATACAATAAGCATTCAGTTTTTTTACCAATGCAGGAGAGGTCAATGAGTTCTGACGCTTATATTTGTGATGGGTTGCGCACCCCATTTGGGCGCTATGCAGGTGGTTTGTCTGCGGTTCGTGCAGACGACCTGGGGGCTATTCCCATTCGAGCGTTAATGGAAAAATATCCTAATGTTGACTGGGGCAGTGTAGATGATGTGCTTTACGGTTGTGCCAACCAGGCCGGTGAGGACAACCGCAACGTCGCACGCATGTCTGCTCTGTTGGCAGGTTTGCCCGATACCGTGCCAGGCATGACGCTGAATCGCCTGTGTGGTTCTAGCTTGGACGCTGTTGGCACCGCGGCACGTGCGATACGCGCTGGTGAAGCAGGGCTGGTCATCGCTGGGGGCGTCGAGAGCATGTCACGTGCACCCTTTGTGATGCCCAAAGCACATAGTGCTTTTACACGGGCCAATGCTGTGTACGACACGACTATTGGCTGGCGTTTTGTCAACAAAAAAATGAAAGACGAATACGGCATTGATTCGATGCCCGAGACCGCCGAAAACGTCGCTGATGATTTTAATATCTCGCGCGAGGACCAAGACTTATTTGCTATGCGCAGTCAAGAGCGCACAGCCGCAGCCCAACAGGCAGGTTATTTGGCCGAGGAAATTGTCCCGGTTACCATACCGCAGCGCCGTGGCGAGCCCATCGTGGTCGACAAAGACGAACACCCTCGTGAAACTAGCCTAGAAAAATTGGCTGCGTTGCGTCCCATCGTGCGTCCTGATGGAACGATCACCGCAGGAAATGCTTCGGGTGTTAATGACGGGGCTTGCGCCGTGATTTTAGCATCCAAAGAACAGGCCGAGAAAAACGGTTTAACACCGCGTGCGCGCGTGCTTGGCATGGCCTTTGCTGGTGTGGCCCCTCGTATTATGGGCATTGGTCCTAGTCCTGCCACCAAAAAGGTATTAGCACAAACCGGACTAACATTGGATCAAATGGATGTGATTGAGCTCAACGAGGCCTTTTCCGCCCAAGGTTTGGCAGTGATGCGTGAGCTGGGCCTCAAGGATGACGACCCACGCGTGAACCCTAATGGGGGCGCGATTGCATTGGGTCACCCTTTAGGTGCTAGCGGCGCACGTCTAGTGATTGCTGCGGTCAACCAACTGCACCGCACCAACGGCCGCTATGCTTTATGCACGATGTGCATTGGCGTTGGCCAAGGTGTCGCGTTGATTATCGAGCGTGTCTAACTGAATCATTTAGCGGGCACTTGTTTAGTGCTTGTTAATTGCGAGGGTTGTTCTGGTCAAATGGTCAGGGCAACCCTTTAATTTTGTCCCCTGGTTTAAGCTCGTGCTCTTTGAACCAGCCCTGATTCATTTCTAATGCATATAGTATGGGTTCCCTAGGGCAGTGCGTATCAGTGCTTTCGGGCTGCATATCATGCAATGATGAAATTGTGCCTTGGCTGGTGATAAAGGCGATACTCAGAGGTAAATAGGTGTTTTTCATCCAAAAACAAGGTTGATGTGGGTAATCAAAAATAAAAAGCATGCCATGATTAGCAGGCATCGATTTTCGGTACATCAAACCTCTAGAGCGAGTGCGCTCATTGTCTGCAACCTCAACAGTGATTGACTGTGCCGCCAGCCCTAAGGTGATATGCGCATAGGTGTCATCACCGCGCATTTGCTGCTGGTCAGAAAGTACATCTGCCGAGCTGTTAATGGGGCCAGTCAATGTAGTCAGGCCCAAGGCAGCAGCAAAAAAAACAGGGCGCAAGCGCCCTGATATTAAGTGAGTCATTCGTAATACAAAATCAGGTTTAAATTAAAATATTTTTATGTCTTATAATACTAGCAGAGGTTTTATGCAGATGGGGTGATATTAAGAGCTTGTTGACCCTTTGGCCCCTGTGCAATTTCGAATTGCACTTTTTGGCCCTCTTTTAGTGTTTTAAACCCGTTCATTTGTATTGACGAAAAGTGTGCAAATAGGTCTTCTCCTCCTCCGTCGGGGGTAATAAATCCAAAACCTTTTGCGTCATTAAACCATTTCACGGTTCCCGTGTGAGTGAGACCATCCCCAATAATGGTCGGTTGTACTTCAGACATGCGAACTGCCTCTTTTTGTAAACATCAATAAAAACAACAAAATTGTTGTCACACCAAAACGTCCGAATACGTGTTATTTTCGGTTTGCTTCGGACTAACCTTGATAATGCTTAATATTGCTTAAACCAGTCAACTATGGAAATTACCTAGTCAACCTATGGCAACTGAAATAGAAAGAGATGGCAACGTCGTATTAGAGCGAGAAAAAGAGCTGGCTAAGCCTCCCATGTACCAGGTCGTCATGCTAAATGATGATTACACCCCTATGGATTTTGTGGTAAATGTGCTTGTCCAAGTTTTTAACAAAACGCCCTCCGAAGCAGAAAGAATCATGCTAAAAGTACACTATGAGGGGCGTGGGATTTGCGGTGTTTATCCATACGATATTGCCGAGACGCGCGTCGAGATGGTGCACCAACTTGCCAGAAGCCGCGAACACCCTTTAAAGTGTGTAATGGAACCTGTCTTAACAGACTCCTAGGCTGATACTAGCCTAGGGGCTCAGCGACAGCTGTCGCATCAATTTAGTTTTATATAGGGAAAAACCTACGGGCAGATGCCTGATACAGGTTGGATAATAGTAAACACAGCCTAACAAGCAAAGCAGACCTGCCTTTTATGGGCTGCTTTGTAGTGGTGAGGTACACTGTAACTATAGATGGGCTGCTTTATTGTCCCAAGGTTTTTCTTGTCGTGTAGGAGGAAGCGTGATCTCCGAAGAATTAGAGTTAAGCTTGCAAAAGGCCTTCAAAGAGGCTCGCGAGGCGGGCCACGAGCTAATGACTGTCGAGCACCTTTTGCTGGCCTTGTTGGAAAATACATCTGCTGTAGAGGTTCTGCGTGCCTGTGCTGCGGACATTGATAAATTACGCGAAGATCTCAATAATTTCATAAAAGAAAATACCCCTACAAGCCCCAACCAAGAGCATGCCGATGCGCAGCCTACCTTGGGCTTTCAGCGTGTGATTCAGCGCGCTATCATGCATGTGTCCTCTAGCGTGGGCAACAAAGGGGAGGTCACCGGTGCTAATGTTTTGGTGGCCCTATATGGTGAAAAAGACTCCCATGCTGTGTATTATTTGCACCAGCAAAAAATTACGCGCTTGGATGTGGTCAATTATTTGTCCCACGGCATTACAAAAGCCGGCGGCACTGCTGCGCCTATTCGTTCCAGTGCGCGCCCATCGCGGCCTACTGGGCCTGGTTCGGGTTCTCAGCAGCAGTCACGTGGCGGTGACAATCAAAAATCCCCCCTAGAGCTATACACCACTAACCTCAATGAGGCCGCCAACGAAGGTCGTATTGACCCTTTGATAGGGCGTGACAAAGAGCTCGAGCGCGTGGTGCAGGTACTTTGCCGCAGACGGAAGAACAACCCCTTGCTAGTGGGCGAGGCAGGCGTGGGTAAAACCGCCATCGCCGAGGGCTTAGCCGCCCGGATAGTGGCAGGTGAGGTTCCCGATTTATTGAAAAATGCAGTCGTGTACTCTTTGGACATGGGTGCATTATTGGCCGGCACTAAATATCGCGGTGATTTCGAGCAACGCCTAAAAACTGTGCTCAGTGCTTTGGCAGAACAAGAGTTCACTGTTCTGTTTATTGACGAAATCCATACTTTAATTGGTGCAGGCTCTGCTTCTGGTGGCACGCTTGATGCCTCAAACTTGCTCAAGCCTGCTTTGGCAGCTTCCGAGCTTAAGTGCATGGGTGCCACGACCTATAGCGAGTACCGTGGCATATTTGAAAAGGATCATGCGCTTTCACGCCGCTTTCAAAAGATCGATGTCGTCGAACCCACCGTGCAGGAAACAGTACAAATATTGCGTGGTCTCAAAGAGCATTATGAAAAACACCATGGTGCACGCTATACGCAGTCCGCACTGAGTGCCGCTGCAGAGCTATCTGCACGACACATTAATGATCGTTTCCTTCCAGATAAGGCCATTGACGTGATTGACGAGGCCGGGGCAGCGTTAAGACTATTGCCACCATCTCGTCAAAAGAAAACTATCAGCAAAACAGACATACAAAATATTGTTGCCCAGATTGCTAGAATTCCTCCCCAGTCGGTCTCTGCCGATGATCGCAATCGTTTGGCAACACTCGAGCGCGACCTCAAGACTGTGGTCTTTGGGCAGGGCAAGGCGATTGACGCTTTGGCTGCATCGATCAAGATGTCTCGCTCAGGTTTGGGTAACCCCAATAAGCCGATTGGTTCATTCTTGTTTTCGGGTCCCACTGGGGTGGGCAAGACCGAATTAGCCCGACAGCTAGCCTTTATCTTGGGTGTCGAGCTAGTGCGCTTTGATATGTCCGAGTATATGGAGCGGCACACCGTATCGCGCTTGATTGGTGCACCACCAGGTTATGTAGGTTTTGATCAGGGTGGTTTATTGACCGAGGCCATTACCAAGCATCCGCATAGCGTGTTGCTGCTGGACGAGATCGAAAAGGCGCACCCCGATGTTTACAATATCCTGTTGCAGGTGATGGATCACGGGACGCTGACGGACAACAATGGCCGCAAAGCAGACTTCCGTAATGTCATCTTGATTATGACCACCAACGCAGGTGCCCAAGCCTACAGCAAGGTTAGTATTGGTTTTGCACGCACCAGCTCACAAGGTGATGATATACGCGAAATCGAGCGCTCCTTTACACCCGAGTTCAGAAACCGTTTGGATTCCATTATCCCCTTTAACGCACTTAGTCAGGACATCATCCTGCGCGTGGTCGACAAGTTCTTGCTCGAGCTTGAACAACAGTTGACTGAAAAACGGGTTGAGGTCACCTTTAGCGATGCACTGCGTAACCACTTGGCCGAGAAAGGATTCGATCCAGCCATGGGTGCACGTCCAATGCATCGTCTAATCCAAGACACCATTCGCCGTGCCTTGGCTGATGAGCTCTTATTCGGTGCTCTAACTTCGGGCGGAACTGTAGTCGTCGATGTGGATGACGAAGGCGAGGTTGTCCTGCAGTTTAACGACGAGGATGACGATAAAAGCAGCAAGGATAATGACAAAACTTCTGCCGCTCTCGTCAATGAAGAAGGTTAATGGCCACTGCTAGCATTTACCTCTCATTTAACCCTCATTTTTAAATTAATTAGGTATTCCATAAACAAAGCCAGGTGAGTTTTTCACCTGGCTTTTTTATTAGATGGTTGTCTGCTCAATCAGACAGCAAATAATAACGTAACAATTTTATTTTTGGCCTGTACTACCAAAACCACCGCTACCGCGTTCGCTGGTTTCAAATTCATCAACAATATTAAATTGTGCTTGTTGGACCGGTACGATGATCATTTGTGCGATTCGTTCCATAGGCTCGATGGTGTAGGGCGTTTGGCTACGATTCCACACTGATACCATGAGTGGCCCTTGGTAATCAGAATCAATAAGGCCTGTTAGGTTGCCCAATACAATGCCATGTTTATGGCCAAGGCCGGAACGAGGGAGCAACAAAGCCGCATAAGCGGGGTCGGCTAGATGCATTGCAAAGCCCGTAGGAAGTAATTCACCTTGACCTGGCTCCAAGGTAATGGGGGCATCAATACATGCACGCACATCCAGGCCTGCAGAGCCTTGTGTAGCGTATTTCGGGGCTTCTGTAAGTCGGTCATCTAATATTTTTAAATCAACTGTTAGCATTATTTGTTTCACCGCTTATAGGCTAATGATAGTTAAAAAGAAAAACGCAGTTCTGTAAATTAGATTGATTGTTTGGATAAGCGCTGGGCAATAGCCAAAATAAGGTTGCTAGCCGCTTGGTCCTTGGATAGTTTTTCCCAACGTTCAATGCCGTTATCATCGATGAGGTGCATCTGTGTATCGTCGGCATCCATTGTTTCTTGGGCCAGGTTAGCAACTAATAAGGGAACGCATTTGCGTTTGCGTTTTTGATCTGCATATTTTAATAAATGCTCGGTTTCAGCTGCGAAACCAACGCAATAAGGTGCTGTTGGCAGTGCTGCGACGCTGGCTAAGATGTCTGGGTTTTCTGCAAACTGTAAATCAGTAAAACCGGCATGCTGATCTTTTTTGAGCTTTTGGCTAGCAGCGTTTTTAACATACCAGTCGGCCACAGCTGCAACACCGATAAAAACATCCGCATGATCGGCCTGTGCCATCACAGCAGCATGCATTTCCCGTGCGCTCTGCACGTTGATGCGCTGCACGCCGTAAGGGGTGGGCAAAGCGACCGGCCCAGAGACCATAGTTACTTGTGCCCCAGCCAGTGCAGCAGCGCGGGCTATCGCATAACCCATTTTTCCAGACGAACGATTGGTAATCACTCGAATTGGATCAATGGCTTCGCTGGTGGGCCCCGCCGTGAGCAAAACATGCTTGCCTAGCAAAGGTTTGGGTGCAAAAAATGTGTTGAGCTCTTGTAGCAGCTCATGGGGTTCGAGCATGCGGCCCGAGCCCACCTCTCCGCAGGCTTGCTCCCCTGCGGCAGGGCCTAAAATCCGAACGCCATCGTCTTGTAACTGCGTGATATTGCGCTGTGTTGCCGGATGCGCCCACATTTCTTTGTTCATCGCTGGGGCAACTAGCATGGGACAGTCACCACGTGCGAGCACCATTGTGGTTAATAGGTCATCTGCGCGTCCCTGGGCTGCACGGGCAATGAAATCTGCCGTTGCTGGTGCTACTAGTAGGGCGTCGGCTCGTCGGCTAAGGTGGATGTGCGCCATGCTATCAGGAATCAGAGGGTCCCATAAATCAGTTAGCACACGGCGCCCTGATAGGGCTTGAAAAGTGATGGGCTGTACAAATTTTTGTGCTGCAGCGGTCATGACCACATCAATGTTCAGACCGACTTCCCGACCGCGTCGGACCAGTTCTGCTCCTTTGTAGGCAGCGATGCCTCCGGTGAGCGCTAGTATTAGATGTTTTCCGTGACAGTATTGCATGCTGAATCATCGTCTAGAGGTGGGGGTGTTCTTTGCACGTTGAATACGCAAGAACTCTTCGATAATGAGTAATGCTGCCCCTATGGTAATGGCAATGTCCGCAACATTAAAGGCGGGAAAATGCCATGATTGCCAGTGAAAGAGGATAAAATCTATCACATGGCCATGCAGGATTCTGTCCAGTACGTTGCCCAGGGCCCCTCCTAAAATACAGCTAAGCGCTGTACAAAAGAGTTTTTTATCGGGTTGCCTTTGCAGCCAATACACAATGAGTATTGTTGCGACCAGTGCAATCAAGCTGAAAAACCAGCGTTGCCAGCCATCGGCCCCAGCTAAAAAGCTAAAGGCTGCACCTGGGTTGTATAACAAAGTAGCATCCAAAAAAGGTAGGATCGGCCAGCGCTCACCATAATACAGATGCGCATCAAACCACCCTTTGGTGTATTGATCAGCCGCTACAATGATGAGTGCTAGAATCACCCAAAACCAAAAGCCACGGCTTTTAAAGCCGCGGCGTATGTGTTTATCAGGGGTGGGTTTAGACAAAGGATCTTTGCTCACCGCTACCTTTTATGTTGGTGACACAGCGTGCACACACAGTGGGGTGCTCGGAGTCTTGGCCGATGGATGGTTCATGATGCCAGCAGCGCTCGCATTTATTATCAGTACTAGGTGTGACACTGATTTGGATTTCATCATTGCTGCCTTGTTGGACTTTGGCAGCTGAAACAATAAAGGCAAACCGCAGGTCATCGTCCAAGGATTTCAACAGCTCGTAGTCCTGACCTGCTGCCTCGATACTCAGCTGAGCAGCCAAGGAAGAGCCAATTTGACCTTTGCTGCGGACATGCTCGATCTCGCGCATGACTTCAGAGCGAATGGCCCGTATAGCTGTCCATTTTTCTAGCAATGCCTCGCTGTCAGAGCTAAGAGGTATTGAATAATACTGCTCGGTAAAAATGGTTAGGGGCTTGTCGGGGGCATTTAGGTGCAGGTCTTGCCAGGCCTCTTCGGTGGTAAAAGTCAAGATGGGTGCCATCAAGCGCAACAAAGCCTGAGTAATATGATACAGGGCTGTTTGCGCACTGCGACGAGCTAAACCATCTGTCTTTGTGGTGTAGAGCCTGTCCTTGAGGATGTCTAGATAGAATGCACCTAAATCCTCTGAGCAAAAGGTTTGAAAACGCGACACAATGGGATGAAATTCATACTTTTCATAGTGTTGCAGTGCGCGCGCTTGCATTTGTTCTGTTAGAGCCAATGCGTAGCGGTCGATTTCTAATAAGTCATCGACAGGGACGGCGTTTTCTTGTGGATCAAAATCAGCTAGGTTACCCAATAAGAACTTGAGCGTATTACGGATTCGTCGATAGGATTCGACGACTCGCTTTAAGATCTCGTCAGAAATGAAAAGCTCGCCAGAATAGTCTGTAGCTGCGACCCATAGACGTAGAATTTCAGCACCTAAAGAGTCTGCAATCTTTTGGGGGTAGACCACGTTGCCCACAGATTTACTCATTTTGTGGCCTTTGCCATCCACGACAAATCCGTGGGTTAGCAATGCCTTGTAGGGGGCCCGTTCATACAACATGCAGCCGGTGAGCAACGAAGAGTGAAACCAACCACGGTGTTGGTCAGAGCCCTCTAAGTAGAGGTCGGCAGGCCACTGTAATTGTTGTGCATGAGAGCCCTTGATGTGTGGGTCATTGTCACCGCCCATCACTGTAGCGTGGGTTGTGCCTGAGTCAAACCAAACGTCAAGTGTGTCTTTGCTCTTTTCGTAATTCTGGGCGTCAGCACCGATGAGATCCTCGGCTTTGATGCCTTGCCAGATTTCGATTCCATGCTCTTCGATTAGATCAGCCACCTTTTCAAGTAATGCGGGCGTATCTGGATGAAGCTCGCCAGTTTCTTTATGCAGGAAAATACCCATTGGGACGCCCCATTGCCTTTGTCTGGATAGCGTCCAATCAGGGCGATTAGCAATCATGGAATGTAGGCGTGCTTTACCCCAAGAAGGATAAAAGCGTGTGTTTTCGACAGCCTCGAGGGCCATTTCACGTAATGTTCGCCCAGTTGAATTGTCGCGATCCATGCCAGCGAACCACTGGCTGGTAGCGCGATAAATCACGGGTGTTTTGTGGCGCCAGCAGTGCATGTAGCTGTGCTCAGTGTCTTCGGCCTTGAGAAGAGTACCGACACCCTGCAGAGCCTGGACAATTGCTGGATTGGCCTTCCAGATGAATTGGCCGCCGAACAGGGGCAAGCTATCAGCATAAACGCCGTTTGCTTGGACAGGATTCAAGATATCAGCATCATCAAGCCCATGTTCTTTACATGAAACAAAGTCCTCGACACCATAAGCAGGGGCCGAGTGAACGACACCCGTGCCAGAATCCAGAATTACATAATCCCCGCAATACACGGGTGAAACTCTGTTATAGCCAGCGTCAGCTGTTGCCAACGGGTGGCGGAAACCAATGAATTCGAGCTCTTTCCCTGAGGTAGTTGCAATGACCTGGCCCTGGATGCCGAGCTCTTCGAGAGTGGGTTCAACGAGCTCTTTGGCCAAAATAAGTTGACGGCCAAACTCTTGGGGGGTATCCAGATTGATCAAAGCGTATTCATGATCTGGGTGGACATTAAGAGCTTGGTTGGCAGGAATTGTCCAGGGGGTCGTCGTCCAGATGACAATGGCCCCATCCTCGATGCGATCGGTATCGAAAGCTTTGGCGAGCGCATCCTTGTCTGCAAAGGGAAAGGCCACGTAGATGGAAGGGTCAGTGCGGTCAGCGTACTCAACCTCGGCCTCGGCCAGTGCGGAGCGGCAGTCAAAACACCAATTAACCGGCTTTAATCCACGAAATACAAAGCCCTTTTTCATGATTTGAGCCAGCACACGCAGCTCATCAGCCTCGTTGCTGTAATTCATGGTTAGGTAGGGGTTATCCCATTCACCCAGGACGCCTAAACGCAGAAAGTCTTTTTTCTGACGCTCTATTTGCTCGTATGCATATGTGCGAGCTTTGGCTTGCATTTCCTCTACAGGCAGGTTTTTACCAAACTTCCTTTCGATTTGAATTTCGATGGGCATACCATGGCAGTCCCAGCCTGGAATATACTGAGCATCAAAACCCGCCATATTGCGGCTTTTAATAATGATGTCTTTGAGGATTTTGTTGACGGCATGACCTATATGGATATCACCGTTCGCATACGGTGGGCCGTCATGAAGGATAAATTTGGGACGCTCGGCGCTGGCCTTGCGAATGGCCTCGTAGACCTTGTTCTCTTGCCATTCTGCGACCCACTGGGGTTCGCGTTTGGGCAGGTTGCCGCGCATGGGAAAAGGTGTGTCAGGTAAATTGAGTGTATGTTTATAGTCCATGAGAGGTGAAATAGTCATGTGCGCTGCGCACGTCATCTACGATGGCAGCACGAAGCGATTCAATATCGGGGAATTTTTCTTCGTCACGTATGAACTGCAGAAAATCAACGCATACTAGTTTACCGTATGCATCGATGTTGCGGTTAAATAAATGTACTTCAAGCAAGAGGCGACCCTGATCTTCTACGGTAGGTCGTACACCCAGGCTGGCCACACCCGCGATTGGATGGTCTTCGAGGCCATGTACCTGGACGGCGTAAACACCGGAGCGCAGGGCGAATGTATTGGGGACACGCAGATTAAGTGTGGGGTAGTCTATCTGCCGACCCAACTTGCGGCCATGGATCACATGACCACTGACGCGGAAAGGATGGCCTAATTGACGTTTTGCGCCATCTAAGTCACCCATTGAAAGAGCAGTGCGGATGTCTGTGCTAGAAATACGTTGTTGATTTCTATCTACCACATCTTCGATAGTGTGGACCTCAAAGCCAAATTGCTCGCCCATTTCCATCAAGAGCTCAATAGTACCACTACGGCGATGTCCAAACCGAAAGTCTCGGCCGACTAAGAGCCAGCGTGTGTTTAATCCCTGGACCAATAGATTGGCAACAAACTCGTAAGCCTCGGTGGCAGCTAGTTTGTGGTTAAAACGCAGCAGGACAATTTGCTCGATGCCATTTTGATGTAATAGGGTAAGGCGGTCGCGTAAAGTATTGACCTGCGCCGGATAAAGTTCAGGGCGCTGTGCCTGGCGTGCAAAATAAGCTCGTGGATGTGGGCTAAACGTCATGACCGTGGGCACAAGATCGTGCTCTTGTGCACGCTCGCGCAAGAGCCGCAGTATTGTTTGGTGACCCCGGTGCACCCCATCAAAATTGCCTATGGTCACAGCACTAGGTTGCTGTGACTGATGACGCGGTAGATGTCGGTAAATAGAAAGTTTTTTCACAGGGTTTATCTAATTTAGGAGTATGAATGCACGCACCAAGGAAAAACTGCCGTCTGGTGATCCTGATATCAGGCCGCGGCAGTAATATGGAAAACATTGTACAGGTGATCGCACAACGAAACTTACCAGCAGAAGTGTGCGCTGTCATTGCTAACAAGGCAGACGCCCAGGGCATACAGTGGGCCCAAGAGCAGGGTATCGCCACTGAGGTGGTGGCACACAAAGATTATGCCACGCGTGAGCAATTTGACAATGCTTTGGCACAGACTGTTGCGCAGTATCGTCCGGATTATGTACTGCTGGCGGGTTTTATGCGTGTTTTAACCCCCGTTTTTATTGAACCGTTTGCAGGTCGGATTATTAATATACATCCCTCGTTGTTGCCACTTTTCCCTGGTTTGGATACACACGAAAAAGCGCTACAAGCAGGGTTGCAGTGGCATGGCTGTACGGTGCATTTTGTGACTGCGGAATTAGACAGTGGTCCAACTATCGCTCAGGGTGTAGTACCTATCCATCAAGGAGACGATGCTCAACAGCTGGCAGCGCGTCTTTTGCCCATAGAGCATAAAACGTATGCCCAGGTGGTCGAGTGGTTGGCATTTGATCTAGTTCAAATAGACCCTTCAGGAAAGGTAAATGTGTTAGGGGTCAACCATCGAGGCGTGATATAGTTATCGATGGGGTGGATTACTTAGTGCAACGAGCCTTTGCAGGCCGTATAATAATGCTAATGATGCATAGTAAACACAACAACACGCTCGAGTAGGTTACACTGCTCTCATCTTGTTTTATTTAATGGAACACGGCCATTTGGTTCTATGAAAGAATTCTTTAATTTCCTCGCTGGTGGGTTGCTACAGTTTTCCTGGTGGCAGATTGTTTTGGTCACCTTGGTCTTGACCCACATTACGATTATTTCTGTCACAGTGTTTCTGCACCGCGGTCAAGCACACCGTGGTTTAGACTTGCACCCGGCAGTTGCTCATTTTTTCCGTTTCTGGCTTTGGTTGACCACAGGTATGGTGACCAAAGAGTGGGTAGCTATCCATCGTAAACACCACGCTCGCTGCGAGCGCGATGGGGATCCGCATTCACCCGTAGTGTTTGGGCTGGGTATGGTCTTTTTCCGCGGCGCCGAACTCTATCGCCAAGAAGCCCAAAACGAAGAGACTTTACGTCGCTTTGGGCATGGCACCCCTGATGACTGGGTCGAGCGCAATATCTACTCACGCCATACTTTGCTTGGCATCATGATTATGCTGGCCATAGACTTGGCCCTGTTCGGGTTAGTGGGCTTGGCCGTTTGGGCAGTACAAATGGCATGGATTCCATTCTGGGCCGCCGGCGTGGTCAACGGTGTAGGTCATGCTCTGGGATACAGAAATTTTGCTAGCCCTGACACCAGCACCAACATCAGCCCTATTGGTATTATCATCGGTGGCGAAGAGCTGCATAATAATCACCACGCGTTTGCTTCTTCAGCAAAGTTTTCAAACCGCTGGTTTGAGCTCGATATAGGCTGGGTGTACATCAGCATATTGCGCTTTTTCAAATTGGCCCACGTAAAGA
The DNA here is from genome assembly GCA_035302345.1 of Paenalcaligenes sp. GTDB lineage: Bacteria > Pseudomonadota > Gammaproteobacteria > Burkholderiales > Burkholderiaceae_B > Paenalcaligenes. Next base: position 38,515 of record DATGSS010000017.1, read on the forward strand.
AAGTCGCGCCCAAACTACGCCTCGAGCCCAAAGAGAGCAGCCCCAGTGTCGAGGAGATCGATCACGATACCCTGCAGGGGGTGATTACTCACCGCTACGAGATTTTGGCCCGTTACGCCGAGATGCTGCGCGATGCAGCCAAAGAAGAGCTCGACCATTTGCGCACTCAGGGTGGTTTGGCGATGGATAAGTTAGACCATCATAAGCTCAAACTGATCAAACGCTCTAAGGAATGGATTGGCCTCAAGGATGAAATCCTAGAGCCCGAAGAGCGTAAACAGCTTGAAACGATGCTCGAAAACAAAGACAGCAAGCTATCAGTCATGATGCAGATGCACAACGAATTAACTCGCATCTGGCAAAGCTCTACAGCGTCTAGCGAACAATTACTAGCTGACTTACGTGCTTGGTGCAAACGCGCTCAGCAAAGCGGCATCGAGAGCCTCGAGGAGTTTGCCCAGCGCTTACTACGCTACGCGGCATGATAGAAAGTTTAAACGAAGCACAGCGTCAGGCCGTTACATACCCCAACGAGCACATTCTCGTTCTCGCTGGGGCAGGCAGCGGCAAGACGCGAGTGCTAACCACACGCATAGCATGGCTTATCCAGCAACAAGGGATAAGCCCTTATTCTTTTCTGGCCGTTACTTTTACCAATAAAGCCGCTCGCGAGATGCTCACGCGTATTGAATCTATGCTGCCGGTAGATACGCGAGGCATGTGGGTTGGCACCTTTCATGGGCTTTGTAATCGCTTATTGCGTCACCATTATCGTGATGCGGGCTTACCCCAAACATTCCAGATATTGGACTCGGCTGATCAATTAGCCGCCGTTCGCAGACTATTCAAAGAGCTCAAATACGACGAGACCCTATTTACTCCGCGTGATATGCAGCGTTTTATAAATCGTTGCAAAGAGGATGGCATGCGGCCCGAGGTCTGTAGTGCGCTAGACAAAAGAGATCAACTGATGATTGATTTCTACACGCGTTACCAAGAGCAGTGTGAACGCGAGGGCGTGGTTGATTTTCCCGAGCTATTACTACGCGCTTACGAGCTTTTAAAAAACAACAGTATTTTACGGGCGCATTATCAACAACGATTTGCACATTTGTTGGTTGATGAGTTTCAGGATACGAACCCTTTGCAATATGCGTGGTTAACCCTTTTGGCAGGTGATAAAGGGCGTATTTTCGCGGTAGGGGACGATGATCAATCCATCTATGCCTTTCGTGGTGCCGATGTCAGCAATATGTATGACTTCGAACAAGACTACGCGCAGCATAACATTATTCGCCTAGAGCAAAATTACCGTTCTAGCGGACACATTTTAGATGCAGCTAACGAACTGATCGCCAGTAATCAAACTCGCCTAGGGAAAAAACTATGGACTGATGCTGGGCAAGGCGATTTGATACAAGTGCAGGCCCAGGATACAGATAGCCTAGAAGCACAGTGGGTGGTCGACAAGATCCAACTGCTGATTGAGTCTGGGGTTGAGCCTGCAGAAATCGCGGTACTTTATCGTAGTAATGCACAATCACGCGTGATCGAGCATAGCCTGTTTTCAGCTGGTTTACCGTACCGCGTCTATGGGGGATTGCGCTTTTTCGAGCGCCAAGAGATTAAACATGTATTGGCGTATTTGCGCCTCATCGATAACCCCAATGATGATACTTCATGGTTGCGCGTTGTTAATTTCCCTACCCGTGGCATTGGTGCCCGCAGCCTAGAGCAATTAGGTGAGTACGCTCAGCAGTATCAATGCAGTCTGTATCGTGCCGTGCCGTATATGTCAGGGCGCGCCGGGACTAATCTATTACGTTTTGTGCAACTCATCCAGGACATGGCGCATGCTGCGCAGCATCAGACACTGCCAGAGCTCATACAATACGTGATCGAGCACAGTGGTTTGGCTGATCACTATCGCAAACAAAAAGAAGGTACCGAGCGGTTAGAAAACTTACAAGAATTGGTCAACGCTGCTGTTATTTTTGGCCAAGAAGAAGAGCTACGCGATTTTCCAGCCGGACAAATTCCGCCAGCAGTGCATGCGGATGCTGCAGGGGTTATGCCCCATGAGAGTCAGGTTGCTCCGTTGGCAGCGATGTCTCCGTTGGCGGCTTTTTTGACTCATGCATCATTAGAGGCCGGGGACACGCAGGCATTACAGGGGCAGCAGGCAGTTCAGTTAATGACTGTCCACGCTGCCAAAGGGCTCGAGTTTGATGTGGTTTTTGTGACGGGCCTCGAAGAGGGGATCTTTCCCCACGAACGCAGTCTGGATCTGGCCGAGGATCTCGAAGAGGAACGCCGTTTAATGTACGTAGCCATGACGCGGGCGCGACAGAATCTATTTCTGACCCGCGCGCATACGCGCATGTTGCATGGCCAACGGCGTTATTATCAAAGTTCACGCTTTTTGGATGAGTTACCCGAAGAGAATTTACGTTGGCTAAGTCCCAAGCCAGGTCAATTTGCGGCACCAGCCGGCACACAGTGGGGCCATCAAGCAAGCTCAGATATGCGGCGTTGGAATCCCCAGGCTGGGTTGCGCAGCCAGGTGGTGCATGTCAACGGTAATGATTACCGCATTGGCCTAGGTGTGCGCCATCCTAAGTTTGGCGAGGGGACCATCCTTAGCGTGAGCGGGCAGGGCGAAAGTGCTCAAGCCGAGGTTCATTTTCGCGATGCCGGTAAAAAGAACCTGGCCTTGGCAGTCGCCAAATTAGAAATCATTACAGGTTAGAGTCAGTCCGGCGTATGGTTTTTACACCTCGCCGGCTTGCTCGGTTAGGGTTTCTATCTCCATTTGCAGTGTTAACCATTCTTCTTCTAGATCAGCAATCTGTTTACTTAGGGTACCCTCACGTGCGATGACATCTTCACGTTGCGCATCGTACTTGGCTGTATAAAAAGCACTATCCGAGATTAATTCTAATAATTCTTGATGCTCTTTTTGCAAAGGCTCAAGTTTTTTCTCAATCGCTTGGCTTTGTTTTTTCAAAGGTCGCGTCTGGGCAGACAGGGCCTGTCTTTGAGCGGCGGCTTGTTGACGTATTTCACGTCGACTCAGACTGGGGCTAGCGCTTGATTCAGAACCAGACTCTGCGTTCTGACTGACATGCTTATTTTGCTGCTGAAAGAACCATTGTTTGTAGTCTTCGAGATCGCCATCGAATTGTTCAATCTTTCCTGCACTAACCAACCAGAATTCGTCAACCGTTTGTCGTAAAAGCTGTCGATCGTGCGAAACAATTAATACGCTACCCTCATATTCGGTGAGCGCCTGACTTAGGGCATCACGAGTATCAATATCTAAATGGTTAGTGGGCTCATCCAATAATAATAAATTGGGCTCATCCCAAACAATCAGTGCTAAAGCCAAGCGTGCTTTTTCACCACCGGAAAAATGCGCAATGTTATCCAAGGCCATGGTTCCCTTGAATCCAAAACGGCCCAAATAATTACGTAACCTTTGTTCGTTTTGCTCGGGCGCTATTCTTTGCATGTGTAGCAAAGGGCTGCCTTGGGTATCGAGCATATCCAGCTGATGTTGGGCAAAATAGCCCACTTTGAGTTGCTGGGCGGCGATGCGCTCACCGCTCAATAAAGGCAAGGTGCCAGCTAAACTTTTAACAAAGGTACTTTTACCTGCTCCATTCATCCCTAAAACACCAATTCGACTGCCCGCGCGCACAGAGGTGTTAACCGCCTTTAAGATCACTTTGTCATGAGGTTGTTTGCCATTAGCGGTATAACCAAGATTGGCCTGACTAAGTCGTAATAATGGGTCAGGCATGAAATCAGGATTGGGAAAGTTAATTTCTATGCTTTGCTCGTGCACGATAGGGGCCACGGGCCGCATACGTTCGAGTGCTTTGATACGGCTTTGGGCTTGTTTTGCTTTGCTTGCCTTAGCACGGAAACGCTCAATAAAACGCTGCATATGGGCAATTTTTTGTTGTTGCTTTTCCATACTGGCCTCGGCCAAGCGTAATCTCTCGGTACGTTGTTGTTGGAAATGGCTATAGTTGCCACGGTAGCGTTGCAGTTGTTGGTGCTCAAAGTGAATAATGCTAGAACAAACTGCGTCTAAGAATTCTGTGTCATGGGAGATCACCAGCACTGTACCCGGGTAGCTTTTTAACCAGTGCTCTAGCCATAGCATGGCATCCAAGTCTAAGTGGTTGGTCGGTTCATCGAGTAACAATAAATCAGAAGGTGCCATCAAGGCGCGTGCCAGGGCTAGGCGCATTTGCCAACCGCCAGAGAATTGCTTGACCGGCAATGTCCATTGTTCTGGAGCGAATCCTAAGCCAACAAGTAATTGCTCAGCGCGTGCGCGTGCTGACCAGGCGCCAGCATCATTTAGAGCCGTTTCTAATAATGCGATGCTCTCTCCGTCATCTAAATCGACTGCTTTTCTTTGTGCCTGCAGATCACGCAGGTGCCTATCACCGTCAATTACAAACTCTATCGCGATTCGATCGGGGGTTTGTATGTGCTGCTCAACCTGCGAGATGCGCCACTCTTGGGGTACTGAAACATCGCCCTGATCGGGCTCGATTTCATTATTGAGTAAAGCAAATAGACTAGTTTTACCTGCTCCATTGGCACCAATAATACCTACTCGTTCCTGTGGGTATACC
>DATGSS010000018.1:0-23397 GCA_035302345.1 Paenalcaligenes sp.
AATGTCGGTATTGTTCACGTCGTATTGGTGCTTGTACTGGTCGAGGTATTCGATGCTACCGGTACCTTGCTAGGTGTTGCCAAGCGCGCCAATCTCATCGATGAAAAAAAACCCGGTCGTTTAGGACGCGCTTTATTTGCTGATAGTACTGCGATCGTAGCGGGCTCTGTGATTGGTACTAGCAGTACGACAGCTTATGTAGAGAGTGCTTCTGGTGTACAAGCCGGTGGGCGCACTGGCTTAACTGCGCTCACAGTAGCAGTATTGTTCTTATTTGCATTATTCTTTTCACCATTGGCCGGTGTGGTTCCAGGTTATGCCACTGCTCCAGCTTTACTTTATGTCGCAGGTATTATGCTGCGCGAAGTAGTTGAAGTCGAATGGCAAGACGTAACTGAGGCGGCACCTGCCGCTTTAACCGCCTTGGCAATGCCATTTACCTATTCCATTGCTAACGGTTTAGCATTTGGATTTATTAGTTATGTGGTTCTAAAGTTTTTTACTGGTAAATGGAAAGACTTGCATTTAGCGACCATTATTGTGGCCGCACTTTTTGTCAGTAAATACGCTTTTTATCCAGATTAAAACGCGTTACACTAGACTCAGAACAACATTTTTTCATAACGGCTAATGTTACATTAGCCGTTTCTTTTTTAGGATGGCATATATGAGCACCGTGGATCTTACCCAAGAAACCTTCCAAGAAGCCATTGATGGCGACAAACCACTAATCATCGACTTTTGGGCGCCCTGGTGTGGCCCCTGCCGCCAATTTGCGCCTGTCTTTGAGGCAGCAGCCGAACGCCACGAAGACGTCACTTTTGCCAAGGTAAACACCGAAGAGGAACAAGAGCTAGCCGCCATGCTGCGCATACGCTCTATTCCAACCATTATGATTTTCCGCGAAAAAGTACTTTTGTTTTCGCATTCAGGTGCATTAACAGACTCGCAGCTTGATGAGCTCATTGGACAACTACACGAGGTCGATATGGAGCAAGTCCATGCCGAAATTGCACAGCAACAAGAGCAGGCATCTCAGGATGGCCCCGATCAAGCTTAAAGCACTTTAAAATTAATTTTGGTGTGCTGGCAGCGCGCGGGTAACTGTGCGCTGCTAATTTTACAGCTGAGTGTTATCGATCAGCTTTTTAACCATCCTTGCCCGCTACTCATATTTTGCAGTGATTCCTCAAATTGTTGTATTTGTTCTTCTGGTAGCTGCAATTTCCAAAGGACGCCTTCAGCGCCGTATTCCTCGTCTTCTATGCGTACTTGAAAATCATCAAACCGTGCCTTAAAGCGATCGATTTCCGCATAAGGACAAAAACATTCTATCGGTACTGTCGGCACGTATTTCTTTTTGCGCGCGGTGCGCAAGCATTCTGCAGCCGCCCCACCGTAAGCGCGCACCAGCCCGCCCGTGCCTAATTTAATACCGCCAAACCAGCGTATTACCAACACTGCTACAAAGTCACATTCCTGTCCTTCTATGGCCTGTAGAATAGGACGCCCGGCAGTTCCACCCGGCTCGCCATCATCTGAAAACCGATAATTATCGCCGATTTTATACGCCCAACAATTATGTCGTGCGTCAGGGATCGAGCGTTTTTCAATAAACGCCATTGCCTGCTCTACTGTATCTACCGGGCTGGCTATGGCAATAAAACGGCTTTTCTTAATCTCTTCCTCGTAGGTATTTTCACCCACCAACACATATGTCATATGGGGTCTTTTTCACTCCATTTTTGATAAATGCTATGTTGTGTCCTAAAAAAATAGGGTAGCTTGCTGATCTTTGACCAATAAACGTACGCCCGCACCAATAGGTAGCGTGGCTTTGCGGGGGACATGACCATAAGGAAAACCCAAATAAATAGGCACCTGCACATGCCGAGCCAGCCATTGCCACACGGACTGTAAGCGATAGCCACGATCTGCTGGCACAAGCCTGTAGTCAGTAAAATCACCCAGTAAAATCGCTCTCTGCTTTTTTAAAATCCCCGCTAAATGCAATTGGCTAAGCATGCGCTCAATACGATATGGGTGCTCGGAAACATCCTCGAGAAATAATATGCCCCCTTCAACATCAGGTAGATAGGGCGTGCCCACTAAAGAGCATAGCAATGCCAAATTTCCTCCCCAAAATACACCAGCCACATCCAAAGAAGAACGTTGTGGGCGTATTGATTGAGCATGAAAATGCAGTTTGGTTTGCTCGCCACGCAACATCGTTACAAACCAATCAGCCATTTCTTGGTTTACTGTTTCTTGGCCAAAATCAAAAACGGCACAAGGACCCGCATAGCTAATGGTTTGTGTTTGAGCATATAAGGCTAAATTAAATGCAGTGAAATCACTGTGCCCAATAAATTGTTTGCCACTTTGAGCAATAGCCTGCCAATTTATAAATGGCAGCAAACGACTCATGCCATAACCCCCTCGACTGGCCAATACAAACGGTGCGGGTTGTTGTAATGCACGCTCGAAAGCCGACAAACGCTGTGCATCTGTCCCGGCAAAACGCTCGTAAACTGCACACGCATCGGGATCGACGCTGGGCTCGAACCCGAGCTCTTCTAGCCTTTGTTGCGCACGAGAGAGCGCCTGTGGAGAACCAATCGCACTCGAAGGAGAAATGATGTAAATCCCATCATTTGTTTTTGTTTTTATACTCATAGCATCGCGCCTCTAACACTCATAACTAATAAAAACCATAATAAATAACAGCGCTCTTATCCGCGTTCCCATGAACTAAATAACAGCTCAGACTACACGGCTTAGCGTTTTTTTTCACGTCGTGCTTTAAAAAAACTGCGCAATAACGTTGCACTTTGCTCTTGCAAAAGGCCCCCCTCAATGGTTGTGTGGTGATTTAATTGAGCATACTGTTCATGATGTAGAACGCTATGGCAAACCCCAGTTTTAGGATCTGATGCTCCGTAAATCACGCGTTCGAGACGAGCGTGGAGCAAGGCTCCCATGCACATCATGCACGGTTCTAAACTGACATACAAATGACTGCCAGGCAAACGGTAATTACCCATAAATGTACTGGCATCACGCAACGCCACGATCTCAGCATGTTGAGTGGGATCATGGCCATATAAAGTTTGATTAACACCCATGCCAATCACGCGGTTTTGGCCATCTAACACGATCGCACCTACGGGTACCTCTTGCCAATAAGCTCCCAGCTGAGCCAACTGCAACGCGAGCTCCATAGCTTGTTCATCATTATTTATTTCTTGGAAAAAATTTTTCTGATAAATAGGTGTGCGTTGCAATCGATTTGAGGGGTACACCGATATTCCTTTAGTTTGCGTTATCCAATTGTAAGAGTTCTTTTTGTGCGCGTATCAGCCAATCAGGTAAATCATCAGCGATTAAGCCCACGCCAGCCATGCGACCAGCCTGCCCATGTAACCAAACCCCCATAGCAGCGGCTAAACTAGCCTTAACTTGCTGGGCCAAAAAAGCACCAATGGCGCCCGCTAAAACATCACCACTGCCTGCAGTCGCCAAATAAGGACTCGCATTATTATTGATAATGAGCTGCCCTTGTGGGGTACCAATGAGGGTCTCAGCCCCTTTTAATACCACTACTGCCCCTGTTTTTCGACTGGCTATTTGTACTGCACGCAATGGCTCATCCAAAGACAACGAATAATGTGAAAATAAGCGCGCAAACTCTCCTGCATGTGGTGTTAATACACAACGAGAATGCAAAAGAGGAAAGTATCGAGCGGGCTCATTGGCCATCACATTGAGTGCCTCAGCATCCAAGACACAAGGCTGCTGACTTTCTAAAAGACTGCATAGATAGTTGGGTAGTTCGGCACAATCTACCGCCCCAGGACCTAACACCACAGCCTTGGTTTTGTTGGTGTTGAGCTGCGTCTGAAAATCTTTCTTGTCCTGGATAGCGCGTACCATCACAGCGCGCATTTGAGCTGCATAAATGGCCCAGCTGCTGGCATGAGCCAAAATCGTCACTAATCCTGCACCACAAACCGCGGCCCCAAGCGCACTTAAGCTAGGAGCACCCGTTAACAGCGGTCCACCAAACACCAACACATGACCGCGATCATATTTATGGGTTTGTGCCTGAGGGCGGGTTTGCTGCCATTGCTCTGCCCATAACGCAGGCGTATTTTCATAAAATAAAGGCTCAGTAGGTAGGTGCTCTACTGTTAGTCCAATGTCGCAAACCAATACTTCACCACAATAAAAGCGCCCTGGGTTCAGTGTATGCGCCGGTTTCTTTTTAAATAGTGCAAGGGTCAATTCTGCCTGCGCGGGATATTGAGTATATAGCTGGCCAAAATCACCAACCCCTGTGGGAATATCTACCGCTACAATCGGTTTTTGACTGTGCTGTACACGCTGTAATAATGCCTGCCACCGAGCATCTAAAGGGCGCGATAGCCCTACCCCAAACCCTGCATCGATGATGAGATCCACCTGCTGCAAAAAGTCCTCATCAATAGCGTCAAATGACAGACAATTACCCGAGTACTGCTGCGCATGGATGGCGGCCGGTGCTTTGGTGGGCAAATCTCCTTGCGGAGTACAAACAGTTATGGGCCATTCGCGTTCAGCCAACAAACGGGCGATGACAAAACCGTCGCCACCATTATTTCCAGGCCCACAAATAACTAAAACATGGCCCCTAGGATATCGCTGTAAAATAGCGGTGGTCAGCGCTGCGCCCGCACGCTGCATCAATGCCTGTGGGGCAATCCCTAATTGGGCGGCCCTATCATCTGCGGCATGAATATCGGTTGCTCTCAACAAGGCACAGTCAAAATTTAATGCCATCTTTAACTCTCGCGAACCCGTGCGTATAGTTCGGGTAATGCCTGAGCAGCCGATGCCCTAATATTCCAATGAGCAACGCCATCCAGAGGGGTTTCTTGGGGATTGATTTGAATAACATAGGCCCCAGAGTCACGTGCGATAGCAGGTAGAGCAGCTGCAGGCTGTACCACCCCCGACGTGCCAATAGCTATGAGTACATCACAATTTGCGCTGAGTTCAAAAGATTGATCCAGCACATTACCATCTAAAGATTCGCCAAACCAGATGACACCAGGGCGAATATATCCACCACAATCCTGACACACTGGTGGCTCTATTTCTTGGCCCTGCGGATGAAATACCTCATCATGTGTACCCGCGCGGTGCTCTTCAGGCAATGCGTCATCGCTGAGGCCGCGGCCACACTCAGCACATAATGAAGCGAATAAATTGCCATGCAGATGCAATACATGGCTACACCCCGCACGCTCGTGTAAATCATCAACATTTTGTGTCAAACAAATAATCCGCTCGTTGCCTTGCTGGGCCTGCCATTCGGCCAGTGCTGTATGAGCTGCGTTAGGCTGTGCCTCTTGGACTCGCTGTCGACGCCACAAATACCACCCCCAAACTAGAGCTGGTTGCCGAGCAAATGCCTGTGGTGTAGCGAGCTCCATAGGATCATACTGCGCCCACAAGCCAGTTAAATCATCTCTAAAAGTGGGCACACCGCTCTCAGCAGAAATACCGGCGCCACTAAAAAAAACTATTTTCCTGGCTGCTTTAATTTTTTCCAAAGCAGTTTCGTCAAAATCAATCATTGATTTACCTTTTAAAACTCTGAATCAGTCGCCGCAGAAGCCATAGGCATAATTGTATCACTCAGAATTCTCCCAAAATAAATAGCGGCAGACTCTAAAATAAAAAAACTACAATTTCTTTTTAGTAAGCTCTGCACAAACTAATTGTTTTGATCTGGTCAGTGTTGTTCTTATTGGGTAATCTTGGGGACCTAGCGATTATTGCAACTTTAAAACAATTGATAGACGAGTTTTATGTCTACCCACAATCTTACTGTTATTCAACGTCTCAGACTCATTTTCGATAACTTCACCCTGATATTGATTGGTGTAGTTTTACTTGCCAGCGCCCTGCCAGCTCATGGTTCAGGGGCTGTTTTTTTTGAATGGTTAACTAGATTCGCAATTGCCCTGCTATTTTTCATGCACGGGGCCAAACTGTCCCGTGAAGCCATTATTGCAGGAGCGATGCACTGGAGGCTGCATTTATTAGTCTTTGCCTTCACCTTTGGAATTTTCCCGCTGATTGGCTGGGCCATGAGCCCTATTTTGCTGCCTCTGTTAGGTATGCCTTTGTTAATTGGGATGCTTTATTTATGTGCCCTACCAGGAACAGTGCAGTCTGCGATAGCTTTTACTTCTATCGCCAGGGGTAATGTACCCGCAGCCGTATGTAGCGCCTCTGCATCGAGTCTCATTGGGATTGTCCTAACCCCTTTAATTTTACAATTATTATTAGATGCCGACGCCGGTACGACTGGGATGGCGGAGTCAGTAGTCCAAATTAGCGTGCAATTATTGTTGCCATTCATGATTGGCCATTTCTCGCGCCCTTGGACAGCAGAATGGATCAATCGCAATAGCAATTGGTTGCGCTGGGTCGATCAAAGCTCGATCTTGCTCGTGGTCTATACAGCGTTTAGTGAATCCGTCATTGGTGGTCTTTGGGCAGCTGTACCACCGCTTTCGTTGCTGGTTCTGACCATCGTTTGCACCGTTTTACTGGTGATTGTGTTAGCACTCACAACCTTCTTGTCACGTCGTTTTAAATTTAGCCGTGAAGATGAAATAGCCATTGTCTTTTGTGGCTCTAAAAAAAGTTTGGCCACGGGTGTCCCCATGGCCCAGGTAATCTTTAGCGCCAGTGCCATTGGCCCGGCCCTATTACCAATCATGATTTTTCATCAGATCCAACTGATGGCCTGCGCCATGATGGCAAACCGCTATGCATTGCAATTTGATGCTGAAAGCGGTGATGCCACCACAGCTAAATAGGCGTTATTCTTCGTCTCTAATCAAGTGCAGATAGTGCATGTGGCGTTCGTACTGATCGATGATGTCATCAATCACTGCCTGGGTAGACCAGCCCATAATATTGTAGTCTTGGCCACCCTCTAGTAAATGCACTTCTGCACGGAAGTATTTGCGCCCACCACTGCTGTCTTCTTCGTCGTCTTCGACAAATGCAGGCAGCAAATATGCTTGTGGATACACTGCATAAACAAAATCATGCTCCACATCATGGCTGACGCGCAAAATCACACCGTGCTCTTCATTTCTATCCAGCACCACATCTGAGCCTAGTTTTGATAGTTCTTCACCGACCTTGACGCAGGCAGGATAAACAACATCATCTAAAAAGCGCTCGATATGGCGACGGCGTGGGAAAGTCATGAGATTACGCATACGGCGTTGCCAATCAACAGCGTCGCCGCCTGTGCGTGGCGCTGCATGATAATGCGTGTGCGTTTCTCTTTTGGTGGTGTCTTGACGCAAGGCCTTGAGTAACCCCCAAATGACTATTAACAGCACGAATGAGAACGGCAATGCAGTTGCTAATGTTGCGGTCTGCAATGCTTGTAGACCATCTGCCAACAACAACGCGATGGCCATTACCCCCATGCTAATTGACCAGAACAAACGCTGCCACACAGGTGTTTTGTCGTCTCCGCCGGATGCCAACATGTCTACAACTAAAGCACCCGAGTCAGCAGAGGTAACAAAGAAGACCAATACCATCATCACTGCGATGATGCTCACCACGCTAGACAAGGGGAATTGCTCGAGGAAAGCGAACAAGGCCAAAGAAGGATCCTCTAAAGTAGCCTCGGCAATGGACCATTTATCTTGGTTAAGAACCATATCAATGGCAGTATCACCAAAGACCGTCATCCAGAGGAAAGTAAAGCCTGTGGGCAATAAAGTGACACCGAGAATAAACTCGCGAATGCTTCTACCACGAGACACACGAGCAATAAACATACCCACAAAAGGCGACCATGAGAGCCACCAACCCCAATAAAACAGAGTCCACCCACCTAACCAATCGGTTTTCTCGTAGGCGTAGAGGTTAAAGGTTTTTTCTACTACTTCAGAAAAGTAGCTACCGGTGTTCTGTACAAAAGCCTTAATTAAAAAGACTGTCGGGCCAAGTACTAGTACAAACAGTACCAGTAAAATCGCCAAGATAATATTCAGTTCGGATAGTCTGCGAATACCCGCATCCAAACCCAAACCTACCGAAATCGAGGCCAATGCCGTGGCACCAATAATCAGTAAAACCTGCACATGTTCGTTAACAGGCAAACCAAAGAGTTGGTTTAAACCACTATTGATCTGAACCACGCCAAAACCTAACGAAGTCGCCACCCCTAATACTGTGCTGACTACGGCAAAGATATCTACTGCATTACCGATGGGACCGTAAATGCGATCACCAATCATGGGATACAGTGCTGAGCGTAATGTCAGAGGCAAGCCATGACGATAAGCGAAAAACGCTAAGGTCAGGGCAACAATGCCATAAATAGCCCAAGCATGTAACCCCCAATGGAAAAATGTAATGCGGATAGCTTCACGCGCTGCTTCTGCTGAGCCAGGCTCTCCGATAGGAGGTTGCAACGTATGCATCAAAGGTTCGGCAACCCCGAAAAACATTAAGCCAATACCCATTCCCGCAGAAAACAGCATCGAGAACCAAGTAATGGTGCTGTATTCCGGAGTACTGTGATCAGGCCCGAGCCTGAGATCACCGTAACGACTAAGCATACAGAAAACGGTCACCAATAATATAATTGCGACCGTCAAAATATAAAACCAACCTACATCATCGATAATCCATGTTTGTACGGCAGTAAATACTCTTAGCATTGGCTCTCTAAGAACAGTAACCAATACCGCCAAAAATAAAAGAATGGACCCGGAGCCAAAAAATACCGGTCCGCTTATGCGAAATTTTGATTTAGTATTCGTAGGTTCAGCCATTGATATAAGTGTTAAAGAAAAAAAACGTTACCGCCTATCATATCAATGACTTGAAGGCCTGGCTGCTAACCCCTGCGCAAAAACTGTAAATTTTTGCGTTGAAAAACAGTTCGCTACTCTTTGATCCTAATTGATTCTAAATGTGACTGCAAGGATGCTGCAGAGAGCTCCCCTAAACGGGCATTTACAATCCGCCCTTGCCCATCTAAAAATAAAGTAGACGGCAATCCCTTGCTATCTATGGCCTGCCCCGATAAGCCATATTCATCTAGCCACAAATTTTGTAGTTCTAACCCTTGCTCTTCTAAGAATTTCTCAATCTGATCCGGGCGCTCACCCTGATTAATAAATACGAAATTTACATCTTTATACCTTTGTTGGGCTTGCTGCAAAACCGGCATTTCACGTCGACAGGGTGGACACCAAGTCGCCCATAAATTAATTACCGTTGGTTTTCCATGGTATTGATCCGCGGAAAGGACTGTGTTTTCTTTAGTATTAACCGCACTAGACATAGGTCTAAGCTGCTCTAAGTGCGACATTTCATACCAGTTTTGGGGGCTCTCTTTCCATGGTTGCATCCAAATCAAACCACCGACAATCACCACAGCACCAATGGCTATAGATTGCGCTATTCCGGCAAATAACACCCGTCGGCGAATAAACAGCCACAACAATGCCAAGACATAAACCACAACAGCTGCCTGCCAAGCAAAGCCACCGTCGCGGATGTTTATGACCTCTAGAGGCTGCTCTTGGTACGATGGCCAAAAACGAATGACAAATACTAAGCGCCCTGTTAACGCCGCAACCAATGTCAACCACCACAATCTTTTCTCTGCTTGGCCACCCCGTTTTTTGTCGTACAAAATAGCGGCGCCCATTGCGGCTGCAAAACCTAAAACGGCTAAAAAAATAAGCCCTTCCAAAGTGAATGGGCCAATTTGAATCACTGACATAAAAAACCTAAAAGTCCTTTTTATATTTACATAAGCTAGCTCAGTTCATTTAACGCATGCACAAAAGCCGCTATCTTTGTTGGACACTTGATTCCAGGGGCAAGTTCAATACCGCTACTCACGTCTACAGCGAAAGGCTTTAATTGTTGTGATTTCTCTTTAATGTTTTCTGCATTTAAACCACCAGCCAAGATTATTGGAGCATCTGTAGCAGAACTCAGTTTTTGAAGGTCGAGCAAAACTTCTTGATCGAAAGAAACTCCGCTGCCACCATATTCAGGTGTATAGCTATCAAATAACCAACCTTTGGCATCTGGATACTGCCGACATTGCGCGAGTAACTGTGTGGCTGTTTGATGCCCTGGCGCACCTACACGAAACGCTTTGATATAGGGGCGATTAAATTGCTGGCAAAATTGTGGAGTTTCATCCCCATGAAACTGTAATAAATCCACCCCGGCTTGTTCAATCATAGTGTGTACAAATTCGGGCTCGGGATTAACAAAAAGACCTGTGACCGTTACAAAAGCGGGAATTTGAGCACATAAATCAGTGGCTAGTTGTAGAGATACATACCGTTTGCTAGATGGATAAAATACAAGCCCAATAGCGTCGGCCCCGCTGTGCACCATCGGCGCTATATCCTCTTTACGGGTTAAACCACATAGCTTAAAGCGTATGCGCGCAGAATCACGCTGCATTTTAATGCTCCTGATTAATAAAAAGACGCGCCACCATCTTCGCCACCAAATCCGTAGTCATCATAGCCATAGGTTTCACCCGTTCCAAATTCAATTTCGGCATCGTCCAATAGGATCTCGCCGTGCTTGTAATGAGTCACGATACCTGGGACAAAAAGTACAAAAATCACCATAATGATTTGGATAATAATAAACGGTACAGACCCCCAATATATATCGCCCGTGGTGACGCGACGAATCTTTTGACCAGTGACATTATCTATGTAGTCCTCACGAGGGGCCACCGAGCGCAAAAAGAATAACGCAAAGCCAAACGGTGGGTGCATGAATGAAGTCTGCATGTTGACCGCTAGCAGCACCCCAAACCAAATTAAATCAATGCCCATTGCCTCGGCTACTGGACTTAGCAAAGGTACAATAATAAAGGCCAGTTCAAAGAAATCCAAGAAAAAGGCCAAGAAAAAAGTCAGTAGGCTCACCACTACTAAAAAGCCTAAATCTCCGCCGGGTAGATCAATCAATAAACTTTCTACCCAGAGATCGCCATTGATACCGCGAAAGCTCAAGCTGAAAATCGTCGAACCAACTAAAATAAACACCACAAAGCAGGACAAACGCGTGGTGCTCGCCATGGCCTGACCCAATAGCTTAAAATTAAGTCGACCACGCGAGGCGGCCATTACAATCGCGCCCACTGCACCCATAGCACCACCCTCAGTAGGTGTCGCTACACCGATGAAAATGGTACCAAGCACCAAAAAGATTAAAAATAAGGGCGGAATCATTACAAATGTAACGCGCTCGGCGATTTTAGAGAGCAAACCTAACCGCAAGAGTCGGTTGATAGAGGCCATCACAAAAGCCGCCACCCCCCACTGCAAAAGCACAATCACAATGCTTTCGTCGACAGGTACATTTTCATGCGTACTAAAATAATAGCTAGATCCTAAATAAGAGACCCCAGCAGACAGTAAACTCAGGACAAATAATGAACGCAAGCCACGACTGCCATCCTCTTCAACATAGGTACGCGCTTCTGGGGGCAAAGCGGGAACACTTTTAGGCTTAAAGATGGCTAAAATACCCACATAGAGCACATAAGTCAGGGTCAAGAGAATGCCAGGCAACATCGCGCCGCGGTACATATCACCAATAGAACGACCCAACTGATCAGCCAAGATAATCAAAACAATCGATGGCGGAATGATCTGGGACAAAGTCCCCGATGCTGCGATTACCCCGCTGGCAAGCCGGCGGTCATACCCGTAACGCAGCATAATGGGCAGTGAAATTAATCCCATAGAAATCACCGAGGCGGAAATCACCCCTGTCGTGGCTGCCAGCATGGCCCCTACGAGAACAACCGCGATGGCCAAGCCCCCCCTTATGGGCCCAAATAATTGCCCGATGGTATCCAGCAAATCCTCGGCCATCCCGGATCGCTCTAGCACCAAACCCATCAGGGTAAAGAAAGGCACAGCCAACAAAGTATCATTGGAAATAATGCCATATATACGTTGGGGCAATGCCTGGAATAAGGCCGGCTGCATAAAGCCAAATTCGATGGCCACCAAGCCATACAAAATCCCTACTGCGGCAAGCGTGAAAGCAACAGGAAAACCCAACAATAAAAAAACGATCAAGTTAAAAAACATGATCGGAGCTAGGTTAGATGCAATTAAATCAAACATGGATGGCCCACTGGCTGATGGTGATTATTTTTTCTGTTGTTCAGTCGTTTGTTGTTCGGTGACTGCCTGTGCATACTGGGCAATATCATCCGCAATTTCGAGCTCTGAGCGTTGGCGCTGTTCGGCTTCAGCAATAGGATCAGGGGCGATGCCCATCAAAAACCCTATACATTTAATCAAATGCGATACACCAGACAATAATAATAATCCAAAGCCCAGCGGGATTAACAGCTTGACCGGCCAACGAATCAGGCCCCCGGTATTCGAGGATAGCTCCCAAGTAACCAGGGATTTATAGAAATACGGAATAGATAGCCAGAACACCAATCCAAATGCTGGCAACAAGAAAAAGAGCACTCCGAAAATCTCTATATAAATTTGCACACGCCGAGAAAAATTTTGTGAAATAACATCGACGCGCACGTGCTCGTTTCGTAAAAATGTATAGCCGGAGGCCAAAAGAAAGATCGCACCAAATAAATACCACTGCAATTCCAACCACGCATTGGAACTGACATTGAATGTTTTACGCACGATAGCGTTGATGGCGCTAACCAGTACAACAATCAGCGTCAACCAAGCCACCGAACGGCCTACAGTGCGATTCAATTTATCTATTAGAGAACTGCATGTCAGTAAAAAGTGCATATTGTTCTTTTGGAATAAGGACAACGCCAGTTAACAAATGTCTCAAACGCAACCACAGGTATTAAACCTTAACATAGCTAATGCCCAAATGCCGATGCACTAGGTCACTAATCCTATGATTTGGTAGTCCCCAACGCGATGGATAATCTACCTTTGCTAAATATAACCCTTGAGCTGCAAAAGTCGGCGCAGATAAACTGCGGTCCCGAGCATTAATTAGTTCCTGCGCCCAGTGCACCGGCCTTTTACCCATGCCAATATAGACTAATACACCCATTAGATTTCGCACCATGTGATGCAGAAACCCGTTGGCGGAGAAATAAAAGATAAAATACTCTCCCTGTTGTGTAATACGTAATTCCTGTAGTTCACGGACTGGATTGTTTGCCTGGCAATCAGCGGACCGGAAAGACGAAAAATCATGGGTGCCCACCAGAGCTTGTGCGGCTTGTAGCATAAGCTGCAACTTTAATGGTTGAAATACCCATGCCGAGCGGGCCTCGGTGAAAGGGCTAGGATGCGGCGCATTACGCAATAAATATACATAATGGCGTCGCTGGGCGCTAAAGCGGGCATGAAACTGCCCATCTACCGGACGTGCCCATTGCACACGGATGCCACTAGGTAAAAAACTGTTTACACCACGAATCCACGAGACCTCACGACGCACCAACTGGGTATCTAGATGCACCACCTGCTCTAGCGCATGCACCCCGGTATCCGTACGGCCTGCGCATACAGTCTGGACCTCATGCCCTAAAAAGCTATGAACAGCTTGTTCCAGCTGGGATTGGACAGTCACAACCTGAGGTTGCTTTTGCCACCCATGCCAACCCGTTCCGTTATAGGCTATGCCCAGACTCCATCGCTGCATAAGGCCCTCAGTTAGGGTTTATCAGTGCGACCCACATCGCCAGATTCGTCTGTTGGTGGAACGTCCAAATCAAGATTAATATCTTGCAACTTGGCTTGGATCATTTCATCGGTAACACGGTCTGGTGATTCTAACTCAACCGTGGTTTTATCAGCTCGCCGCAAAATCCAAATCGTAAAGATTACGACAAAGGCCAGCAACGCTAGCATTAACTTAATAAAGTGTTGTTGTATCCAGCTTGCTTCCATATCTGTATCTAGCTGTGCAGCAGTGTTGGTGCTTGCTAAAGCTTTCTCTGCGGGTTCTTTGCCATTTAACATCCCGGGCTCGTTAGACGCTGCTGTGGAATGATGTGTTGGCGTTTGAAGACTAATTACCGAGCTTTCAGGCGCCTGGGGATCCTTAGCAGCATCGCTAGCAGGCCCCCCTGCGCTTGTCTCGGGCTCTGTAACGTTGTCTGCTCGGGTACTACTGTCTGCAGCATCAGCTTTAGCAGATGCATTTACATCAGGGCGTCTCTGTTCATTCTCGGTGAGCTCCGTATCTGCTTGTTGCTCTGAGGTTTGATCCAAATCCATTTTAAGAACATTACTCAGGGCATCGATCTCGGTTTCCAGCTTTTCTACTTCTTGGCGGACATGAGCCAGTGCTTTTTCCTGAGCTTGGCGGTCATCAGCACTGATCTGTCCATCGGATGCATCAGATTCATCCAAGCGCAAACGGTCAGCATGCTCTTTTGAATACTCTGCCTGATGTGATGACTCGGCGCTATCAGATGCGGCCGATCTCGGTTCTGTATCAGTGGGTGCCTGGGCTTGTACAGAAGTTTTTAGTGATGCCGTGGCTTCTTGTTCAGTCGCCCCACGCGCTAACGCCTCTTTGTATTGATTAAAGAGATGCATATGCTCGACATATAACTGTCGTGCCTGCTGATCACTCATAGATTGTATTTGCTCGGCAGTGGGCATGCGTAATTGCTCGCCTGCAAATAGCAAATGCATATTGTCTTGGCCAAAGGCCTGAGGGTTTAGCTGGTATAAAGCAGCCAACAGTTGATATTCGGAACCGTGCTGCGTGCCTATTCGCTGCGCAATACGATGTAATGAGTCTCCTGGCCGCACAGTTAAGGTTTCTGCATGTGCCTCAACTGTTGCAGCGCTGGACTGAGTCGTCGCAGGTGCTCGTCCTTGTTCGATAGGTAATTGAATTGATGGGCGCGGTTGTTGCAGCATACTGACTTGGTGACGTTGTTCTTCGTCAGCAGTGCGCACATCAAAGAGTAAATCTATTACAGATTGTTCGACCGGGGCTGCGCCAATAAAACGCACCTGCACAGAATCGGGGCGCGGGCCTGGAGATATTTGCACACGCGCCTCAAGCACTTGCTGCAGCGGTTCCAAACCAAGCTCTAGCCATTTCTCTCGAGGGGCGACCTGGACCTCTAGCTGCTCAATGTCTTGGTTAGACACCCCCGATATTAAAACGCTGAGCTGCAGATTTTCATCTGCAGCTGACTCTATTCGAGAGTGACCGATAGTCAATGCATGCAGGGTAGCGGAAAAACACAACCCCAACACCGCCACAGCACGACATAATCGAGCAAACCAAGGCCTGCCTATATGTTGTGAGCGGCGACGTTTGATCGACATTGTTAGAGCTCTCCTAGCACAATTCTGAGCATTCTACGCAAAGGCTCGGCTGCACCCCATAATAGCTGGTCACCCACAGTAAATGCCGTGATGTACTGCTTGCCCATGGCTAAGTGACGCACACGGCCTACTGGAATATCCATCGTCCCAGTCACTGCTATTGGCGTTAGCTCTTGCATGGTTTGTTCGCGTTCATTAGGAATGTACTTAGTCCAGGGTGAGGTCTCTTTGATAATCTCGGCAACCTCATCCAAAGGTACATCGCGGCTGAGTTTAATTGTCAAAGCCTGACTATGCGAGCGCATCGCACCGATGCGAACACAAAGTCCATCAATAGGCACATAATTGCTTTGATCATGGCCTAACAATTTATTAGATTCAACGCCGCCCTTCCATTCTTCGCGGGACATACCATCGTTTAAATCACTGTCAATCCAAGGGATCAGGTTGCCCCCCAACGGCACTCCAAAATGGCGATGATCCAAAGTGGGTGACTTTTGTGCCTGCAAAACACCTTTGTCAATATCCAATATGGCAGACGCAGGGTCATCAAGCAGCGATTTAACGGCCTGATTAATTTGACCAAACTGTGTGAGTAACTCGCGCATGTGCTGAGCTCCCCCACCTGATGCAGCTTGGTAGGTCATGCTGGTCATCCACTCGATCAAATCGTGTTTGAATAATCCACCCAGGCCCATGAGCATGCAACTGACGGTACAGTTACCGCCAATAAACTGTTTGACGCCATTTTTTAAACCTGCGTCAATCAGCTCACGGTTAATGGGGTCCAGAGCAATAATAGAGTTTTCGTCCATGCGCAATGTACTGGCAGCATCGATCCAGATGCCATCCCAGCCGCTATCACGCAATTTGGAATAGACCTCACTTGTGTAGTCACCCCCCTGACAAGTCACAATAATGGGCAGTTTTTTCAATGTCTCTATATCGTAAGCATCCTGCAAAGGACCGACACCTTGGGCCCATTCAGGTGCTGCTCCACCCGCATTGCTAGTAGAAAAGAAAACGGGCTCAAATAAATCGAAATCATTTTCTTCGCGCATGCGCTGCATGAGCACAGAGCCCACCATGCCACGCCATCCGATTAAACCTACTGATTGCTTCATGAAAAAACCACCTACTGATTTGGAATGTGTAAAAACTATAGTGCCTGAATAACTGCTTGACCCATTTCGGCAGTACCCACCAGAGTACAGCCAGGCTGTTCTATATCAGCAGTGCGATAGCCTTCTTCTAGAACTCGTTGTACCGCACGTTCGATACGCTCAGCAGCCGCACCGTTATGCAGTGAATAACGCAGCATCATCGCCGCCGATAAAATTGTCGCTAAAGGATTGGCACGATTCTGACCAGCAATATCGGGTGCGGAGCCATGGATGGGCTCGTAAAGGCCTTGTTGGCTGTCATTTAAAGATGCTGAGGGCAACATACCAATCGAACCCGTGAGCATTGCAGCCTCATCAGACAAAATATCACCAAACAAATTACCCGTTACAATCACATCAAATTCTTTTGGTGCACGCACCAGTTGCATTGCTGCATTGTCTACGTACATATGTGATAACTGCACATCGGGATAATCTTTGCTGACCTCATTAACAGTATCGCGCCATAACTGTGAGGTTTCAAGAACATTGGCCTTGTCGACACTACAGAGCTTTTTCTGTCGTTTTTGCGCTGCTTGGAACGCTAAATGTGCAATGCGACGAATCTCGCTTTGCGCATACAACATAGTATCAAAACCCTGCTGTTCACCGGCAAATGGCCCCTCTTGGGCTGTGCGCACCCCGCTAGGTTGTCCAAAGTAAATATCGCCAGTCAATTCGCGGACAATCATAATATCTAAGCCTGCAACAACCTCGGGCTTGAGGCTAGAAGCCTCGGCGAGCGGTTCAAACAACATTGCAGGCCGTAAGTTAGCAAATAATCCTAATTCTTTGCGCAAACCCAAAATAGCCTGCTCGGGTCTCAGGTGACGCGGCAATTCATCGTATTTCCAATCGCCCACCGCACCAAATAAAACCGCCTGCGCTTGCTTGGCAAGGGCGATGGTCTCTTTGGGTAGCGGGTGACCGTGCGCCTCATAGGCAACCCCACCTACGGCTGCCTCTTTGAACTCTAAGTCCAGTTCCAGCGCCTCTAAAACGCGCACTGCCTCTTGGGTAATCTCTTGGCCTACGCCATCGCCTGCCATGACGGCAATTAATGTCGACATAATAACCTTTGTTCCTAAACTTATAGAGGGCAGCTTTCACTGCCCATTTTTCAAAATACAGTGATTAATTTATTGCCCCAGTCCATCTGCAACCAACCAGGGATAACGTGCTAGGCGCTCAGCCTCGAATTGCCGTATTTTGTCAGCTTTTTTCAGAGTGGCTCCAATCTCATCCAAGCCACTGAGCAAAGCTTGCTTACGGCTGGGATCAATATCGAAGAAAAACTCTTCACCATTGGGGCTTATGACCTTTTGAGCCTCGAGATCAATAGTCAAACGGTACCCAGGAAAGGCTTTGACCTCATCGAACAGGCGATTCACCTCGAGTTCAGTCAACACAATGGGTAATAAACCATTTTTAAAGCTATTGTTATAAAAAATATCTGCATATGACGGCGCAATAATGGCACGAAAACCATATTGCAATAGGGCCCAGGGCGCATGCTCTCGACTAGAGCCGCAACCAAAGTTGCGCCGTGCCAACAAAACTGAAGCCCCTTGGTAGCGCTCTTGGTTGAGTACAAAATCGGGATTTAAAGGACGCTGACTGTTGTCCATCCCGGGTTCGCCATGATCCAGATAGCGCAATTCATCAAATAAATTAGGCCCAAACCCTGTGCGCTTGATAGATTTTAAAAACTGTTTAGGAATAATTAAATCCGTGTCGACGTTTTCTCGATCCAGGGGCGCGACCAACCCTTCGTGTACGGTAAATGCTTGCATTTTTGCCCTCTTAGTTTATAGACCTGACATCAACAAAGTGGCCAGCTACAGCAGCGGCCGCGGCCATGGCCGGGCTAACCAAATGTGTGCGCCCCCCCTGCCCTTGTCGACCTTCAAAGTTACGATTAGAGGTCGATGCGCAACGCTCACCGGGCTCGAGCCTATCAGCATTCATAGCTAAACACATTGAACACCCGGGTTCACGCCACTCAAAACCGGCATCAATAAAGATTTTATCCAGCCCTTCTTGTTCGGCTTGTTCTTTGACCAAACCAGAACCAGGAACAACCATCGCCAGCTTTATATTGGAAGCTACCTTGCGGCCTCGTGCGACGATTGCAGCAGCACGCAAATCCTCGATACGTGCATTGGTACATGAACCAATAAAAACCTTGTCGAGCTTGATATCAGTGATAGGTTGTCTAGGAGTCAAACCCATATACTCTAGGGCACGTTCGATCCCTTGGCGCTTGAGGTCATCACGCTCGAGTTCAGGGTCAGGGACTGTAGCATCCACAGGTAACACCATTTCGGGTGAGGTCCCCCATGTTACTTGCGGTTTGATATCACGGGCATTTATCTCAACGACTTTATCGAAATGCGCCCCCTCGTCTGTTTGCAACGTGCGCCAATATTCGACCGCTTGATTCCACATCTCGCCGACAGGAGCGTAGGGGCGTCCACGGAAGTAATCAATTGTTTTTTGATCCACAGCAACCAAGCCAGAGCGGGCCCCGGCCTCAATGGCCATATTACAAACCGTCATCCGACCCTCGATACTGAGCGAACGAATAGTTGAACCTGCAAATTCAATAGCGTATCCCGTGCCACCTGCAGTCCCGATTTCACCGATAATATGCAAAACCAGGTCTTTCGCAGTACAGCCTAAAGGAAGCTCACCTTCGACACGGATAAGCATATTTTTGCTTTTTTTCATGTGCAAGGTCTGGGTAGCCAGCACGTGCTCTACCTCGGACGTACCAATCCCAAAAGCTAAAGCTGCAAATGCGCCGTGTGTACTGGTGTGAGAGTCACCGCAGACTACCGTCATACCAGGCAGCGTGGCCCCTTGTTCAGGCCCGATAATATGGACGATCCCCTGACGCAGATCACCCATGTTATAGAGTGTAATGCCGTATTCTTGGCAGTTTTTTACCAATGTATCGACCTGCAATCGCGAGACTGGGTCTGCAATACCCGCTGCCCTATCTGTTGTGGGAACATTATGATCTGCCACAGCCAAAATAGAACTTACACGCCAGGGCGCACGGTTGGCCAATTCTAGACCCTCGAACGCCTGAGGACTGGTGACCTCGTGCACCAGGTGCCTGTCTATATACAATAGACAGGTGCCATCGCTAGCCTCTTCGATGACATGCGAATCAAATAATTTGTCATATAAGGTTTTTGCCATCTTTTCTTCCTTGTGCAAGAAACTTGCTACATATCTATCTTAACTGTTAGTTGCCTCATATAAGGGCAGCACCTGTTGAGCCGCTTGTTCAAGCTGTGCAATACGTGAGGCAGGGGACGGATGAGTGGATAAAAACTCCGGACTGCCTGCTCCACCTTGTTGGGCCATTTTTTGCCACAAACTCACAGCGGCCCGGGGGTCATACCCGGCACGCGCTGCTAACTCAACCCCCATACGATCAGCCTCGGCCTCTTGGGTGCGGCTATTGGGGAGATTAATCACAACATCACTCAACATACCGCCCAAATCACCGACCGTCGGGCTACCTAAAATAGCCGACAGCACTGAAAGCCCCATCTGTGTTGCAACCTGCTGTGAAAGTTGCTCACGGGAATGCTCGCGCAAGGCGTGCGCAATTTCATGCCCGATGACTGCAGCGAGCTCATCATCGCTTAACTGTAACTTTTGGATGAGCCCAGAATAAACAGCCATTTTACCGTTAGGCATGCACCAAGCATTGACCTGTTGATCATCAATGACATGTATTTCCCAGGGCCAATCGCGTGCATCAGGACGAAATACACCGACCTGTTGCACCAGTCGCTGCATAATTTTTTGTACGCGTTGGGTTTGAGCTGACTGAGTATCCAGTTTTTTCTGCTGACGGGCTTGTCCTATAATTTGCGTGTACTGTTGTCCTGCGGCTTGATTGACCTCGGCCGCAGATACCATATTGGACATCCATTGTTTTCTTTGCACGCCAACAGCACCACCAGTGGTGGTATCTACAGTGGCACACCCCACAACAATGGCACTACCCAATCCCAATGTAGCTAGCAACGCATAGCGTTTTAAGCGGTGTGTAAAACGTTTTAAGCCAGACATCATCCTAACCTATTTTATGGCTGCCAATTACCTTGTTGGGCTTGTTGCTGCAGAACATGATCCATCAGCACAATGGCCAATAAAGCCTCGACAATAGGTGTTGCGCGAATGCCCACACACGGGTCATGACGCCCAAAAGTTTGCACCTGTACAGCATTGCCCTCTAAGTCAATACTAGGGCGAGGCAGGCGAATACTAGAGGTGGGTTTAATAGCCACTGATACACAGACGTCTTGGCCCGAAGAGATCCCCCCTAACACACCACCTGCATGATTTGTTTTATAGCCCTCAGGGTACATAGCATCGCCATGCTCAGAGCCTTTTTGCTCAATAGCCTTAAAGCCAGCACCTATCTCTACGCCTTTGACAGCATTAAGACCCATCATGGCATGTGCAATATCAGCATCTAGCCGATCATAAATCGGGGCACCGAGTCCAGCAGGCACATTTTGCGCAACCACCTCAATACGCGCGCCAATTGAATCCCCTTCTTTGCGTAATGCATCCATAAAAGACTCTAATTCGGGAATAATCTCGTTATTAGGGGCAAAAAATGGATTTTGGGTAATGGCATCCCAACTTTGAAAAGGAATCTGTATAGGTCCAAGCTGGCTCATATAACCACGAATTTGAATATCAAAGCGATGCTGTAACCATTTTTTGGCAATGGCGCCGGCCGCAACCGTAGGTGCGGTTAACCGCGCAGAAGAACGACCGCCCCCGCGAGGATCCCGATGTTGATATTTGCGCCAATAACTATAATCCGCATGTCCGGGTCTAAAAGTCTCTAGTAGATTGCCGTAATCCTTGCTACGCGCATCTTGGTTGCGAATCAGTAAAGCAATTGGTGTGCCTGTCGTCTTGCCCTCGTATAGGCCAGACAAAATCTCGACTTGATCTGCTTCGCGTCGTTGTGTCACATGCCTAGAGGTACCTGGACGACGCCTGTCAAGCTCTTTTTGGATGTCTTCAGTGGTAAGCTCGAGTCCGGCCGGGCAACCATCGACCACAGCGCCTATCGCTGGCCCATGTGATTCACCAAAGTTGGTGACAGCAAAGAGCTTACCCAGGGTATTACCCGCCATAATGAATCCTTTTACTACTGCGTAACGTTTAATTTATTGTGTGCTTTTTTATCATAGCGTGCATTGTACTCACTATTACAACTTGCGACATCCAACTGAGTTAAAAATGCTCATAGCGTTAGAATATTTATGATGAACAACTCAACATGGAGACCTGCTCATCAGGTCCAGGAGGGGTTGCCCAGTGTTCCATACCGGCTTGCTCTGTAAAGGGATTGGTTAAAACCGTAAAGAACTCATCCAGCACAGTGTAATCACCCTCTTGGGCTGCTGTAATACAGCGCTGTGCCAAATGGTTGCGCACCACATATAAAGGATTATTAGCACGCATTAAATTGACTCGATCTGCAAGTGCCAAGGGGTCACGCTCGCAGCGTTGAGCATATTCGTGCAACCAAGCCGATAACGCTGATGCAGCTGACTCATCAAACAAACCAGTAAAACGCGCCCGCGCAAGCTCGGCCTGATCACTGTCATCATCTTGGTACTGCAAGTAGTCTGCCAAATAACGAAAGCTCAGTGTGACATCAGCCCGCCCATCATTTAACAGCTTCCACCAGCGGTCAAAAAACTCGGTATCAGAGTCGGCCACTGTGCTCAAACCGGTTTTCCTACGCATCAGTTCGTGATAGTGATGCCAAAAGGTAGGCTCGTAATGTTCGAGGCAACGCTGCAAATCTTGTTTTTCTATGTCCAAACTAAGCAAGACAGAGGCCAACCGGGTTAAATTCCAAAACGCAACGGGAGGTTGCTGATACCAGGAATAACGTCCACCTCTGTCGGTTGTATTAGGCGTGAATGCATAATGAAACTCATCCATAAATGCATATGGGCCATAATCAATGGTTAAGCCTAGCACTGACATATTGTCCGTATTCATAACCCCGTGACAAAAACCCAAGGTTTGCCAATGGGCCATTAACCGAGCTGTTTTTTCAACAATATCGCGCAACCATGCAGTGACCAGAGCAGGGGTCAATTTGAGCGACTCAAACTCATCGGGATCCGTTACCGTTGATATATCAGGGAAGAAATGAGCAATCGTATAACGTACAAGCTGTGCTAATGCCTTAGGGTCTCGTTGCCAGTGCTCATATGAACCAAAGCGTAAAAATGTAGGTGCAGTGCGCAGCACAATGGCGGCTTGTTCGACTTGCTCGCGATACACAGGATCTTCTGAGCGCACCAAGGCCAAGGCCTCGGTCGTAGGTACACCCAGTGCATGCATGGCATGGCTGGCTAAATATTCGCGAATACTCGAGCGCAAAACGGCGCGCCCATCGCCCATGCGTGAATAAGGCGTTCGCCCAGAACCCTTGAGTTGTAGCTCTACATCAGCTTGGGGACCAATAACCCGCCCCAATAGATGAGCGCGGCCGTCTCCTAACTGCCCCGCCCAAACACCAAACTGGTGCCCACTATAAACAGCGGCGACTGTTTTCCCTTGGGGTAAACTCATATGACCAGCACACAACTGCAATAATTGCTCACGCGCTTGGGGTGGACTTAAATCTAATCCTAATCGTCGGGCTAAATCCTGATTTAAATGCACCCATTGGGGTTGCTGCAATGGCTGAGGTGCAATTGCTGTTGAAAACTTTTCACCCAGCTCAGCAAAATCATTAACAATTGTTGTATGGGCAAATATCTGCTCAAGCATGCTCACTGCCACCT